>JBFYTF010000248.1:0-6888 GCA_041300865.1 Anaerolineae bacterium
GATCTGCCGAGCTCGCTGCTGGTGCACACCACCGGCCAGTCAGGCCACGCCTTTCAAGAGCACTATGTCGACATGAGCGTGCCCTGGTCGGAGGTCAGGTACGCGCCCTTGCTCTGGGAGCGCAGCCAGGTCGATGCCGTAGCCGAGGGCCGGCTGTGGCTGCTGCCGCCCGGGTTTGAGGACTAGCCGGCAGGGGTGGTTCGGGTGCAGGACACAGACATGGGACGCAGCTCGCCGGGCGCAGCCCGCCAGAGCCTGAGGCAGGCAACGTGAGCTCGAATCAAGACGCGACCGCATCGGCCTCGCTGCAGATCTTTAACGCGGCGAAGCGGCGCGCCTTTGTGCAGGACATGCTGGCCGAGCTGTCCGGCAGGTCAGACGACTTGCTCTCGTTCCACGACGTGCAGGAGCAGCTCAATCTGAGTGATCCTGGCCAAGATGCCCACCTGGAGGAAATCCCCCTGGATCGCATCCTGGGCAGCGTTGGCCGCTACCGGGACTTTAACCGCGCCTTCTTGCCGCGGGCGCACATCGATGCGCAGCGCTGGACGCGCGTGGCGCGCATGGGCAGCCAGGCCGCGCTGCCCCCCATTCGCGTGTTTCGCATCGGCGAGGTGTATTTCGTCCAGGATGGCAACCACCGCGTCTCGGTGGCCCGCGCCCGCAAGCAAAAGACGATCATGGCCCACGTCGTCGACATCCCCGTGCGTGTCCCCCTTGGCCCGGAGACGTCGCCCGACGACCTCATCCTGAAGTCGGGCTATGCCGAGTTCCTGGAAAAGACGTCGCTGGACACGGTGTACGGCGGCGAGCACATCGAGATGACCAAGCCGGGCGCGTACCGCAGCCTCCTGCAGCACATCGAGGTGCACCAGTTCTACATGGGCCTCCGCTCGCGCGAATATCCCAGCCTGCCCGAGGCCGCGGCCGGCTGGTACCGGGGCGTCTACCTGCCTGTCGTGGAGCGCATCCGCGCTTCGGGCATCCTGACCCATTTTCCGGGCCGGACGGAGGCCGATCTCTACCTCTGGATCACCGAAAACCGGGCTCGCCTGCAAATGCGCTACGCGGTGCAGGACGAGGCCAGAAAGGCCGTCGAGGACTTTGCCGAGGAACAGCAGCACCGGGCGACCCTGGGGAATCGCCTGCGGCGGCGGCTGAAGCGCCTCTCGCCGCGCCGGCGGCCGCGCTAAGACAGATGGCGACGGATCGCCACGTAAAAAGGGCGCCGGAACTCCGGCGCCCTTTGGCTGCGTGCGGGGTAGAAAGGTTTACTCCTCGGCCGAGGCTGCCTTCGGCTTCGGACCGCGGCGGCGCTCTTTGCCGACCACGGGCTTGATGCCGTTATAGACCCGCAGCCCGCCGATGGTGCGCAGGATCGTATCCGCCGGCCGGTGCAGCACGTCCGCCAGGTCGCGTGCCGTCATGGGCTCGTTGCCGTTGGCCAGAAACGTGCGAAAAACGGCCGTCGTCAACGGCGTGTAGGCGTCGACATAGTCGGGCTTCAGACTGCAGCAGCCGCGCAGCGAATGCCACAGCCCGTCCACCTGCGACACTTCGCCGGTGCGGGCGTCGATCCAATCGATGAGATCGGCCTCCTGGTAGTCCTTGTAGCGCACCTGGCACTCGCTGCACAGGTGGCTGAGCAGATGGACGCGAAAGTTGCGGTCTGCCTCTGCCCACCAGTCAAAGTCGATCTGGAACTTGGTGTCCAACGTCGGTTTCACCCATTTGTTCATTTAGCAGTCCTTACCAGCCTAGCTCCCGACGAGGGTCTCGTCAAAAGTCCAGTATCCGCCTCCCATGGGCACAAAGCAGGGCTCCGAAGAGAGCAGGGCAAAGATCGGGCCGGGTGGGGTGCGCTTCAGGATGTTGGTCGCACTGTAGATGGCCTTGGCATGCACGGTGCTCTGCGGGCTCAGCTTGAGCAGCTCGGGCATGATCCGCACCAGGATCTGGAGCAGGGTCTCCCGGCGATTGTGCGACTCGGCCCAGAGCCGATCCATGGCCCCCGGATCGTCCTCGCTGATGGTTAGAAAGTCGTCGTACTCACAGGCCACCGGCAGCTTGCGCACCTGGAAGGCGAGCCGGTTGCCTTCCGCGACGGCGACCTTGCTCCACAGCCGCTTCAGGCGGCGCGGCTCAAAATCGACGTGGATGATGCGCGGGTCCCGGGTGCGCTCCAGCCTGATATAGGTGCCCACGGGCAGCTCGTATCTCTTGTACCACTCTGCCAGGCCGTAGACAAAGCCATGCTGGTGGACGACCCAGCCCTGCATGCGGTCGCCGCTCTGGCCGTCGACCAGCACCACGGGGCTGTGATGGTTGGCCGAGTCGGGGAACAGGCCCCGCGTCCGCACCGTGAGGGGCAGCGTGCCGGCACGCCAGTGAGGGTAGATCAGGGCGATGGCCGTCTTGTACAGCGGCCGGCTGGGCCCCATGACCTCCTCGCTGCTCCCCTCGTCGTCGATCTCGCGCTCGATGAGCAGCAGCTCCTCCGAGATCTTGCTCCTGTTGTAGGGCACGTACTCGATTTCCAGCCGGGCGGGCGGCGTGATCACCGGCTGAGGGGTCAAGCGACGCAGGTACCAGATGTCGCGCCCTCTGTCCCCGACGTTATCGAAACGCCGGTCGTCTTCGAGGCTGTGATTCAGCGAGAAGAGGCGGATCTCCTCACTCACTTCGCCCGGGAAGTCCAGGTCAGGCAGAAACTCAGCCGTCGTCAACGGCCGGCCCTTGATCTCGATCAGAGCCTCGGCGATGTTGCGGCGCCCCATGTCCACGCTCAACAGCAGGTCGCGGAGGAACCAATCGGTCCGAAAGCTGACAAACTCCTCCTGTCCCTCCAGGGTGGCCGACATCTCGGCCGCCACGTACTCACCGTGCTGCTCGTACAGCTCGTCGGGTGACAGGAGATCCGTGGCGGCAAGCAGATCGTCGTCGCCGCCACGATGCAGGGCGTGCTCGCCTTGCAGCTGCGAGGCGAACTCCCGGAGTTCGGTCTCGCCGTCAAGCCGCACCTGGATGACCGTGAACTCGCCATAGTCAGGATTGCGCCCGACGCGGGTGCCAACCACCGTGCCATGGGCATAGTCGAGGGCGGGGAAGATCAGATCCGTACCCTCCGCGTAAGCCTCCCGGGGCTGGTACACGATACCCTTGCTTAGCTCGGCGCGGATCGCTTCTTCCTCCTGCTTGACGTGACGCTCGATCAGATGCCTCGCCAGGATTGTCTCGTTCATGGGGCGACCGGCATCGAGCACAAGACCGTAGAGGAATTGCACGTCCTTGCGGCTAAGGGTGAATTGCTGCTGCCAGTACGATGCCGTTTGCGTTCTTCGCTGAATCACGGGGCACTCCTCTTCAATGTTCCGGTCCCCTCCTGGTTAAAATCACACACGGGGTGGATTATAACAGGTTTCGCTGTGGTTGACAACTGACCGTGGGGGCGTGAATGCGTGCAAGCCTGGCTTGATGCGCATGGCCAACAATCCATCGCTCCGAGCGCCGGATCTGGCGCGAGCGAGGGAGAGCGGTTGCCCCTCCAGGTGCGACACACATGCAGCCGTAGGCTGCGCGGTAGTTCAGGAGCAGCCAGAGCCGGCCCGCGGTTGGGGGTGGGAGCAGTCGTGCAACAGGCCGCTACAGCAACGCAAAGATAACCAGGCTCAAGACGAAGCTTGTGGCGTTCATCGCCAGGCTGATGACCCCTGCCTGCTTCAGCGCGAGTCCCAGGGTTCTGCGCGCCAGGAGATAGAGGAGCAGCGCCTCAAAGGCGACGGCGAATATCTCTGCCAGGGCGACGGTCAGGCCCGCCGGGAAGCCCGGGACCGCAATGGGTTTTGCGCCATAGACACTGGCAAAATCGGCCGCCAACCAACACAGGAAGATGGCGACGCCCGTTACCGGCAACAGAATCAGGGTGATGATCATCCGGCTGCGCCGCGATTCTCCTTCTTTGCCCGACAGGTTGGCGATCAATGCTGTAAACATGCCGGCCAGCAGAAGAGTGAAGAATCCCGTTATTCGGCTTTGAATTGGCTCAAACTGCCTGAGTGACGGCCAGAAGGTCCAGGTGACCAGGTAAGAGACGAGGTTGGCCAGCAGCACATAGCCCAAGCCCCTCAACAAGCCGCGCCCCGCCATCTCTAGCCAGCCGCGCAGAGCCAAGGCGGCAACCAACAACTCAACGGCGGCCGTGAGAAGGAAGGACTGGAAGAAGCCGTTGGCAAGGGGATATGTCTCCGGCAATCCAGGGTCGTAAGACGAAACGGACAGCACGGTGTCCTGGACTGCAATGCGCCAGCCATAGTGTCCCCCGTAGTCCAACCTATATGGAAACACATTGCTTTCACGAACTCGATCTGTGAATTGCGCCACAACTCTGAAGAAAGACGGCTCACCGGGGTCGAGTTGAAGGTAGTGGTACACCAATACACATCTATCTGCCAGGCATCTCAGATTCTGTGCCGCGGTCACCGAAGGAGACGTATCATCCAGGCAACCTGCGACATTGCACCTGCCATGTTGGTCGATCAATGTGGGAGAAGTGCATCCGCTGTCATTGCACCCAATGAGCTGCACCCCTTCCAGTTGTGGTTGCTCCGCCGTCTGATCGTCAAACTCCAGCCAGAGTGTGCTTTGGGGCAGGGAATTGGCCAAGACCGCGGGGCTGAATATGAACAGCAGCCCAGCGATCACCGCAATCGTGACGAACTTGGCTCTGTCGAGGACAAAAGACATGTCTACCTCTGGTTCTCCCCTCATGCCTGCAGGCAATTGTACCACAACAGGCCAGATCGGCAAGATCGTGCCGAGCCCTGTGAAGACGGCCCACAGACAGGGTGCGCCCACCTTCTCGCGGCATCCCGCCTGGTCGGCGCTCCTCCCTGCAGCGGGAAGGACGCAACGGCCCGGAGAAGGTCGGAGGGTGGATGCGAGGCTTGCCAACGCAGGGCAGGCGTGGCATAATGGCCCCATGAGCGAGACGGGGCGCATCGTCGTGCACCTGGACCTGGACGCCTTCTTTGCCGCGGTGGAGGTGTTGGAAGAGCCGGCCCTGGCGGGCAAGCCGGTCATCGTCGGCGGCCGGCCCGAGGAGCGGGGGGTGGTGGCCTCGGCCTCCTACGAGGCCCGGGCCTGCGGCGTGCGCTCGGCCATGCCTACCTTTCGCGCCCTGGCCCTCTGCCCCGGCGCCGTGGTCCGCCCGGCGCGCCACGGCGTGTACGGCGACTACTCCCGGCGCGTCATGGCCATCCTGGAGCAGGCAGCCCCCCGTGTCGAGCAGATGAGCATCGACGAGGCCTACCTGGAGCTGACGGGCCAGGTCGCGGACTGGCAGGCGGGCGTGGAGGTGGCCCGCCAGGTGCAGCGCCGAGTCCGCGACGAGGTGGGCCTGTCGGCGTCGCTGGGCGTGGCAGCCAACAAGCTGGTGGCCAAGGTGGCCTCCGACCACGACAAGCCCGGCGGCCTGACGGTCGTGCGCCCCGGCGAGGAGGCAGCTTTTCTGGCGCCGCTGCCCGTGCGCGTGCTGTGGGGCGTGGGCCCCGTGACGGCGCAGAAACTGGCCGAGCTGGGCGTCGAGACGGTGGCCGACCTGGCCCGCCTGGACCCCGGCGACCTGGCCGCGCGCTTTGCCTCGCACGGCCTGCTGTTGGGGCAGCAAGCCCAGGGCCTGGACGACCGGCCGTTGGTGGCCGAGCACGAGATCAAGTCCGTCAGCCAGGAGACTACCTTCGCGCGGGACATCGCCCAGCCCGAGGCCCTCAAGGCCCAGCTCCGCGAGCTGAGCCAGGGCGTGTCCGAGCGGCTGCGCCGCCGGCAGCTGGCGGCCGGGACGGTGGCCATCAAGCTGCGTTACGCCGACTTTACGACTGTGACGCGCCAGATGGCCCTGGCCGTGCCCACCGACGACCCGGAAGCCATCTATGGCGCCGCCCTCGTGCTGCTGCGTCGTACCTGGCGCCGCGGGCGGCCGGTGCGGCTCCTCGGCGTGGCCGGGCAAAAGCTGTCGGCGCCGGCCGGGCAGCTGTCGCTGTTCTGAGGCGGTAGGGGTGGAGGCGGTTCCTGGGGCGGCGGGGCCGGCAGGGATGCCGGCGGTCCCAGGGGGGCGGCACACTTGCCCTAGCGAGCGGGGCCGGGGGGCCAAGGTGAGCATGGTCAGATACTCGGTCAGACCGTGGTCGATGGCCAAGAGGTAGCCGGTCTCGGGGTTGTGCTCGTTGAGCTTGTCCAGCATTGGCGCCACGGCCCGGCGCAGCAATTCGGTCATGGTCGGGTCTTCCATTGTTTTTCCTCCGGGGACAATAGCCAGAGGGGCGCTCTCGTTCGGAGAACGCCCCTCTGAGGTTACATGCGGATCAGAAAGGCGTCCGTCCCTCGTCCCGTCTCATCCGGCACACGGATAGCGCGTGCCAAGACCTCCTCGGGGTCGAGGTCAGGCCGGTACTGCTCCAGGGCCAGGCAGACCTGGGCCTCCACAGCCTGTTTGCTGGGGCCGACGAAGGCGTAGCAGTCGGGGGGTGCCTTAAGGCGGGGCCAGTCGCAGCCGTCGGGGGCTTCCGTGCCTTCTCCATGGGCCAGGTGGTAGCTGAAATGGCGCTGGGAGAAGGCCAGGTAGACCGGTCCGCTCTTGACCACCTGCCAGTAGGGCGCCAGGTCCTCGGCCTTGAGGGGCGTGCGCCCGGCGACGGCCAGGAAGAACCAGCCGTCGGCCCGCCGGTCGTCGTACCCGGCCAGCAGGGTGTAGAGCTTGCCATTGATGGTCGCCAGCGTGCGGCCGTCTCCAGCTTGCTGGACTTCCATGATCAGGTTGTCGCCCATTGCCGGCTCTCCTACGTG
Organism: Anaerolineae bacterium; assembly: GCA_041300865.1. Lineage (GTDB taxonomy): Bacteria > Chloroflexota > Anaerolineae > JAAYZQ01 > JAAYZQ01 > JAAYZQ01. Next base: position 6,841 of record JBFYTF010000248.1, read on the forward strand.
GCCCCGACCCAGCGGGCGTACTCGGGGATCTGAGATCGGAAGAGCGTC
>JBFYTF010000548.1:0-5460 GCA_041300865.1 Anaerolineae bacterium
GACGTACCTTGGCTCAGCGGACGTGTCCCGGCACAGCCAGCCGGGGGGTGGGTGTTCGTTGAATGGGTCGGGAGGGGTCTGGTATATGAGGGCCGTGTTTCAGCCCTCAACGGCCTGCCGACGCTGCTGGGCTGGGCCGGCCACGAGGGGCAGTGGCGTGGCAGCTACGAAATTCAGGGCGCTCGTGAGCCAGACATCGCGACCATCTACAGCACGCTGGACCCAAAGGTGGCCGAAGGGCTGCTACAGGAGTATGGTGTCACTTTCGTCTACGTCGGTCCTCTGGAGCGTAGCAAGTACGATCCGCGCGCCCTGACCAAGTTCGGGCGCTTCATGGAGATCGCATACCCAGAGGCAGACGTCACGATTTACAAGATGAGCAAATAGGAAATGAAGCATGGACTGGGTGTTGGACGACGGCGAGGTTAAGGAGCAAGAGCAGGCCGGGGAGAGCCTTGAAACGGGCGTGACGCCCGCCATTCCAGGCGAGGCGCTAGTGCCGCGGACGTTGGAGCTCGTTGCCTGGAGTGTGACCGGCTTGTTGGCCGCTGCGCTGCGCCTGGGTGGCCTGGGAGTGCGCCCGCTGGGCGAAGGCGAAGCGGAGCAGGCGTTGGCCGCCCTTCGTTTCGCGCAGGGAACTATCCAGGCGGCGCCGGCCGGGACTCTGCCCGCCCTCTTTAGCGGCAATGTCGCCCTATTCACGCTGCTGGGCGCCAACGACTGGACGGCACGGCTGTGGCCGGCCCTCGCCGGGCTGGCACTGGCCTTGCTGCCTTACGGGCTGCGACACCGGCTGGGCCGTGGAGGGGCGCTGGCGGCGGCGTTGCTGTTGGCCATCTCGCCCACAGCGGTCTGGACCGCCCGCGGCCTGGACGGCGCGGCCCTGTCCGCTGCCTGCGGGCTGGCCCTGGTGGTCGGCCTCGTCCTCGTCCTGGACGGGGAAAGGCGCACGGGGCTGTACCTGGCGGCGGTGGGCCTGGGGTTGGGGCTCGCTTCGGGCCCCAGCTTTTACACCCTGCTACTGATCCTCGTCCTCTTTGGGCTGGTTCTCTACCTGGGGCAGAGGTTCCTGCACCGGGACTGGGGTTGGCAGGCGCTGGTGCCAGCCTATCGTGCCGTGCTCGACGACGATGCCGGCCTCCTGCTCCGGGTTGCCATCGTCTTCGCCGCTGTCCTCGGACTGTCGGTGACGACCTTTGCCCTGCAGCCGGCCGGTATCGGCCACGCGTCCGACCTGCTCGGGGCCTGGGTGCGCGGCCTCCTGCCCGGGACCGCGGAACAGCCGGTTGTCTATCCGTTGATGGTCCTGCTGCGCTACGAAGCCCTGATCCTGTTGCCGGTCCTGATCATGGGGCTCGTGGCAGTGGCACGCCGGCTGGCGCACCGTGCCGGCCGTGTTGCTGCTGCGGAGGACGCACCCGAGGAACACGCAGATCCATCGCTCCCTGCCTTCCTGTCGTTCTGGGCGGCCGCCGCGCTGGTGCTGGCCCTCATTGGCGGGCACCGGACGGCGGGGGACCTGTTGATGGCCCTCGTGCCCCTGGCGCTTCTGGCGGGCCAGGGGATCCAGCAGTCCTGGCGGTGGATGCAGGGGCGCGTGTACTGGGGCGAGGCATGGATCTTGGCCGGGTTGACCCTGGGGCTGGCCGTCTTCTTCTACCTGCAGCTGGCCTTTGCCGCCCGCAGCAGCGGAGCCACGGTCTCGGTGGCGGGCACCACCCTTTATGCAACGACGACCTACCTCTTCCTGGCTGTGGTGGCCCTGGTGCTGATGGTGGCAGTCGGCGCCGTGGCCTGGCTGTGGCGCGGTAAGGAGCTCCTCATTGCCGGTGCCTGGTTGGCGGGCTTCTCCATCCTGGGCCTCATAGCGGTCAAGGGCATGTGGGGGCCGAGTTTTAGCCGGGCTACCGACCCGCGCGAACTGCTCGTCGTGCCCGAGAGGGCCACTTCGCCACAAGTGCGCCTGTTGGCAAGCGAGCTCGAAGAGCTGTCGCTCTCGGCAAAGGGCGACAGGTACACCCTGCCGCTCACCGTCGACACCGGCACCGGGCCCGTCGTGGCCTGGTACCTGCGCCACTGGCCGGTGACGAGCGTCGAAACCCTGTCCTCGCCGCCCGACACGCCGGCCGCCGTTACGCTCGCGGAGGACGAGCCGGCCATCGGCGAGGCGTTTTCCGGCCAGGGCTTTGCCCTGAAGAGCCACTGGCTGCCCTGGGGCCTGAGGGGCCAGGATATGCTTCGCTGGCTGCTGTTCGCGGAGGCCGCGCAGCCTGTCGTAGACCAGGAGGTGGTCCTGTGGGTTGCGGACACCGGGAATTGACGTATCACGTACGACGAGGTCAAGAGGAATGGAACTAACGCACGAAAGGGCCTGGTACCAGCAACCGCTGGCCGACATCCTGCGCCCTAACTGGGAAAAAGCGATCTATGTAGTGATCTTGGTCCTGGCGGTTGCCAGCCGCTTCTGGGACCTGGGGGCACGGGCCATGAGCCACGACGAGAGCCTGCATGCCCTCTACTCTTACTACCTGTACAACGGCTCGGGTTACATCCACAACCCGATGATGCACGGGCCGTTCCTGTTCCACGCCAACGCGCTGATCTACTTCCTGTTTGGCGACAACGACTTCACGGCGCGCATCGTCCCGGCTCTCTTTGGCGTGTTCATGGTCATGAGCCCGCTCCTGCTGCGCCGCTGGCTGGGCCGGGCGGGGGCCATCATCGCCTCCATCCTATTGCTTATCTCGCCCTCATTTCTCTACTACTCGCGCTACATCCGCAACGACATCTATATCACCGTCTGGACAATGCTGCTCATTGCGGCCCTGTTTCACTTTATCCGCAGCCACGATGCGCGCTGGTTCTACCTGGGTGCGGCGGTGCTGATGCTGTCGCTGGCCACCAAGGAGAACGCCTACATCTTTGGCTACATCGGCCTGATCTTTGTCCTGGAGCTGCTCATCTGGGAGCGGGTGCGCCCGTCGCAGCAATTGTGGCTCTATGCCGGCGTGGCCGTGGTCAGCATCTTGCTCCTGGTGGCGGCGAGCTTTTTCGGCCAGGCACCGCCGCCCGTCAGCGGCGAGGAGGCCGAGGCAGGGACAGGCGTGGCCAAGCTGGTGCAGGCGGTGCTCATCGTCGTGGGGGGCACGCTGCCGGCAGCCCTGGTCAGCGCCAGCCTGCTGCGTTCGCGCCACCCGGCTCGCAGCAGTATCGAGGAGGCCGTGCGGAACCTGTCGTGGCAGAACTGGCTCGTGGCCATCATCATGATGTTCTTGATCTATGTCCTGCTCTTTACCACGTTTTTCACCAATCCCCTTGGCCTGGGAACCGGAGTCGCCGGATCCATCAGTTATTGGTTGGCACAGCAAGAGGTGGAGCGTGGTGGACAGCCGTGGTTCTACTACCTTCTCGTCCTGCCCATGTACGAGTTCGTCCCCTTGCTCTTTGGCTTTGTGGCCACGGTCTACTACCTGATCCGCGGCATAGGCGGCCGGCTGGGTGCCGGCACGCCGGAGGCGGAGACGGATCCTTCTCACCTGGAGTCAAACACCCGCTTTGTGGCCTTTCTGATCTTCTGGAACGTGAGCACCCTGTTCATCTATAGCTGGGCAGGCGAAAAGATGCCCTGGCTCGTCGTCCACCCGGCCCTGCCCATGATCATCCTCAGCAGCAAGTTCTTGAGCGACGTACTGGGCCGTGTCGCCTGGCGAGAAGTGTGGCACAAGGGTGGGGCAATCGTCGCGATTCTGCTGCCCGTTACGGCCTTTGGCATCTTGATGCTCCTGCGCCTGGAGCCCTTTCAGGGCCTCTCCCTCTCCAACTTGCAGGAGACAGGGAACTGGATGACCGCGCTGCTGGTCACTCTGCTGCTTGTGATCCTCACCGCCCTGGCGATGCGGCGGCTGGGGTTGCGCCACGTCCTTGTCATGGCCCTGGCGACGACGGTGGTGTTCCTGTCTTTCTTCACGCTGCGTTTCGCCTGGATGGCGTCTTACATCAACTATGACTATGCTACCGAGCTGCTCGTCTACGCCCACGGTGGGCCCGATGTGAAACCGACCATGGAGGAGATTGCCGAGATCTCCAGGCGGACGGTGGGCGACAAGATGATCCAGGTGGCCTACGACAGTGACGTCTCGTGGCCCCTGGAGTGGTATATGCGCGAGTACCCCAACCGCAAGTTCTACGGCGAGACGCCGACCCGGGAAGCAATGGACGTGCCCATCATCCTCGCCGGCGACAAGAACAACGGCAAGGTGCAGCCCTTCGTGGGTGAACGCTACTACGAGTTCAAACGGCGCCTGGTGTGGTGGCCCAATCAGCAGTACATGGACCTAACCCTGGATCGGATCGTCGATATCCTCCGCTCGCCGGAGAAGCGCGAGATCCTGTGGGACATCCTCTACTTCCGGCGGTATCCGCGCACGCCGGACGACTGGTACCACGTCCACAATTTCCATATGTACATCCGCAAAGACGTGGCTGCGCAGATCTGGGACTTTGGAGCCCGGCCGCCGGAGGCCGTCGAGCTGCCGCCCGATCCTTACCTCGATGCGCACGTGGACCTTCAGGCTCAACAGATCTGGGGGGGACAGGTGGGCACCGAGCCTGGCCAGTTCAATCACCCACGTGGAGTGGCCGTTGGGCCCGAGGGCAACCTCTACGTCGTCGACTCGGACAACAACCGCATCCAGGCTCTTGCCCCCGACGGCAGTGTCGTCCGGCAATGGGGCAGCAAATGCGCCATGGATACGCAGCTCGGCTGCGTTGACCCGGATGGCGATGGGCCCCTGGCTCTCGGGGACGGCCAGTTCCAGGAGCCGTGGGGGATTGCCATCGACGCCTTGGGCCGGGTCTATGTCGCCGACACGTGGAACCACCGCGTGCAGGTGTTCAACGCCGACGGTACCTTTGTGACGAAATGGGGCTCATTAGGGCAGACGGCTACCGACACCAGCTACTTTTACGGGCCGCGCGACATCGCGGTCGATGACCTCGGACGGGTATACGTCACCGACACGGGCAACAAGCGGGTCGTCGTGTTCGATGCGCAGGGCAACGTAATCGACCAGTGGGGTGAGGAGGGCGCTGCGCCCGGCGCCTTCGCCGAACCGGTGGGCATCGACGTCTCCTGGGACGGCAACATCGCGGTCGCCGACACCTGGAACCAGCGGGTGCAGGTGTTCGACGCGGACCTGGCATTCCTTAGAGAGTGGCCGGTGGATGCCTGGTACGGCGAGTCGGTGGTCAACAAGCCGTTTCTGGCAGTCGACGGCCAGGGACAGGTGTACATCTCGGACCCGGAAGGCTATCGGGTGATCGTCTTTGACAGCGAGGGCGAGCTGGTGGCGACCTTTGGCCTTTATGGCTTTGACAACATGTCCTTCAGCCTGCCGTCGGGGATCGACGTGGACGATGAGGGCAACATCTATGTGGCCGACACGGACGGCCACCGCGTTA
>JBFYTF010000298.1:0-23095 GCA_041300865.1 Anaerolineae bacterium
ATGCCGGTCACCATCGACCATCAGGCCAGAGCGCCTCAGCCCAGAGCTATTCCCCCAAGTCTGCAAATCACGTCTCAGAGCCCTTCGTCCACTCGGCGTACCCCAAAATTAGAATGGCTGACAGGCCCGTGGACTGCGATCCCACCGGCCTGTTGCTTGTTCCGCCGCCAACTTGACCGTGCCGGCCGGATCGTATAAGATGAGCAGCAACACAGGGACGGGGGCTAGTGGGAATCGAGATGTTGAAATCAGAGTCCGACGTGCTCACTTTGCTTCGAGCCTACCTGCCTTCCGCCGCCCTCGGCGCTGCACTGGAGCTGGGGTTGTTCTGGCGATTGTCCGCGGGACCGCTGAGCGTGGAAGAGGTGGCCCAGGAGTGGAGCATTCCTCCCAGGCGCTGCCACATCTGGCTGGAAATACTGGCCGGCCTGGACCTGCTGGCGTACCTGCCCGAGGGCTATGCCCTCACGCCCAGGGCGCGTCGCGAAATCATCGAGACGTACAGCCAGGACACATGGGAGACCCTGGCCTTGGAGGCACGCGAGCGGTATGCAGCCGGGGAGGACCTGGCCCTGTACCTGGCAACCCCCGGCTCCGTGTGGGAGGCCCGGAGGCACCCCACGCCCGATTATGTAGCGCAAATGGCAGCCGATCCCCCGCGCGCGCAGCGCTTTGTGCGCATGTGGCACGAGGTCCGCGAACCCCTGGCCGAGGAGGTGGCGGAACTGCTGGATCTGCGGAGCGTGGAGCGCGTCATGGATCTCGGAGGAGGGTCGGGCGTCGTGTCGCTGGCTCTCCTGGCCCGACAGGCGGCGCTGGTGGCCGTCGTCGTCGATATCGAGAACGTGTGCGCGGCGGGCCGAGAGATCGCCGACCGGACGCCACTGCGCGACCGGATCGCCTACCACGCAGCCGATATCCTCCACGACGACCTGCCGAGCGGCTTTGACCTGGTGATAGAGTGCAAGGTGGGGCTCTATGAGCAAGCCCTCTTTGAGAGGGTGGCCGCCGCCCTCAACGAGGGCGGCCGCTTTGTCCTCGTGGACGAACTGCCGCCCACCTCGCGGGAACAGCCTCCGCCCATCGACCACCTGCGCTATGCCCTGCACAACTCCTTGCGGGATCCCGACTTTGCTCTGCCTGCCCGCGAGCAAGTATCCCGTCTTCTACAGGCGGCCGGCTTTGAGCTGATCTCGGAGCGCGAGCTCGAGTCCGGCGGCCGGCTCCTGGAAACTCGCAGAGCTCCGCGCCGAGAGCCCACCTAAAAGGAGGCGACGGCCGTCTCCAGATCGAAGGTGACGTCCAGAAACTTCTTGAAGCCCACGGTTTCAAGCGTGGCGTCCACTCGCGGCTGGGGGCTGAGCAGCTTGAAGTGCGCCTGCGACCCGGCCTCCCGGTCGCGATGGATGGCGCGGAAGGCGGACCAGCCCTCGTCCGGGTTCGGCACTCCCTCGCCCCGCAGCAAGGCAGCGATGCTCTGCAGGGCGACCAGCCCGGAGCTGCTCATGAACGGTACCTCACTCAGGTCCAGGAGCATGTCCCTGGCCCCGGTGTCATAGGCCCTGTGGGCCTCAGCGATGAGATCCTGGTAGTTGGAAGCGTCCAGGGCGCCGCTCGGCCTCAAGACGGTGACCGGCACACGGCCTGCAACTTGAGAAACGGTCACTTGGATCGGCACAGTCCCTCCTTTACCATCGTTTGGTCATCGTCAGGGTGTTTCCCCCCTGCGGGTCAAAGGCGAACTCCACCTGGCACATGACTTGGCGCATCAGGAACAGGCCAACGCCGCCCTGCGGGCGTCTTTCCAGGGGAGCTGTTACATCAGGGACGGGGACCGACTCGGGATCGAAAGGCTCGCCCCAATCGCGGATGACGACCTGCACGCCGCCATTAAGCGCCTCGATTTGGATCTCGATCTTGCCCCCTACGCCGTTGTAGCCGTGCTCGATAACGTTCGTGCAGGCTTCGTCAACCGCCAGTTCCAGGTCATACAGCTCGCGCTCGGGAATGCCGAGCTCCTCCCCGACCTCCTCTACGAAGCGGCGGATGCGTGAAAGATCCGAATAGGCTGCCCACAGGCTCAACTCTGCCATAGCGTTCCCTTTTACCCCGAATGCGTGGAAGCATACCACAACAGCCCGGGGCTGTCAACGCCGGGCAGCCAGGATGGCGCGCTCCAGGTCCCGCCCGGCACCGCAGCGCTGGAAGAGGGCTACGGCCTGTTCCAGGTCCTGCGCTGCCTGCGGCTGGTCACCGGCCGCAAGCAGGAGGCGACCTCGCTCGTACAGGGTTCGGCCCAACTCCAGGCGGCTGTCGAGCCGGGCCAGCCCGGCAACGGCGGCGTCAAAGGCTTGTTCCGCTTCTTTCTGCGCCTCCTCTGCGACCAGGATCTTGGCTCGGGCCCGCTCGCCGAGGGCGACAAAGTGGCCGGATCCGGCCCCATTTGCCAGCGTCTCATAGTCCACGAGGGCCGAGCGGGCCGCTGCCAGGCGCCCGGCGGCACCATAGGCCTCCATGGCGTACGCCCCAATCTGCAGCTTGGCATGCACATTGTCGGTTCTGGCAATGAGCTCCAGGCACTCGTCGTACAGGGCCGCAGCCTGCTCCCATTCCTCTCGTTGGACGTGGATATAGGCCTGCGCATGGCGAGGCATGACCAGCATGTAGAGCTGGCTCAGGTCGTTGCCCCGCTCCAGGGCAAGGCGGGCAACAGCTGCTGCAGGCTCGTCGCGGCCCAGGTCGGTCTCGGCGAGGGCGAGGGCGACCCCGGCCAGCACCGCCAGGCGCAGCTCGCCCGTGGCCTCCGCCAGGCCTAGGCAGGCCTCCCCCGCGGCGCGGGACTGGCCTAGCTCCCCCAAGCCGTACAGGGCGTTCGCCCGGCTGAGTTCTGCCCAGGCCACGCGCACCTGCGCCCCGGTCGTCTGCCCCATTTCCCGCTCGAGGCCGGCATAGTCAAGCGCATCTTGCCAGCGGCCCAGCACAAAGCTGTCCTCGGCGAGAAACTCGTAGCCGATCATTGTCGCCCGTGCCAGGTTGTTCTCCTCGCCCAGGCGCACGTTGGCCCGGGCCCAGCCCATGCTCTCTTCGTAGCGGGCGAGATGCTGGTAGGCACCGGCCAGGTAGCCATAGACGTCGGTCAGGATCAGCGGGTCGCCCAGCGGCTCGGCCAGGCCGCGGGCCTGCTCGATGTATTCCAGTGCCCGCCCGTGCCGGCCGCGATAGTGCTCCAAGCGGCCCATGCCCGCCAGGGCGCCGGCGACGGCGGCCGGCATGCCCTCCGGGTCCAGCTCCTCAAGCGCCATCTGCAGGTAGGCGGCAGCCCGCTCGTCGCCAATGCCGGTGTAGACCAGGCCGATCTGAGCCTTCAGGCCGGCGCGCGCTTCCGGTGTCGTAGTGAGGCTCAGGGCCTGCTCGTAGTGGGCGATGGCTTGCTCCATGGGCCCCCGCAGCTCGTACGCGCCGGCCATGGCCTGATGGATGGCGAGCTCTTCGTCCGGCAGGCCGAGCACCTGGGCCAGCTCGCCGGCCTGCGCGTAATGCTCGAGCGCCTCGTCGTGGGCATAAACCCGGCTGGCCTCCTCGCCGGCCAGGCGCAGGTAGCGCAACGCCCGGGCCTGGTCGCCGCTCTCCAGGAAATGGTAGGCCAGATCCACGACGTGTGCCCGGGGCTCGGCCGCGTACAGCCTCTCCAGCGCCTCGCCAATGCGCTGGTGCGTTCGGCGGCGGCGCACGGGGTTGAGCTCCGCATAGAGAACCTCGCGGATCTTGTCGTGGGTAAAGGCAAACGTCTCGCCTCCACCGGCGCGGAGGATCTGGGCGCCCAGTGCCTCGTCCAGGGCGTCGAGCAGCGGGTCCTCCCCGCTACCCGTGACTGCTGCCAGCTCGCGAAACGAGAACGACTTGCCCAGGGGGGCGGCCGCGTACAGGACCTCCAGGCAGTCCTCACCCAGCCTGCTCAGCCGCCGGCCGATGGCCTCCTTGACGCTTTGCGGGATCGAGAGCTCGCCGATCTCCAGCCGCTGCCAGCGCCCCTCCTGGCGATAGATCTGTCCCTGCTCCACGAGAGCCTTGACCACCTCCTCGACAAAGAAGGGGTTCCCTTCCGTCTCGCGATAGATGACCTCCACGAACTCGTCTGTGACCTGCTCGGCGCCGAAAAGCGCGGCGAGGAGGCCGGCCGTCTCCTCCCGCCCCAGGCGGCCGAGGGGAATGCGCACCGCCAGGCGATCGCGGTTCCACTCGACCAGGGCCGCAGCCAGGGGATGGCTGCGATCCAGCTCCACCTCGCGATACGCGGCCAGGATCAGGGCCCGATCGTGGCGCAGGGCGCGCAGCAGGTAGCGCAGGAGCAGGAGGCTGCCCTGGTCGGCCCACTGCAGATCGTCCAGGAACAGCAATAGGCCGCGCTCGCCGGCCAGGCCCTGGAAGAAGCGGGCCAAGTGATCAAACAGGCGCAGCCGCTCCTCCTGGGGGGGCAGGGGGGCGCTTGCCTGCAGACGCCCCAGGCGGGCCTGGATCTCGGGCGCGAGGCGGGCCAGTTCCGCGGCAGTCGGGCCCTCCAGGTGCTGGCGCAGGGCACTATCGTCCTGGCGGTGCACCCAGCCGCGCAGCGCCTCGACGAAGGGCAGATAAGGCATGGCCATCTCGTACTCGTAGCAGCCCCCCTCGAGCACGGCGGCGCCGTCCAAACGCGCGACGAGCATGGCCTCGTTGGCCAGGCGCGTCTTGCCCACGCCCGGCTCGCCCGATAGAAGGACAAGTTGTGCCTGCCCCTGGCGCGCCCTGTTCCACAGGCTGCGCAGCTCGGCCAGCTCGCGGCTGCGGCCCACCAGGCGGCCGCGGTTCAGTTGTTCCAGGAGCGAGACGGAAGCCACGGGCCGCGAAGATGCCGGCGCGCCGGCCGGCTCCGGCGCGACACTCACCGCTTCCAAAGCCGCCAGGAGGTCGGCTGCTGATGGGTAACGATCGCCTGGCTCCTTGGCCAGCAGCCGGAGGATGATGGCCTCCAGCGCCGGCGGCACGTCGGGCCGGAGGGTGCGCGGCGGTACGACGGAGGCGTGCAGATGCTGCGAGAGCACCGTCAGGGGGTCATCCCCGGCAAAAGGCAGGCGGCCCGTCACCATCTCGTACAGCATCACACCCAGCGCGTACAGATCCACGCGCCCATCTACCTGCTGCCCCAGGGCTTGTTCCGGGGCCAGGTAAAAGATCGTGCCCAGCAGGCCGCCCTCCACGGCCGCGCGGCTGGACAGGCTGTGCGCCAGGCCAAAGTCCATCAGCTTGACGCGGTCCACCGTGCCCGCGCGAGCGCCCCGTGAGACCGAGACGTTCTCCGGCTTCAGGTCGCGGTGGACGATGCCCTGACCGTGGGCGTGCTCCAGAGCGGCGGCGATCTGCCGGGCAATGAACAGAATCTCGTCCAGGTCCCGGACCGGCTGCTCGTGCAGCGACTGCCCCTCGACGAGCTCCATCACGACGTAAGGCACGCCGCCGGCCTCGCCGGCATCGTACACCGAGACAATGTTGGGGTGGTTCAGGCGGGCAGCCGCCTTGGCCTCGGCCAGGAGGCGCGCCCGGGCCTGCTGGCCCAAGCCGGCGTCGGTCAGGACCTTGACGGCCACCTGGCGGTCGAGGACGTTGTCGTGGGCACTGTACACCGTGCCCATGCCCCCCTGGCCCAGCTCGGCCAGGAGGCGGTAACGTTCGTTCAGCTGCCTGTCCGGCATCCGTCTAGACTCGATCCCATGTCCAGGGCTCCAGCACGTGCTCGTAATAGGTCGTCTGGCAGGGGCGTCCGCGGCCCATCCACGCGCGCCGCTCCTCCAGGTTAACGATCATGCTGAACACCGTGACCGAGTCGTAGCCATGCTTGCACAGGGAGCCGGGATAGTTGGCATGGTCCGCCAGAAGCGTTTGAAACAGCGCGGGCGACAGCCGGCCATAGTTCTCGCGCAGCAGGCGCATGGCCCGGTTGTGGCGGATCACCGAGCCGGCAATGTCGTTGCGGTCGGCCTCGAAGTGGCGCATCGCGCTGCTCACATAGTGGTTGGCGTGGGCCAGCAGGTCGCCTTCGATATAGATCGGCTCGCAGTCCGTAGCCGAGCCCTCCATGCTGTAAACTTCGCCGTTGGCGTCGGCGATGACGTTGTTGTAATTGGAGGCGCGCCGGGGCAGCAGGCAGGCAGCCATGGCCTCTTCCAGGCGCCGGGCAGCGAGAATGGCCCGCACCGCCAGCAGCCGCGGCACGCCCGGCCGGATATCGCTGTTGGAAAGCTGGTTGCCCGACATGACAATGCCGGCCGCGTTAAACCCGGCGCTGAAGCCTAGCCCGCCGACGGAGCAGGCCAGGAACTCGGGCTCGTCGCCGGCCTGCAGCCTGAGCAGCACCAGGTCCTTCTCGACTTCCGGCCTCAGGTCATTCGTGTGGGCCACCAGCGTAGAACCGTCGACCGTAGCCCGGCCGCGGGCTACCAGGTCGCTGCAGCCCTTCACCCTGCCCGCGCCCGCCTGGCTTTCACCCTGGCGGGCCGGCGTGGTCCTCCAGCCCGGCCCCAGGTTCCTCCAGGCGGTCTCCTCCCATAGCTCTTCGCACAGCTCCAGGAACAGGTCTTCGAAGGGTAGGTTAGCGCCTTCGGCGATGCCCTCCACCTCGCGGACGTAGTGGGGGTACACGTCGCGGCTGTGGGCCAGGTAGATGCGCCCCTGCTGCCGCAGGTCCTCCAACCCCACGCCGGCCGGCAGGTCGGTGCCCAGGGCAGAGACCATGCGCTCGAGCGTAGGCCGCATCTCTTGGCCGATCTGCCGGCCGACTTCGTAATGCGATCCCCGCGCGGTGACCACCGGGATGGATTCAGCAGCCATTACAGATCACCTCTCTCCGGGCGGTGGCGCAGTACGTGGCCGGGCAGCGCACCGGTGTGTTCCTCACCATCGACCACCTGGGTGCCGTTGACAAACACAGCGTCGATGCCCTCCGGATATTGGTGGGGATAGTTCTCAAAGGGATAGGCGTGCGGATAGACGTTGGTCGCCCGGTCGCGCACCCGCTCCATGTCCAAAAGCACGACGTCTCCCCGGGCCCCTGGGCGCAATACGCCCCGATCCCACAGGCCGAAGCGCTGCGCGGGAAAAGAGGTCATCTTGCGGATAGCTTCCTCAAGCGAAAGGAGCCCCTCGCCGCGCACGTAGCGCTCCAGGACGCCGGGGTACTCGCCGTAGCTGCACGGGGAGTAGGGCGGCGGTTCGTTCAGGAAGCCATAGGGTGCCAACACCTGGCCATCGGACGAGATCATGACCGCCGGGTGCTGCAGCAGCAGGCGGATGTTGTCCGCGTCGATATAGTCAAAGATTGCCTCAGCCTCGTGCCCGTTGTCGACGATGAGGTCCAGGTAGACGTCAAAGGGGTCCCGTCCCTCCTCGCGTGCCAGGGCGTCAATCGTCTTGCCGACGGCCGCCGGGGTGTGCGGCGCGCGCAGCAGCGTGATGCGCTGCCATTGGCCGTGTTTGAGCAGGCCGGTGGGGCCAAAGGCCGGGCGCCGGTCAAGGACGATCGTCTCACGGATACGCCGGCGACCCTCCGCATCGGACAGGAGGGCGGCAATCTCTGCCGGCGGCCGCTCCTGCAGTTCCTGGGGCAGCGCCCCGGTCAGCGCCGGACCGAGGTCGGTGTGCACGTCGTTGTCCACGGTGACGTCCTGGCCCTGTGCCCGGGCCTGCTCTACCAGGCGCAGGTTGGCCCGGGCATCGTGCGCAGCGCCGAACTTTGGTGCGTTGTGCGAGATCTGCACCGGCACCCCCGCCCTGCGGCCGATGTCGATGGCCTCGGCGACGGCGTCGAGGATCGTCTCGCGCTCGCCGCGGATGTGCGAGGCATAGAGCCCACCGTGGCGCGCCACCACGCGGCAGAGGGCCACGATCTCGTCCGTGGCGGCAAAGCAGCCGGGCGGGTAAACCAGCCCGGTGGACAGGCCGAATGCGCCGGCTACCAGACCGGCCTCCAGCAGCTCCTCCATCCCTGCCTGCTCTGCCGCCGTGGGCGCCCGCTCTGCCAACCCCATGACGCCGATACGCAGCGCGCCATGCCCCACCAGGGAGGCGACGTTGATGCCCAACCCGCCCAGTTCCAGGGCGTCAAGGTACTGGCCAAAGCTGCGCCACTCCCAGGTCACCTCAGGCTGGTCGCAAATCGGACCCCACTGGGCAAATAGCTCGGCCCGGTGCTCCTCGGCGACAGGCGCCGGTGACAGGCCGCAGTTGCCCAGCACCTCGGTCGTGACGCCCTGGCGCACCACGCTCTCGGCACGGCGGTTGACCAGGATCGAGAGGTCCGAGTGGGTATGGACGTCGACCAAGCCCGGGACAACGTACCGGCCCCCGGCGTCGAGCGTCTGGCGGCCGCGCAGGGTGCCCGCCGGCCCGAGGGCGGCCACGCGGCCTCTATCCAGGGCCACGTCACCCCAAAACCAGGGGTTGCCACAGCCGTCGACGACCCGGCCGTGGCTCAAGACTGTTTCGTATTGCATGCTGTTCACCTCGCGGTTTGGAGGGAGCTGCCTGGCGCAGACCATCGCCATGCCGAGCTGACCGGCTGGCTTGCCCGACAGGCCGCGCCTTCTCAAGTCTCTGCGCCTCCGCGTCTCTGCCCGCCGGATGGACCAGAGTGCCAACATGGGCTGATCATAGCACAAAGGAGGGGTGAAGTCAAACGATCCTGGAACGGAACGGGCAGGCGAAGCGACTTGTTGCCCGGCTGATCCCGTGGTAAAATGGGATGCGGGCCAGGAAGCCAGTCTCCGCGAGCAAAGAGGGCACCGGTCCGGCAGAGCCCTCTGGCGTCGCACCTCCGCGGGCGAGGGAGGAACATGCAAGAAGACAGGTTACCGCTGATCGAGATCCGGGGCAGCCCGATGGAACGAGGCCGCCACCAAGGCGAGGGCGCCCGAGCCCAGATCCTGCTTGCCCTCACCCGCTACTGCGAGGTGATCCCCAAGGCCATCGACCTCTCGTGGGAGGCAGCGCAGCGCCAGGCGCGCAAGTTTCTGCCCTACGCCGAGGAGGCATTTCCCCAGTTCGTCGCCGAGCTGCGCGGTATCGCTGCCGGGGCCCAGGTGCCGTTCGAGGAGGTGTGGACCCTCAACTGCTACGAGGGCTTGACCGACGTCCGGCACCAGATCTGGGGCTGCACCTCGCTCTCCGTCAGGGATGACCAGACGGCCGACGGCCACGTGCTCATGGCCCACAACGAGGACTGGAGCAGCGTGGATAAGGACAATGCCTACCTGGTCCACGCCGTGCCCGACGACGGTCCGCCCTTTATCGGCATGACCTACGGTCCTCTCCTCGTGAATATCGGGCTCAACGCCCAGGGCATAGCCGTGGCCATCGATTCGGTCTATCCCACGGACAGCCGCGTGGGCATTCCCCGTATCCTCTGCTCCCGGGCCGTGCTGCAGGCGTGTACCATCGGCGAGGCGATCCTCAACTGCGTTGTCAAGCTGCGCGCCGGAGGCTATACCTACATGTTGGGCGATCCCAACGGTGAGCTCTATTGCGTGGAGAGCTCGGCCACGACCCACGACCTCCTGTACGGGGAGGATGGCTGGCTGGTGCACACCAACTGCTATTTGTCGCCCAAGATGAAGCTCCTCGAAGAGCCGGGCACCTACTCGAGCTCCAACGTGCGCCTGAACCGCGCACGCCGCCTGCTCAAGTCCCAGCTCGGCGGGGTGACGGTCGAGAGCCTGCAGGGGCTCCTGCGCGACCACGTCAACTTTCCGAACTCTATCTGTGTTCACGAGGACCCGGAGGACCCACCCTACGAGCGGGAGATGACCCTCGTTTCGCTGGTGATGGACCTGACCGAGCGCGTGGTGTGGGCCGCCCCCGGTCCCCCTTGCGAGGCCGAGTACCTCGCCTACAGAATGTAGCAGGCGAGCATGTACATCATCTACACCGATCGCCACCGGCTCCATGACACGGCCGGGCAGTTCGTGGACGGCGTCCCGCTCGGCGGGTTTGAGGTGCCGGCGCGGGCCGAGGTGCTCTTGCAGGCAGTGCAGTCCGCAGGGCTCGGACCGGTTGTCGAGCCGGCGGATCACGGCCTGGCGCCCATCTTGGCGGTCCACGATGCAGACTTTGTGGAGTTCCTCAGGGCCGCGAGCCATGAGGCGGCCGGCAACCAGGGCTCGGCGCTCCCCCTCGTCCCCGAGACCTTTGCGCACCGGCACGGCACCCACAAGCCGCGGGGGCTGCGCGGCCTGCTGGGGTACTATGCCTTCGGCTCGGGCAGCCCCATCCTGGAGGGCACGTGGCAGGCGGCCTATTGGAGCGCCCAGTGTGCCGCAACCGCGGCCGGCGTTGTCCGTGACGGACGGTTGTTGGCCTACGCACTGTGCCGTCCTCCCGGCCATCACGCCGGGCCGGACCTTTTCGGCGGCTACTGCTACCTCAACAACGCGGCCATTGCCGCGCACTCACTCC
Source organism: Anaerolineae bacterium (assembly GCA_041300865.1). Taxonomy (GTDB): domain Bacteria; phylum Chloroflexota; class Anaerolineae; order JAAYZQ01; family JAAYZQ01; genus JAAYZQ01. The sequence continues at coordinate 10,480 of JBFYTF010000298.1, forward strand.
GGGCGATGGGCCGGGTGGCCATCCTGGACATCGATTACCACCACGGCAACGGGACGCAGCTGATTTTTTACTCCGATCCCGACGTCCTCTTTTGCTCGCTCCACGCCGACCCCGACGGCGATTATCCCTACTACTGGGGAGGGGCCGGCGAGCGCGGTGCGGGGCCCGGCGAGGGCGCGAACCGGAACTGGCCCCTGCCGCGCACCACCGGCGACACGGAGTACCTGGCCACGCTCGACGATGCGCTGGCGGTCATCGGCGAGTTTCAGCCCCGCAGCCTCGTCGTGTCTGCCGGTTTCGACGGGCTGGAGGGCGACCCGGAGGGCAGCTTTCGCCTGACCGTCGCGGCGTTCGCCGCGGCCGGCCGCCGGGTTGGCGCGCTGGGCTTGCCCACCGCCATCATCCAGGAGGGTGGCTACCGGCTTGATGTCCTGGGCGATGGCGCGGCGGCTTTTCTGCGTGGTTGTGCCGAGAGTGCCCTGCAGCTCAGGGCTGGGGAGGGTTGAGACAGGCATGGAAGAATACACGATCCGCTACGACGAGCTGAGCTGGCCCGAGATGAAGGCGGCCATCGCCCGGCAGCCGGTGGTGCTGTTGCCCTTTGGCACCATTGAGGACCACGGCCCGCACCTGCCCTTGAACACCGACAACGTCATCGTCGAGGCCTTTTGCCTGGAGGCGGCGCGGCGGGCATCGGCCGAGATGCTCGTCATGCCCCTCGTGGCCTATGGCCTGGACGAGCACCACATGGACTTCCCGGGCACGGTGTCGGTCGACATGCAGACTCTGCTGGCCTACGTGTCTGACGTGGCCATCAGCGCCGCGCGCCACGGCTTTACGCACCTGCTGGTCGTCAACGGCCACGGCTCAAATGCGCCGCTGGCCGACCTCGTCGCGCGCCGCGTGGTCCTCGAAACGGGGATGATCTGCGGTGCGATGAGCCCCAACGCCGCCATCGATCCGACCCTCGCCGAGCCCGCCCTGTCGCAGCTCCGCCGCTCGGCACCCGGCGGCGTGGCCCACGCCGGCGAGTACGAGACGGCCTTGATGCTGCACCTGCGGCCCGAACTGGTGCACATGGAGCGGGCAGTGCGCGAGATCGGGCAGCTCAAGCTCACCTACTTTAACTGGGACCTAGGCGGGCCGAGTGCTCTCTCCTGGCAGGATTGGTGGTCGCGCATGAGCGAGAGCGGTGTGTGCGGCGACCCGACAGTCGCCACCGCCGAGTTTGGCCGGGCCGTATTCGAGACGACGGTGGAGAACCTGGTGCGTTTTGTGCGCGATTTTCGGACCATCCCCCTGCGGCCGCGCCGAGACCTGCATTGACCAGCACCCCATGCGCGGCTGGAGAGGAGCGCGGAAAGGAAGTGCTGGCCGTTATCCCGTGGCGAGCGACGACTGCCGCCAGGTCGACCCGGAGCTGCGGGAGCTTGCCCCCGGACACCACGTGGCCTGCATCCGGGCCTGACAAGTGCGCAAAGGAGACATGCTGCCAATGACGAGCAGGATCGCAGCCATCATCGAAGTCGTCGCTGTCCTGGCCCTCGCTCTCCTGGGCTTCAGGGTCATGCGTACCTCGCCCGTCGGGCGCTGGGAGCAGCAGGCCATCGGTTTTCCCTACTTCGAGTACGCCGCGCTCCTGGCCCTGTCCGTTGCCGTGTCGTTCCTGTCGCGCCATAGGCTGGCATCTGGCGGGCTGGTTCTACGCCCCAGCCGCCAGGGGCTCAGGCTGGCGGCCATCGGCGCCCTGCCCGTGCTGGCCCTGACCGCCGCCCTCTCCTGGTTGGGCTGGGATAGCTGGGCCAAGGCCGGCGCTCTCTCCCTCGTGGCGCTGGCGATCATGTTCCTCGTGGGCCGCCTGTCAAAGGGAACGGACGCCGCTGAGGGCCGGCCCAGGGCGGGTCTTGCCCTCCTCGTGCCGGGCTTCTTCTTCCTGGCCGTGGCCCAGCCGGCAGCGCTCCTGGCAATGCCCCTGCGCCTGGTGGGTACCCTTGCCCTGGTGGCCCCCGCCGAGGAGCTCCTGTTCCGGGGCTATGTTCAGTCCCGTCTGAACGTCGCCTTTGGCTGGCCAAAGTCCCTCCTGGGTGCCCGCTGCGGTTGGGGCCTGGTCCTCACCTCCCTGCTGTTCGGTGCGTGGCACGTCCTGAACCCCTTCGATCCTTTCAGCGGGCAGTTTGCCCTCGCCTGGACTTGGGGCCTGTGGACGGCCTTCTTTGGCCTCCTCCTGGCATGGGCGCGGGAGAGGACGGGTGGGCTCGAGGCGCCATGGCTGTGGCACGCCCTGATCAACCTCTAGCCCGGGCCGCCTCGCTTGCCCAGAGAACGAGAGAATCGAAGAGAATCGGAGGCAGATCTATGAGCCATGACTTTCTGGAAGCACTTCTCACGTTGCCGGCGATGGAGGAGCCAAAGGTCTCGCCCGACGGCAGGTGGGTAGCCTGGACCTGGTACCGCACCGGCTCGGCCGCCGACGTCTATGCCGTGCCCACCGATGGCTCGGCGCCGCCGCTGCGCCTCACAGACACGGCCGACGACACGCTGGTCGCCTCGTGGACGGCCGACAGCCGGGCAGTGCTGGTGGTGCAGGACCACGACGGCGACGAGCGCGCACAGCTCTTTCGCGTCGACCTGGACCGGCCCGGCCAGATGCAGCCCCTCACCGAAGCGGCACCCGGCTTTTTCCTGAGGGGAGGCCAGCTGCACCCCAACGGTCGCTGGCTGATCTATGGCGCCAACTGGGACGAGGAAGCCGGCCGCGAGATCGAGGCCACCTGGGTCTATCGCCACGACCTGGAGACGGGCGAACGCCGGCCCCTGGCCCGGCCCGTGCGGGGCTGCTTCTACGAGCCCGAGCTGAACGACGCCGGCACCCACATCCTCTATACCCGCCGCGACCACCACCCCGCCGGCCGCCAGATATGGCTGGTGGACAGTGAGGGCCACGACGACCGGGAGATCATCACCGCCGGCGAGCAGCGCAAGGTGTGGGCCTCCTGGCTGCCCGGCTCTCGGCGCGTGCTGGTCTTGGCCGAGGCCGAAACGCACCAGCGCGTCGGCCTGTGGGAGCCCGGCGACGCCTCACCCCGCTGGCTCGTCGACGACCCTGGGCGCAACGTGGAAGCGGCCTACGTCCCCCATGGTAGCCGGCAGGCCGTGATCGTGGAGTCGCGCGAGGCACGCACCCGGGCCACTCTCCTCGACCTCGACAGCAAGCAGGAGACGCCGCTGCCCGAAGTGGCCGGCAGCCTCGTGCCCCTGGCCCCCGTGGGGACGCCGGGGCAGGCCGGAAGCCGGGACTGGGTCGCCACTCATTACAGCTCCCGGCAGCCCGGCGACCTGGTGCGCCTGTCCGTCGGCCCCGAAGACGGGCAGCGCCGGACCCCGGTGAGCTTGACCCGTATCTGGGACCGCACGACGCTGACCCCCGCCGATTTGGCCGGCGCCGAGGACTTCCGGTGGCACGCTGCCGATGGGCTCGAGATCCAGGGCTGGCTGTACCGGGTAAAGGGCGAGGCCCGCGGCACGGTCGTCTACGTCCACGGCGGACCCACCTGGCACAGCCAGGACCGGCTAAATGCTCAGATCCAGTACCTGGTGTCCCAGGGCTTTCACGTCCTGGACCCCAACTACCGCGGCAGCACCGGCTTCAGCCGCACCTACCGCGAGGCCATCAAGGCCCGTGGTTGGGGCGGCGACGAGCAGGAGGACATCCGGGCCGGTATCGAGGCCCTGCTGGCTGACGGCCTGGCCCGGCCAGGCCGGGTCGGCATCACCGGCACGTCCTATGGCGGCTACTCGTCGTGGTGGGCCATCACCCACTTTCCGCCCGAGACTGTGGCTGCGGCGGCGCCCGTCTGCGGCATGACAGATCTGGTGGTCGACTACGAGACCACGCGGCCAGACCTGCGCGGCCTGAGCGAGGAGATGATGGGTGGCTCGCCGGACCAGGTGCCCGAGCGCTACCGCGAGAGATCGCCCCTCTACGCGGTGGGCAACATCCGCGGCCGGCTGCTCATCGTCCAGGGGCTCCAGGATCCCAACGTCACGCCCGAGAACGTGCGCGTCGTGCGCCGCGCCCTGGACGAGGCCGGCGTGGCCTACAAGCTGCTGGTCTTTGAGGACGAGGGCCACGGCATTGCCCGGCCTGCCAACCAGCGCGTCCTCTACCGGCGCCTGGCCGAGTTCTTTGCCCAGGCCTTTCTATAGGGTGAACGTGCGGTAGTAGTCGCAGCCTGTCAGGTTGGCCCGCAGCGCCTGCCCGCCCACCGGCGTGTCAAAGCGCAGCCGCTCGGGCAGCCGCTCGTCCTCGCCCACGCGGAACAGGCCCTCGGCTAGGGGCACCAGGAGCTTTTCCTCGCCCGCGTGCAGGGCCAGCAGCAGCCGGTCGCGGCGCAGGACGACGCGGAAGTTGCCCAGCCAGGGGTTGTGGCAGCGATAGTGCCCGGCATAAGCCCGCCACGCCGCGGGCGGATCCTGGCGGGCAGTGCTTGCCCAGCCCCGCCGCACAAACACCTCAGGCCCGTGCCAGGCCTCGACCACCTGCCCCGCCTGCCGGCCAAAGCGCAGCAGAAAGCGTGACAGGGCGGGGTGCGGCGCGTAGAAGCAGTCTTCGCCCCGCCGCTCCAGGCCGGCGCCCTGTCCGTCGAGGTACAGGGCCAGCTCCGTACCCTGGGCAACTACTTCGATCTGGTGCTCTCCCGAACGGTACGCGCCGGCATACTCTCCGGCATTGTCAACGCGCCCCGGCTCGATCGGGCTCGACGGGGGCAGGTCCCGGCCCTCCTCGGCCCACCGCGCCAGGCGCAGGGCCTGGCGAGCAACGGCCATGGGTTCGCCCGGGCCGTTGCACAGCACGGCAGCGCCCAGGCCCGCCTCCATATCGGCGGCGATGGCCGCGTAGTAGCCCACCATAGCCCCACCATGGCTCACGATGGTATGGCCGTCCTCCTGGACGACGCCGAGTCCGTAGCCGTAGAACTCGCCGCACTCCCCCTCGCCTTCCGGCAAGGGAACGTGCCGCCCGGCTAGCAGGCGATAGCTCGTTTCGGACAGGAGCCGCGCCTCGGGGCCCTGCCCCCGGTTCAGGAGCAGGCGTACGTAAGCCGCCATGTCGGCCGGGGTGGAGGCGATGCTGCCGTCGCCGGTACCGGTTTCCAGCCACGGGGCGGGAGCCAGCGGCAGGGTGCGGTGGAAGGGGCGGTCGTCATACAGCGCCTCGTAGCCCACGGCCAGGCGGCGGCGCGTGTCGTGGGTGATGACCGCCTCGCTGGCCTCCATGCTTAGCGGCCGGAAGATCCGCTCGTCCACGATCTCGCCGTAGGAGCGGGCCAGCATGTCCTCCAGCACCACGCCCAGGGCCTTGTAGCCCACGTTGGAATAGTGAAAGAACGTGCCCGGCGGCGTGGTGGCCTCGGTGTGGCGCAGCGACCACACCTCGTAGCGCCCCTCGGTGCTGAAATCGGTGCCGGTCACGATCCCCGCCGTGTGGGTCAGCAGGTGGTGGAGGGTGATGAGCTCCATCCCGGCGCGGCCCTCCAGGCCCGGGCCCGGGGGCACCTGGAACCAGGGCAGGGTGCACTGCACCGGGCTGTGCACGTCCAGCCGCCCGGCCTCCTGGAGCTGAAGAAGGGCGATGGCCGTGAACGACTTGCTGATGGAGCCGATCTCGAACAGAGTGTCAGGCCCGACCGGGCGGCCGGCAGCCACGTCGGCCAGCCCGTGGGCGGCGACGTGTAGCAGCGCCTGGGCATCGGTCAGGGCGACCGCCATGCCGGGCGTCCCGGCGGCCGCCATCTGCTGGTCGATGAACCGATCCAGGTGCTCCAGAGTTGTTTGTATGGTGCGCATGATCACAACCTCATCGAGTCATCAGGTCCGACGCACTTGTTCACGAGACGTCGATGCCTCGTCGGCCGCAGCCGACCGTAGGCGACCGTAGGCGACCGCAGGCGACCGCCGGGAGTGGCGCTTGCACCCTATGGGATTCTATGCTAGAATGGGCGGTAGTGCAAGTCATGGAGCAGTCTGCTAGCGCGCCCTGGCGGTGAGAATGGAATGACCCATTTGACGGTCCTGACTGCTGGCGAGGTGGAGAGCATCCACCAGGCCACGCTGCGCATCTTGGATGTGACCGGCATCCTCCTGACCGCGCCGGAGGCGCGCGAGATCCTTAGCGGAGAGGGAGCCAGGATCCGGGGAGAGCGTGTCGAGATGCCGCCCGACCTGGTAGAACGCTCCCTGGCCCGCTGTCCTCGGCAGGCCACGATTCGCGGCCGCAGCTGCCAGACCATTACCCTTGGCGCAGGCAAGCTCCACTGGCACAACCTGGGGGGCGCCGCCCAGGTCTACGAGCCGGGCAGTGGCCGCTGCCGCCCCTCCACCCTCCAGGACGTGCGTGACTCGACCCGCCTGTTGGACGCGCTGCCCAACGTCAGCAGCATCACCCCGTTTTTCACACCTGAGGAGGTGCCGGGCCCGCTGATGTCGTTGTCGATGTACCGGCACGCCCTGGCCCATACCACCAAGCCGCTTCAGGGCCCGGGCAGCCAGACGGCCGCCGAGGTGCGCTACACGGCCCGCATGGCGTCCGTCATCGGCCCGCCGGCGGAGGTGCTGAGCCTGGGCATCTCGCCCATCAGCCCCCTCATCCTGCCCGACGACGTGGCGGCGGCCATCATCGAGACGGCACGCCTGGGCATCAAGCTCGCCCCCCTGCCCTGCCCCACAGCCGGCGCCACGGCCCCCATGTCCATGGCCGGCGCCTTGGCTCAGCAGAACGCGGAGGTGCTGGCGTCCATCGTCCTGGCCCAGTCGGTGCAGCCGGGGCTGCCAATCGTCTATTGCGGGCGCCTCGCCATGATGGAGCCGCGCACGGGCGTCTCGGTCTGGGGTGGTGTGGAGCTGGGACTCGTATCGGCCGGGACGGTAGCCCTGGCCCACTCGTACGGGCTGCCGGTCAACGTCTATGGCCTGTCTACGAATTCGCACACCCTGGATCTACAGAACGGTTACGAGCGCGCCCTGAATGCCATTGCCCCCGCCCTGGCTGGCGCCGACGAGCTGTCGGGCATCGGCGAGATGGCGGCCGGCGTCGCCGGCTCCTATGCCCAGATGGTGTGCGACGACGAGGTCGCCGCGTCTGTGGGCCGGCTGGTCCGCGGTTTTGCCGTGGACGACGATGCCCTGGCCGTGGATCTCGTCGACCGGGTATCGCGGGGCACGCACAACTATCTCGATCAGAAGCACACCGTACGCTACCTGCGCGCCGGTGAGCTGCTGTCCACCCATCTCTGCGAGCGGCGCTCCTATCAGGAGTGGCAGCGCAGCGGCGCACATCTCATGGCCGGCCGCGCCCAAGCCGAGGCCGATCGCCTGTTGGCCGAACACGAGGTGCCCCCCCTGACCGAGGACCAGGAGCGCGAGCTGGACGAGATCATGGCCGAGGCAGCACGAGAGCTAGTGCCGGCCTGAGAGCGCACGCACCATGGCCCACTGACAGGCAAGGAATGCTGGATCCGTACCAGGAAGGAGGTAAGGACAATCGACGCGAGGCAGTACCCGCTGGTGCGACTCGGAAGGTTTGCAAACTGAAGGAGGAGATCATGAAGAATACAGTCAAACCGTTGGCAATCCTGGTCGTGGTGATGATGCTCGCCACCGCCCTCGCGGCGTGCGGCGCCACACCTGCGCCCGAGGTCGTAGAAAAGGTGGTCAAGGAGACGGTCATCGTCGAGGGCACCCCCCAGACCGTGGAAAAGGTCGTGACCGAGGTGGTGGAGACAGAGGTCGAGGTGGTCGTCACCGCGACGCCCGAGCCCGTCAAGAAGATCATCACCTTTGCCTGGACCCAAGAGCCAGATACCCTCAATCCCTACTACACCAACATGTGGTTCTCCACGGTCCTCCAGCAGCTCTATAGCTGCTGGGCCTGGGAGTTCGACGATCAGAACCTGCCCTTCCCCAAGCTCGTCACCGAGCTGCCCACCTTTGAGAACGGGGGCGTGAGCGAGGACGGCACGGTCATCACCCTCATGCTGCGGGACGACATCGCCTGGTCCGACGGCACACCCCTCACCGCAGAAGACTTTGTCTTTACCTGGGAGATGATCACCAACCCGGGCAACACCGTCTCCAGCGTCTATCCCTACGACGGACTCACCAGCGTCGAAGCCGCGGACCCGCAGACAGTCGTCATGACCTTTGCCGAGCCTCTGGCCTCGTGGCAGTCGTCGCTGTGGAAGGGCATCCTGCCCAAGCACGTGCTGCAGCCCGTCTTTGACGCCGAGGGCTCCATCGACGAGGCCGAGTGGAACCTGCTGCCGACGGTGGGCTGCGGTCCCTACGTCGTGGACACCTGGGAGTCGGGCAGCTATATCCGGCTGGTCAAGGACCCCAACTACTGGGGGGGAGAAGCCAACATCGAGGAGATCTTTTTCCAGTTCGTGCCCGACGACGCCTCCCAGACGGCGTCCCTCATCGCCGGCACGGCCGATCTCGGCACCTTCCCGCCCCTGTCCGACGTGCCCACCTTGCAGGCCGGCGGGCTAGAGATCATGGTCCAGAGCTCCGGCTACGCGGAGGGCATCTACTTCAACTTTCGCGACATGGCGAGCCCGGGCGCCCTTGATGTGAACGTCCGCCAGGCCGTCGCCATGGCCATCGACCGCGAGGCCATCAACAACGACCTGCTCCTGGGCCTGACCAGTGCCCCCGAGACCCTGTGGGATCCGTTGGAGGCCGGCGGCTGGGTGTCGCCCGACATCGAGCCCTGGACGTACGATCCCGAGGGGGCAATGGCACTGCTGGAGGAGGCGGGCTGGACCGACTCTGACGGCGACGGCATCCGCGAGAAAGACGGCGAGCCGCTGACCCTGGTCTACGGCACCACCGTCCGCGAGATCCGCCAGGACGCCCAGGCAGTCATCCAGCAGATGCTGCGCGAGGTTGGAATCGACGTGCAGATCCCCAGCTGGGATGCCGACCTGTTTTTCGCCAACTATTCTGACGGCTCGCCCTGTGCCCTGGGCGAGGTCGACATGATGGAATGGTCCGATAGCACCGGGGACTTTCCCGATCCTGACCACTACTACTGGCTCTGCTCCGAGATTCCCAGCGATGAGAGCCCCTGGGGCGCGAACTATTTCGGGTGCGACGAGACCCTGGACGCGCTCTTCCAGGAACAGATCACCATGATCGATCCCGAGGAGCGCGCTGCCGTGCTCCAGGAGATCACAAAGATCATCCACGACCAGGTCTACTGGCTCGGCCTGTGGGACGACCCCGACTATTGGATCGTCTCGCCGCGCCTGACAGGCGTCAAGTTCTCGGGCGTCACGCCCCTCTACAACATCCTCGAGTGGGACATGACGGAATAAGGCACTGAGCAACCATGGACACGAGGTTGGGGCAGGCCCGGTCCTGCCCCAACCTCCCTCCCGCCAGAAAGGGGAGAAGCCATGACCCGTTACGTCATACGGCGGCTGCTGCAGGCCATCCCGCTCCTGTTCGTCATCAGCCTGCTGCTGTTCGTGCTGATGCGGACCGCCAGCAACCCGCTGGCGACCATGGGTGGCAAACGGATGCCGCGCCCCGAGGACCGGGAGCGCCTGGCGCGCCAACTCGGATTGGACAAGCCCCTCTACGTCCAGTATCTCTACTGGCTCATCGGTAACGACTGGGCCAAGATCGACCTGGACGGCGACGGCGTGGCTGAGACCCCGGGCGAGCAGAAGGGCGTGCTCCGGGGCGAGTTCGGCAACTCGCTGGTGACCCGGGGCAAGCCGGCCTGGGACATCATCAAGGAGCGCATCCCGCGCACGCTGTTGTTGATGATCCCTGCCGAGATCATTATCCTGAGCTTCTCCCTGGTCATCGGCGTCTTTTCGGCGCTGAGGCAGTACTCGGTCGCCGATCACGTCATCACCGGCATTTCGTTCGTCGGCTACTCCATGCCGATCTTTTTCATTGCCCTATTGTCCATCCAGCTCTTTGCCATCAAGTTCAGGGAGTGGGGCTTGCCCGCGCTGCCCCCCAACCAGATGTTCGATCCCCAGGTGGGCAAGACGCCCGGACAGCTTGCCATCCACATGGTGCTGCCCCTCCTCACCATCACCTTTGTCAGCGTCGCCGGCTACAGCCGCTACGTGCGCTCACAGATGCTGGAAACCCTCACCCAGGATTACGTCCGTACGGCGCGGGCCAAGGGGCTGCCGGAACGCAGGGTGATCTATCTGCACGCCCTCAAAAACGCGTCGCTGCCCCTGGTCACCATCATCGGCCTGGACATCCCGCTGCTGCTGGCCGGTGCGGTCGTGACCGAGACCATCTTTTCCTGGCAGGGCATGGGCTACCTGTTCATCGACCACGTCTCCCGCGGCGACACACCGGTGGTCATGGCCATCCTCATGATCGTATCCCTGGCCGTGGTGCTTTTTCAGCTCTTGACCGACATTGTCTACGCCTGGCTGGACCCGCGGATCCGTTACGACTGAAAGGGGACGGTTATTAGATGGAGACTACAGCCGAAGGAGTGGTCGCGAGCCTGCCAGGACGGCCGAACAGTGTTGCCCTCAGCCTGAGGCAGATGATCTGGCGGCGCTTCCGCCACCATCGCATGGCCATGGCCGGCGCCGTCATGCTCGTCCTCCTGGTCCTCTACTGCTTTGGGGGCGCGCTGTTTGTCAGCGAGGAGTATGCCAACGCGACCGATACCAGTCAGAGGCTGCAGCCACCCTCTCGGGAGCATCCGTTCGGCACCGATACCGTCGGGCGCGACATCCTGGCCCGGACCATTTACGGTGGTCAGATCTCGATGCTCATCGGCCTGTCGGCGGCGGCCATCGAGGTGATCTTTGGCGTGCTCATCGGCGCCCTGGCCGGTTATTACGGCGGCACCCTCGATTCCATCCTCATGCGCTTCACGGAAGCCATGTTCACCATCCCGCAGCTGTTCCTGCTGCTGGTGATGGCCAAGTTCTTTGGCAACCGGTTTCCGCCGATCAACGTTCTGGGCCGGACCCTCAGCGGCAGCGTCGTCGTCATCGTGTTCATCATCGGCATCACGAGCTGGATGTACCTGGCCCGCATCGTGCGCGCCGACTTCCTGTCGCTGAAGGAGCGCGAATTCATCGCCGCGGCCCACACCATTGGCACCAAAAGCCCGGCCATCATCTTCCGCCACGTCCTGCCCAACACCATGGCGCCCATCATCGTCGCGGCGACCCTGGGCGTGGCGAACGCCATCCTCAGCGAGGCGTACATCAGCTTCCTGGGGCTGGGCGTGCAGCCGCCGACGGCGACGTGGGGCAATATGCTGGATCGCGCCTACAATTATGTGGGCACCGCGCCCTGGATGTGGATCTTTCCCGGCACTTTGATCCTCCTCACCGTGCTGAGCATCAACTTCCTGGGCGACGGGCTGCGCGACGCCCTGGATCCGACCACGGTCAGCTGATGACCGTCGAGCAGCTGCCCCTCTTTCCCGGCGACGAGCCCCAGGTGGTCCGGCCGCGGTCCGCACCCGGGCTGGACGCCAACAGCCCGCTGAGTGCCGCCACGGACCGCTTCCGGCAGCACATGCAGCAGCAAGAATTCGCCGAGAACACGATCAAGTCGTTCCTCTTTGACCTGGGCATCCTGGCTCGCTACCTGAAAGGCGATCCGCCCATTGGCCACATCAGCACGCCGGACCTGGAAAAGTTTCTCCACTGGCTGCAACACGAGCGGGGCAAGCCGTGCAGCCCAAAGTCGTACGCTCGCCGCCTGACGACCCTCAAGGTGTTCTTTGCCTGGCTGGCGGACGTCGGCGTGCTGCCCGCCGATCCGGCGGCACCCCTGGCCCACAAGCCGGCCAGCGCGCCCCTGCCGCGCATCCTCGATGACGAGCAGGTGAAGCAGGTGTTGGCCGTCACCCAGCAGTTGGCCATCGCCGACAAGCCCGACGCGCGGCCGCACCTCCTGGTCACGCTGCTGCTGCACACCGGCATCAAGAAGCAGGAGTGCATGGCCCTCAAGCTGGCAGACATCAGCACTTCGGGCGCGGAGGGCCCGTCCATCCGCATCCGCTATGACCGGCCGCGCATGGAGTACAAGGAGCGGCGGCTGCGGCTGCCGCCGGGCTGGGCCCGCACGCTGGAGCAGTATCGCCGCGCCTACCAGCCGCAGGAGCTCCTCTTTCCCTGCACCGCCCGCAACCTGGAGTACGTCCTGGCCGACGTGGCGCAGCTCGCCGGCCTGGCCAGCGGCCTGTCCTTCGAGATGCTGCGCTGGACGTGCGCCGTCCGCGACTTCAAGGCACGGATGGATGCCGACCATCTGCGCCGCAAGCTGGGCCTGTCGCAGATGAGCTGGCAGGAGACCGAGCCCAAGCTCGTGCGGCTGGCCGAGCCACCGCTGTAGGCGGGCTGCCGGCTGGAGGTCCCTCCCCTGCCTTGTCCGGCCTGCAAGCCGGCGGCCTGCGCCACAGGGTGGACAATCGCCTGCTCCGGGGCGAACCACTCAGCCATTCTAATTTTGGGGTACGCCGAGTGGACGAAGGGCTCTGAGACGTGATTTGCAGACTTGGGGGAATAGCTCTGGGCTGAGGCGCTCTGGCCTGATGGTCGATGGTGACCGGCAT
>JBFYTF010000324.1:0-7447 GCA_041300865.1 Anaerolineae bacterium
ACCTGACCTATCCCAAGGACTCGGCCAAACTGCGGGCCCAGATGGCGGCCCGCGCCACAGAGCTACGCGACTAGGGCTTGCGAGCGCGGCTGGGAACCGGCTCCGGGGTCTCGGCTCGTCCGGGCTGCGGAGGACAAGGCGGCTGCCCGCGATAGGTAAAGGCAGCCGGTGGCCTAGACTGGCCACAGGAGAGGGCACCATGCTGCAGTTCACGTGCCGGGCGGTAGGATTCTTTTTGGCATTACTCCTGGGCGCGACCCAGGTGGCCGCGATGGCGGTACCCTCCCTGGCTTTGCAGCCGGGCGGCGGCCTGCCCCCGCCCGCGGACCGCGACCTGGCTACGATCCCTTACCTGGCACCCGAGCGCGCGACATCGGCGGTGCCCACCGCCGTGGCTGCCACTGGCGCGCTCCCAGACAGCAAGCTCGCCTTCCAGTCGCTGCGCGATGGCAACTGGGAGATCTATGTTGCCGATGCCGCCGGATCCAACCCAACACGGGTGACGAGCCGGGGTGCGTCGGACGTCCAGCCGCGCCTCAACAGGGGCTGCACGCGCATTGTCTTTGCCTCCAACGCGTCGGGCAACTACGAGATCGCCACCATCAACCCTGATGGCACTGGGCTCCTGCGACTGACGATGCACGAGGCCTCCGACACCCAGCCGGCCTGGTCGCCGGACGGCATGCGCATCGCCTTCCAGTCGAACCGCGATGGGCAGTCCGAGATCTATGTCATGGATGCCGACGGCTCGTCCCAAACGCGCCTTACCTCGCACGCCGCCTACGACGGCTACCCGGCCTGGTCTCCGGACGGGACGCGCATTGCCTTCTCGTCTAACCGCAGCGGAATCCAGGCAATCTGGGTGATGAACGCCGACGGCAGCAACCCGGTCCAGCTCTCGAGCCAGCCGAGCAGCATCTATCCCACTTGGTCGCCGGATGGCTCGCGCCTGGCCTACAGCGCCGACCAGAACGGTGACCAGTTTCTTGAGCTGTGGCTCATGGCCGCCGATGGTTCCGATCAGCGACTACGCTATGATCAGGGTTCGCGTGCCATGGATGCCTGGGCGCGGAGTTGGTCGGCCGATGGTCGCTACGTCAGCTTCACGCGGCTTCACCTTGTCCTTTACAACGGTGTCTGGTACTGGGACGAGGCGGTCCTGTTAGCGAACGATACCTGGGTGGTGTGGAGCGATACGCCGCTGGAGCTGGCAACGGGAGGCCGCGATTGGCATCCGGACTGGCAGGCGCTGGACGCGGTGGCCCCAGTCAGCACCCTCGACACCCTGCCCATGGTTTCCCGGTCCTGGCGGGTACCCGTCTCCTGGTCCGCCTCGGACGAGGGTGTGGGTCCGGAAGGGGTCCTTGATTTCGAAGTGCAGGTGCAGGCCGACGACGGAAGCTGGACCGACTGGCTCGTGCACACCCCGGCAACGCGGGACCTGTTCGCGGGCGTCGCCGGGCAGCAGGTCAGGTTTCGCATCCGCGGGCGGGATGCGGTGTACAACGTTGGCGCCTGGACGGCCGACGATGCGGCACCCGGCACGAGGCTTTTTAGCTTTTACCTGTCTGGACGGGTACATGACGTGCGCGGCGTTGGCCTGTCCGGTGCCGGGGTCGCCATCGATCCCCCACCCGTGACCCAGACCGGCGTCGACGCCCAAGGCCTCTTCGAAGCGCGCCTGGCCCAGCCTGGTTCGACACAGCTATCAGCCCAGGCGGCCGGTTTCGCCTCGCCCCCTTCGGCCTTGGGGAGCGTGGGCTACGACCTCGAGGCCGGTGTCTGCCTTCCTCCCCTCGAAGACGGGGTGAGCAACGGGGGGTTCGAGGCCGGGGGTGGCTCCCTGGCCGGCTGGGAGACTGCCGGAACCTACTCCCCTGCAGCGACCGTCGCTGCCCGGCACACGGGGCAGGCCGGGGCCTGGCTGGGGCCCAACCTCGAACCTCAGCTCTCGCCAGCCCAGGCTGTTTCGGGCGGCTTGTACAGCGACCCCCAACTGGTCACATCGCCCGACGGCACGCTCCACATGTTATACGAGGGACATGTGGTCGGTGAGAACTATGGAGAGCCGCACTACACGTATCGCAACCTCGATGGCACCTGGTCAGTACCGGAACCGGTTGGCAACGATGGCATCTATGGTTACAGCCGCACGCCGGCGCTGGCCTTGGGCGGCGATGGCCGCCTTCACGCCGTGTGGGTCGGTGAGGCGGGCATCTATTACAACCACACGCGGGAGGATGGCACCTGGACCGGCCAGGAGCTCATCGGCCCGGGTGGACAGTCGCCGGCCCTGGCCGTGGACAGCAGCGACGGGCTGCACGTGGTTTATACGACGTACATCAACATCGACCAGGTGACCCTGATGTACGAGACGGTCCGCCCGTCGGGCGGAGCCTGGTCGGCACCGGCGTTGCTGGGCAATGGCCATGACCCGGTGTTGGCACCCGGGCGCGACGGCGTCGTACATCTCATGTGGGCGGAGAGGGGAGACCCGCGGACTGCCAATTACCGGCAGTGGACAGCGGAGGGCCAATGGGAAGCAGAGGAGGTTGTCGGCTATTGCGGGTACTACGGGCTGCACACACTGGTTGAGGATGCTTTCGGCCAGCTCCACGCCCTGTGGACGACCGACTGGCCCAACAGCTTGTACGCGGTCCGGTCGCTTGACGGCATCTGGTCGACGCCGCAGGTCCTCGATGCGGTCCAGACCTATGCCGACCTGTCTACAGACAGCACGGGCACAGTGTACCTGACCTACAACGGAGTCTGGTCGGGCGTCGAGGGCACATATCACGCGTTCCGGCGTCCCGGCCAGGACTGGTCGGAGCCGGTGTTCATGGATGTGGCACACGCGGACAATGCAATCGCCATCGACGCAGCCGATAATCCCCACGTCGTCTACGAGACGTGGGACGGGAACCGCTACCGCACTGGCGCCCTCGCGCAGAAAGACGCTTCGTCGACCCTCAGCCAGACCATCACCATCCCCCCAGCGCAGAACCGTCCGACGCTTTCGTTCTTCTACCGCCTGCAGGGGGTCCTGCCGGCCCATGAGGGCGGCCTGCGGGTGACGATCGACGACGGCGCCACTTCCACGTTGGTCTTGACCACGACGACCAGCGGCGACTGGACTCACGCCTGGGCGCCGCTCGAAGCCTGGGCAGGCCGGACGGTGAATCTAACGCTGGCAGCGGACTCGGTGGCGGGCGAGCCGTACGCCCGGCTGGCGCTCGACGAGGTCGCCGCCGGCTCGTGGCTTACGCCCGTCCCCGTGGCGGTGACACCCGGGCACGTGCCGGCGGGTGCTCCGGTGGCCATTACTGTCAGCGGGCAGAACTTTCAGCCAGGTGCCATCGTCTGGCTGGGCGGGGCGCCCCTGGCAGGCACGCAGTGGGTAGGCGACACCACGCTAACGGCCACTGTGCCCAGGGATCAGGTCCCCGGCAGGCAGCCCCTGTGGGTGGTGAACCCCGGCGGTGCCAGGGGACCGACCATCTGGTTGCGCGTGGGCCAGGCGGCGTTTTTGCCCGTCATCCTCCATTAGAAAGCCGCGCCGCAGAAACACGTGTTTCCGCGGGGCGCATGATCAACGGACCTGCCGGAGGGCCTGTCAGGCAGGCACCTCGCGGCGTGCCATCCGCCGCAAGATCGTCTGCAGGATGCCGCCGTTGCGATAGTACTCGACCTCCACAGGGGTGTCGAGGCGGGCCAGGACCTCGAAGCGGATCTCGCTCCCGTCCTCGCGCCGGGCGCGCACCGTGACCGCCTGCCCGGGGGCGAGGCTGCCGGCGACGCCCAGGATGTCGAACACTTCTTGGCCGGTGAGGCCCAGGGTTTTGGCTCCCTCGCCAGTGCGGAACTGGAGGGGCAGCACGCCCATGCCGATGAGGTTGCTGCGGTGGATGCGCTCGTAGCTCTCGGCCAGCACAGCCCGCACGCCCTGGAGCTGCACGCCCTTGGCAGCCCAGTCACGCGAGCTGCCGGTGCCGTATTGACGGCCGCCGATGATGATCAACGGCACGCCCTCCTCCTGGTAGCGCATGGCCGCTTCATAGATGCTCATCACTTTGCCATCGGGCAGGTGCGCCGTGACGCCGCCCTCGGTGCCCGGCACGAGCAGGTTCTTGAGGCGGATGTTGGCCAGGGTGCCGCGGACCATGACCTCGTGGTTGCCGCGCCGCGAGCCGTACGAGTTGAATTCCTGCCGCCCCACGCCCCGCTCCACCAGGTAGCGGCCTGCCGGGCTGCCGGCAGCGATGCTCCCCGCTGGAGAGATGTGGTCGGTCGTGACCGAGTCGCCCAGGAGGGCCAGGACCCGCGCGCCGCGGATCTCTTGCACAGCCGGCACGTCGAGGGACAGGCCCTCGAAGTAGGGCGGTTCCTGGATGTAGGTCGACTCCGGGTCCCAGGCGTACAGGCTTTGCCCGCTCGTTTCCGCCGCAGCGATGGCATTCCAGGTCTCGTTGCCGGTAAAAACGTCAGCGTACTGCTCCTGGAACATCTGCGGGTCGAGGGCCGCGGCCACCGCCTGCTGGATCTCGCCCTGGCTGGGCCAGATGTCCTTGAGGAAGACCGGCTCGCCGCTGGTGCCCGTGCCCAGGGGCTCGTGGATCAGATCCAAGTCGACCCGGCCGGCCAGGGCGTAGGCCACGACTAGGGGCGGCGAGGCAAGGAAGTTGGCCTGGACGTGCGGGTTGATGCGCCCCTCGAAGTTGCGGTTGCCCGAGAGCACAGCCGCGGCCACCAGGTTTCCCTCCTCCACGGCCCGCGCCACCTCTTCGGGCAGGGGGCCACTGTTGCCAATGCAAGTAGTGCAGCCATAGCCCACCAGGTTAAAGCCCAGACGGTCAAGGTACGGGGTGAGGCCGGCCGCGTCCAGGTAGCGGGTTACGACGGTGGAGCCGGGGGCCAGGCTGGTCTTAACGTGGGGCGGTACCTCCAGCCCTCGCTCCGCCGCTTTCTTGGCCAGCAGCCCGGCGCCGATCATGACCGACGGGTTAGAGGTGTTGGTGCAGCTGGTGATGGCGGCAATGACGACCGCACCATGGCCCAGGGTCGCGCCCTGGTCGCCATCGCTGCCGGGCAACGTCACGGTGTGCTGCAGGTCCTTCTCCTTCAACGCGTAGCCGCGGTGCTCCACCGGCGCCAGCAGGGCAGCCTGAAATGCTCTCTTCACCTGGAACAGCGGAATGCGATCCTGCGGGCGCTTGGGCCCGGCCAGGCTGGGCTCGACGGAGCCCAGATCCAGGCTCAGGCCATCCGAGTACTCGGGCTGTGGGCCTGCGTCGGTGCGGAACAGACCCTGGGCCTTTGTATAGCGCTCCACAAGGTCCACAAGCTCGGGCGGGCGGCCGGTGTTGCGCAGGTAGCGCAGGGTCTCGTCGTCCACCGGGAAGAAGCCAATGGTCGCACCGTACTCGGGCGCCATGTTGGCGATCGTCGCCCGGTCGGGCAGGCTCAGGCGGCTCACGCCGGGACCGTAGAACTCCACGAACTTGCCGACGACGCCTTTCTGGCGCAGCATCTGGGTGACGACGAGCACGAGGTCGGTGGCCGTGGCCCCCTCCCGCAGCTC
Source organism: Anaerolineae bacterium (assembly GCA_041300865.1). Classification (GTDB taxonomy): domain Bacteria; phylum Chloroflexota; class Anaerolineae; order JAAYZQ01; family JAAYZQ01; genus JAAYZQ01. The sequence goes on from JBFYTF010000324.1 coordinate 5,579, forward strand.
ACCCAGCAGCGCGAAACCCATCACCTGGGGGGGCAGCATGGTGATCGGCTCGCCGAGCATGGCCGCCTCGGCCTCGATGCCGCCCACACCCCAGCCCAGGACTCCCAGGCCGTTGATCATCGTGGTGTGCGAGTCGGTGCCGACAAGCGTGTCGGGAAAGGCAACCCAGCCACCGCCCGGGCCCTCGCGCCGGGCAACCACTGTGGCCAGGTACTCGAGGTTCACCTGGTGCACGATACCCGTCGCCGGCGGCACGACCCGGAAGCCGTCAAAGGCACGCTGCGACCAATGCAGAAATTCGTAGCGCTCGCGGTTGCGCTCAAACTCGCGCTCGGCGTTGAAATAGAGGGCCGCCTGGCTGCCAAACATGTCAACCTGCACCGAGTGGTCGATGACCAGGTCGACGGGCACCTGGGGGTTGATCCGGTCCGGGTCGCCACCCAGTCGGGCCATGGCCGAGCGCATCGCAGCCAGGTCGACGACCACCGGCACCCCGGTAAAGTCCTGGAGCACCACCCGGCCGGGCTTGAACGGCAGCTCGCGGACACCAGGATCGTCAGCGCGCCACGCCGCCAGGTTTTCGACGTGTGCCTCCGTTATCTCACGTCCGTTGACCTCGCGCAGCAGCGCCTCAAGCCAAATGCGGATGGAGAAGGGTAGCCGGTCCACGCCACGCAGGCCCAGCTCCTCCAGGCGTCCGAGGCGCACCATCCTCACCGGGCCATACGCCGTGTCCAAAGTCCGCCAGGCGCCAAAGGGATCGTAGACTTGAGTGTTCATCTTGCTCCTTTCCGGGGACTCAGTAGCCGATGCCCAGCCCGAGCTCCTCGTCGTACCCCAGCTCATCCTTGGCATAGTCGCTCATCATGGACGGGTGCCAGAGGGGCTGCCACACCAGGTCGACGTTCACCGTGTAGACGTCGCGGAAGGCCCGCAGATGGCGCTTGATATCGCGAATGATCTCGGGCCCCAGGGGACAGCCGGGGCTGGTCAGGGTCAGGTCGATGTGCACATCGCCGCCCTCTTCCTCTTCGTCCCAGTCTACGCCGTACACCAGGCCCAGGTCGACAATGTTCATCCCGATCTCGGGATCCTCGACGTTCTTCAAAGCCTTCATGATGTCCTCCTTTGTCGTCATCCGTTCCTCACCCCTTTCTCTCCCCACCCCGCCGGATTCGCACTCCGCGACGCGAGCGATCGCGCCATTCCACCGCTGAGACGCCGGCTACGAACGCGACCGTTGGTGGTGCTCGATGAATCGCTCTCGTGCGGCCGAACAGCGCTGGACGTGCCCCTACGAACGCCGCCACCGCTCAGTCCACATCGACGAAAATGTCCTCTCCCTCTACGATCACGCTGTAGGTCGGGATGGGCACGACGGCCGGCAGAGCCTTGACTTCACCCGATCGCACGTCGAACCGGGCACCGTGGCGCGGGCACTCGATCTGGTCGCCGAGCAGGGTACCCTCGCTCAGCGTGCCGCCATCGTGGCTGCAGACGTTGGCCACCGCCCAGATCTTGCCGTTGACGTTGCAGAGCACGATCTCTTCGTCTTCTACCTCGAGGAACACCATCTGGCCGGGAGGAATATCCCCCGTCCTGGCCACCTTGCGATACGCCATGTCTCCTCCTTGTGGTACCGTACGCCTCGACGCGCCCGTCCGGCGCGTCACGCCGGGTGAGTATCGCCTCCCGGCCGGCTCAGGAAGCCGCCCACTCGTCTTCGGGCTCTGACTCGCCCTGCCACCCCTCCAGCCCATAGGCGCCAACCTTGACTACCTTCAGGGGCAGCAAGGCGCACTTGAGCCGGACGGGGCCCAGCTCGATGCCAAGTTCTTCGACGACGTCCTCCTTGCTCAGCTCCCGGAT
>JBFYTF010000332.1:0-11838 GCA_041300865.1 Anaerolineae bacterium
GAACGCCTCCGGCCGAGGGATAAACGGATGGGACTCGTTTGTCGGATTGTATTGTTTTGCACGTATATGGGAAGGGGGTCCTAGTGGGCAATCGCCACCTAGTGGTCAGGTCAAGATGCACCTGCCCTCGCGGGCGGTGCCAGGGTCGGGGCGGTGCGGGATCCGTCGGGCGCCCTCCAGCGGTTCAGCAGGCCTTCAAGCCATGCCAGTTCTGGAAGTTGCCCCTTTGTGTGAACATTGGTACAATGGGGGTAGGTCAGCGGCTCGCAGGTGAGGCGGTTCACTGGCCAACTTTACACTCTTGCCGAGCCAACAAGCCACTGCTATTTCACAAGGAGGCGACAGATGTACAAAAAGCTCTTTATTCCCGGACCAACCCACGTACGGGACGAAATCCTGCAGGCCCAGACCCTGGGCATGGTGGGCCACAGGAGCAAGGACTATTCGAAGCTGCAGAACGAGATTACCCCGAAGCTGCAGAAGTTGCTCTACACCAACCAGCGCGTCTACCTGTTTGCCTCCTCCTCGTCTGGGGTGATGGAGGGCGCGGTGCGGCAGGCGTCGACCAGGCGGATGTTGAACACTGTGTGCGGTGCCTTTTCCAAGCGCTGGTATGAGATGACCAAGGCCAACGGCGTGCCGTGCGACAAACTTGAGGTGCCCCTGGGCCAGGCCGTGACCGTGGATCTCGTCGACGAGGCACTGTCCAAGGGCGATTACGACGCCATCACGCTCACGCACAACGAGACGGCCACGGGCATCATGAATCCGGTGCAGGCCACGGCCGAGATGATCCACCAGAAGTACTCCGACGTCCTGATCCTGGTGGATGCAGTGAGCAGCATGGCGGGCGTCAAGATCGAATTCGACGCCTGGGGTCTGGACGTCTGCCTGGCGGGCGTGCAGAAGTGCTTTGCCGTGCCGCCCGGGCTCGCGCTGGCTGCCGTCAGTGACCGCGCCCGCGAGCGTGCGCTTCAGGTGCCCAATCGCGGCCATTACTTTGCCTGGGACCAGATGGACAAAAAGTACGAGGGCGGCCAGACGCCGGCAACCCCAGCCATCAGCCTCATCCAGGCGCTCAACCAGCAGATGGACGACATCCTAGCCGAAGGGCTCGAGAACCGCTTCGCCCGCCACGCCGAGATGGCCGAGATCACCCGGGAGTGGGCCCGCACCTACTTTGGCCTGTACGGCGACGAGCGCTACCTGTCCAACACCGTGACCAACGTGGAGAACACGCGCGGCATCAGCGTGGGCAGCCTTAACGAAGAGCTTGGCAAGCGGGGCGCCATGATCTCTAACGGTTACGGGGACCTGAAGGAAAAGTGCTTCCGCATCGGTCACATGGGCGACCACCAGGTGTCGGACATCCGCTGGCTCTTGGACCAGATCAACGACATCCTGGGGCTGTAGATAGGCGCCGGGCAGGAAGGACGCCCGCCCGAGGTAGGCGTCCTCTGTTCAGCTGCAAGGGGGTAGACAATGAGAGTCCTCATCTGTGATTCTGTGGCACCCGTCACTGTGGACACCCTGCGCCAGGCGGGGATCGAGGTGGACTACCGGCCGGACATCACAGCCGAAGAGATGCTGCGAGACGCCGCCCAGTACGAGGCCATGGTGGTTCGCAGCCGGAGCAAGGTCCCCAAAGAGGTCATCGACGCGGGCACGAACCTGAAGGTCATCGTCCGCGGCGGCGTGGGGGTAGACAACATCGACGTGGCCCACGCCAAGGCCAAGGGTGTGGCCGTGCGCAACACCCCCAAGGCCAGCTCAAACTCGGTTGCCGAGCTCGCCCTGGGCTACATGCTGGCCCTGGCGCGCAGGATTCCGCAGTCGACGATGAGCATGGCGGCCGGGGAGTGGAAAAAGAAGCAGCTCTCCGGCACCGAGATCGCCGGCAAGACCTTGGGCCTCATCGGCTTCGGCAACATCGGCTGCCTCCTGGGGGAGAAGGCCGCGGCGTTGGGCATGAACGTCATCTTTTACCGGCGCACGCCCACGGACGCATCCTTCGCCCGGCAGGTGAGCCTGGATGAGCTCCTGGCCGAGAGTGACTACATCTCTCTCCACGTGCCGAAGAGTGCCGAGACGGCGAATATCCTGAACGCCGAGACCCTGGCCAAGGCCAAGGACGGCGTGTACATTGTCAATTGCGGGCGGGGTGGGACCATTGACGAAAACGCCCTATACGACGCTCTGGCCAGCGGCAAGGTGGCCGGCGCGGCGCTGGACGTCTTTGCCGACGAGAAGGTGAACCCTGGGAATGCGCGGCTGTTCGAGCTGAAGGACAAGGACGGCTTTCTGAAGGTCATCGGCTCGCCCCACGTGGGGGCCAGCACCTCTGAGGGACAGGATCGCGTCGGCGGTGAAGTGGCCGAGATCCTCATCGAGTATCACAGGCAAGGTGCCTGAGCGGCCGGGGCCGCGGACGGAGCTTGGTATGGCCAGAATTGCACCCTTTCGAGGTATCCGCTACAACCGGCACAAGGTTCAGGACCTGAGCAAGGTCGTGACCCAACCCTACGACCGCATCCGGACCGACCTGCAAGACCGGTACTATGACCTGCATCCTTACAACATCGTGCGCATCATCAAGGGACGGGAGTTTGAAACCGACACACAGGACGGTGAGAACGTCTACACCAGGGCGGCGGATTACTGCCGGGCCTGGCTCGATGCCGGCTACCTGCACCGCGTCACCAAGCCTGCCTTCTATGTCTACCACCAGACGTTCACCCATCCCGACGGCACGGAGCTGACGCGCAAAGCCCTTATCTCCGCCCTGGAGCTCGTCCGCTTCGAAGAGGGCATCGTTTTGCCCCACGAGCGCACCCTATCGGGCCCCAAGGTGGACAGGCTGAACCTGATGCGGGCCACAGAGGTCAACTTCGGGCAGATCTTTATGCTCTATCCCGATCCACAGAACCGGATCAACGCCCTGCTCGACGCGGCCATCGCGGGCCAAAAGCCGGACATCGACGTCATCGAGATGTTCGAAGCCGACGTGCGCCAGCAGGTTTGGCTGGTTGATGACGACCAGGTTGTGGCCCAGGTGGTGGCCGAGATGGCGCCCAAGACGGGTCTGATCATCGCCGACGGCCATCATCGCTACGAGACGGCCATCATCTACCGGGATGAAATGCGGCAGAAGCATCCGGACGCGCCGGCCAATACTGCCTTTAACCACTGCATGGTCACCCTGGTCAGCATGGACGACCCCGGGCTGACCATCCTGCCCACCCACCGCGAGATACACGGCTACCATGACAAGTCTATGGCGCAGGTGCTGGCCGATGCCGCGGTCGACTTTGAAGTGACGCCCATGCCCAGCCGCGAAGCGCTGGCCGAGGCCATGGCTCAGGCTACGCCGGCTGACCGCCGTATCGGGTTCTACGATGGGGCCTACTACCTGTTCCGCCTGCGCGACCCCCAGTCTATGGTCCGCGCCGTGCCCGAACGGGCGGAAGAGTGGCGCATGTTGGACGTAAGCATCCTGCACGAGCTAATCATCGAACGGGTGATGGGCATCAGCAAAGCACGGGTAGAGGCCAAAGAGAACATCGATTATCACCGCGACCTGGGCCTGGCCCTACAACAGGTGGACGAAGGCCGGGCGCAGTGTGTGTTTATTCTGAACCCGACGCGCATGTCGGAGGTCAAGTCCTGCTCTGACCGGGGCGAAAAGATGCCGCAAAAGTCGACCGACTTTTACCCGAAGGTCATCACCGGGCTGGTAGCCCTGCCCATCGGGGCTCGGGAGCGGCTGTAGGCTGAGCCTGCGACAGATCGAAACGGGGATGAAGCCTGTGCTTCGTCCCCGTTTTTGCGTGCTGGGCACAGCCTCAGCGGAACGTGTACATGATAAGCACGACTGACAAAGCAAAGAGCAGGCCGTTTATCAAGAACGGCAGGTCGGTGTAGACCATCATTTCCGGGGCGCCCCCTTCCCCTTTCACGTGGATCATGTACAGGTAGCGAAAAAGGCCATAGATCACAAAGGGAATGGTGAGCATCATACTATGGTTGGCCGGCAGATTGGTCGCGGAGAAGGTGTAAAGCGAATAGGAGATGATGGCCCCGGTGGCGACAATGTGGCTCATCTCGTCCAGGTAATCGACCGTGTACTCCTCCAGGATCCGGCGATGGGTGTTCGCGCCGTTTGTCAAGAGGATCAGCTCGTGCCGCCGCCGGCCGATGACCATAAAGAGCGCCAGGAAAATGATGCACACGTACAGCCAGGGAGAAAAGCGTTCTGCTTCGGCAATGACCACGCCCGCCGCCACGCGCAGCACAAAACCGGTTGCGACGACCATCAGATCGATGATCACCATGTGCTTGAGCACAAAAGAGTAGGCCAGGTTGAGCACAAAGTAAAAGAGGACAATGTAGCCAAAGTACACATCGAGCAAGAAGGACAGGGGCAGGCAAATGGCCAGGATGACGACCGCCGCAGCCGAGGCGAACCAGGGCTTGAGCTGGCCCGAAGGCAGTGCCCTGTTGCGCTTCTTGGGATGCTGTTTGTCCTTCTCCAGATCGGCCAGATCGTTGATGATGTAGACCGTGCTGGAGATCATGCAGAATAGCGCAAAGCCGGCCACTGTTTTGGCCAGCAGCGGCAAGTCTAGCAGCTTCTGGTCAAACACCAGCGCGGCAAAGACAAAGATGTTCTTGATCCACTGTCTCGGCCGCAGCGTACGGAGCAGGCCATACATATTGGTGAATAGGAAGCGCATGATATGACGTCACCTGTCGGGCTTCAACGCCAGTGTGGTCGAAATGATACCCGATTCTGGCCCATCCGTCAACTTTGCCGGCGGGAAAGCAAAGGCGCGAGGGGTCATTTGACTTTTCCGTCGCTTGCGGTTATGCTATGCTGCGATGGCGAGAAGTCGTAAGGAACGGTTGGACCTGCTGATGGTGGAGCTGGGCCTGGTGGAGAGCCGGCAGCAGGCCCAACGCTTGATCATGGCCGGACAGGTGCTCGTCGATGGCCAGACTGTAGACAAGCCCGGCACTCGCGTCGCGGCGGCCGGCCAGGTGCACGTCACCGCTGCCCTGCCCTACGTCAGTCGCGGGGGTTTCAAGTTGGCCGCCGCGCTGGATGCCTTCGAACTGGACGTCAGGGGGTGGGTCGCAGCCGACGCCGGGGCTTCCACCGGGGGCTTTACCGACTGCTTGCTCCAGCGGGGGGCGGCCAGGGTGTATGCCATCGACGTCGGCTACGGCCAGCTGGCCTGGAAGCTGCAGCAGGACGAGCGAGTGATGGTCATGGATCGCACAAACGCCCGCTACGTGGAGCGGTTGGCCGAGGAGGTCGACCTCGCGACCATCGACACATCCTTTATCTCGCTGAAGCTGATCTTGCCCGCCGCCAGGCGCTGGCTACGCTCCGGAGGGCATATCGTGTCCCTTGTCAAGCCGCAATTCGAGGCCGGGAGGGAACAGGTGGGCAAGGGCGGTGTGGTGCGCGACCCGGCTGTGCACCGGGCCCTCCTACTCGAGCTGCTCGCCTGGGGCGAGGCGCAGGGGCTAGGTCCACAGGGCCTTGTCCGCTCGCCCATCACCGGCCCGGCCGGCAACGTGGAGTTCCTTGCCCACTGGCGCCCGGGAGCCGAAGTCAAGATCGACGGCCCGCGGCTCGTCGAAACGTGCCTGGAGTCATAGAGGTCGGCGTCCGTGAAGCTAACGCCACGACAAAAACGGATCTTCTTGTGGCTGGCCCTGGCCTTGCTAGTCATCCTCGTGGTTTGGGCGGCGTGGCGCGTGCTGCTGCCCTACATCCTTGGCCTGATCCTGGCCTATCTCCTTCTGCCCGTGGTCGACTGGCTGGAGGAGCACATGCCCCGGCGTCTTCAAGACTGGAAGATATCTCGGGCGTTGAGCATCGTGATCACCTACCTGGCACTGATCGCCCTCCTGGCGGGCATAGTGGCCTTTGTCGTGCCCATCGCCGTCGACCAGACCCGTGTGTTCATCGAGAACTGGCCAAGCCTGACGAGCAGCGTTCAAGAGCTATGGAGCGAGGGGCTGGGCTGGTACGAGGAGACCATCCCTGAGGATTGGGCGCAGACACTCGAGACTAACCTGCAGGATCTCCTCAACGACGTCATCGCCGGCGTGCAAAACGCCCTGGTTGCCACCGTGCGCACGGTGTCTGGCACCATCAGCTTTGTCATCGGCCTGGTGGTCATTCCTTTCTGGATGTTCTATATCCTTCACGACGCGCAGCAGGTAAACCACGGCGTGCTGGGCGTCCTGCCCGAGCAGCTCCGGCCCGATGTCCGGGCTATCGCGCGCCTCATCGACGATATCCTGAGCGCCTACATCCGCGGCCAGCTGCTTCTCGTGCTCTTTGTAGGGGGCATGGCAACCATCGCCCTGCTCATCATCGGCGTACCCTTTGCCCTGATCCTGGGCATCATCGCCGGGATGTTCGAGGTTCTGCCGTTTATCGGCCCACTTCTCGGCGCCATTCCGGCCCTGCTGGTGGCCCTGCTGTCCGATCCCGTGTCCGCGCTGTGGGTGGGCCTTGCCTTTTTCGCCATCCAACAGGTGGAAAACCTCATCCTCGTGCCGCGCATTGCCGGGAACAGCGTCAAGCTTCACCCGGCGGCGGTCATGGTCGTGCTGGTCATCGGCAATGAGTTGGCCGGGCTGTTCGGCATGCTGCTAGCCGTGCCCGTGGCGGCCGTCATTCGCGACGTGTTCAAGTACCTGTATTTGAGGATGTCTGACGCGCCCCTTGAACCGCAAGAGGCCATGGAACGGATCCGCGCGGGGCAAAAGGTCCGCCTGGACGTCTGAGCGTGGAATCCCGATCCACCTTTCGTCTCGGCCCGTTCACGGGCTGGGCCCTCACGGTTCTGCTCGCGGTTTTGGCCGTGGCACCCCTCACCTACCCCGGCTTCTTCGAGGCCGAGAGCGGCTTCCTGCCGGTGTTCCGCGCCGCGCAGCTGAGCGGCGCCTGGCCGGGCCCGGCTAATCCTCTGCGTGGCGAAGGCGTCCTCCCCTACCTGCTGGCCCACCCTTTTTCGGCCGTATCGGGCAGCGGGGTGACTGCGGTGAAATGGGGCTACGGCCTCTCCTTCCTGCTGGCTGCCTGGGGGGTCTATGCCTGGCTGCGTCGCCGGCTGGGCACCACGGGCGCCGTCCTGGCCGCCGTCGCGTACACCTATCTGCCCTGGCACCTGGCTGCAGTCTATCGCCGGGGGGCCTACGGCGAGGCCTGGCTGTGGGCTTCCTGGCCCTGGCTCCTGTGGGCCATCGACCGGCTCGTGGACGGGCGCCGCTGGGGCTTCCTCGCCGCAGCCGCGGTGGGCCTGGCGGCCCTGCTTCTGGCGCTCGGGTCGCAGCCGGGCCTGGCGGCCCTGTCGCTCTTGCTGCTGACGGCCTACGCTCTCGCACAGGTCCCCGGCCGCCGCCGGAAACTCATCATCGCCGTCGCCCTGGCGCTCGAAGTCGTCATCCTGTCGGCGGTTGCCCGGACCACGCCTGCGCCGCGCGTCGCCTTCGAGGCAAGCTTCCTCGCGCCCTTCCAGCTCCTGGCCGCCGGTCCTCAGCCGGGCGAAAACGGGGTCACCACGGGCGTAGGTGGGCACATCCTGCCTGGTCTTGGCCTTGCCGGCGCCGGGCTCACTCTCGTGGCCGCCGGCCTGTGGTTTGGCCAAACGCGCGCGGAGCGACGGGCGGCGGACCTTGCGAGGCCCGGCGTGGCTCGCTGGCTCGGCTTCTGGGCAGCCGTGCTGCTCGTGCTCCTGCTGCTCAGCCTGTCCGCGGCAGCGCCGCTGTGGCGCGTGACCGGTCTCCAGGGGCTCTTGACCTACCCGTGGCAGGTGCTGGCCCTGGCCGGGTTGCCCCTGGCCTTCCTGGCCGGCTCGGTGGTGTGGCTAGACGAGCGCCTCGCCGGACTGCCCGCTTGGGCCGGGCTCGTGGCCCTCGTGGTCCTGGCGAGCTATGCCAGCCTGGCCCCCGCCTTCACCACGGTTGACCCCGGCCCGGAGCCGGTGGCCGCCTTCGTGCCGGTCGGCGCCCCGTCGGCCCAGATCCTCCTGCTCGAGGCAGACATCGCCCCACCGCAAGAAATCACGCCTACCCTGGTGCTGACCCTCACCTGGCAGGCGGTGGATCCGGTCGCGGCGGATTACACGACCTTTGTCCATCTCCTTGACGAGCAGGGCGAGAAGGTAGCCCAACGTGACGGCCAGCCGTGCGGCGGCGAATGCCCGACCAGCAGCTGGCAGCCGGGGGCCATCGTCGTCGACCGCTACGAGCTTGCCGTGCCACCGGAGTCGCTACCCGGCCCTTACGACCTGCGCCTGGGTCTCTACCTGCTGGAGGGCGGCCTGCGGTCCGGAGTGCTGGGGCGCGAAGACGACGGGATTGTGCTCGATGTCCCGCGATAGCCACGACGCGCACGGCGCTGTGCTGCGGAACGAGTCCCCGGCGCCAGGGCGTCCCTCCCGCCGGCCGCGCCTGGACCCGTACCTGCTGCTCATCGTCCTGATCTCGCTCCTGCCGGTTGCTCCGATGTTGCAGCCCGGCTACCAGTGGAACGCCCACGACGCGCGCCACAGCGTCTACTTCCTGTTCGAGTTCGACCGCGGCATCCAGGATGGGAGCCTCTTTCCCCGCTGGCAGCCGGACTTTGCCTTCGGTTACGGCTACCCCTTCTTCAACATCTACGGGCCGCTGGCCTTCTATGCCGGCGAGGCGCTGCACCTCGCGGGCCTGCCCTTGGTCGACGCCGTGAAAGCCGTCTTTGCCCTGTCCATCACCCTGTCGGGCCTGGCCATGTACGGCTTTGTGCGGCAGGTGCTGGGCCGGCGAGGTGAGCCGAGCGCCGCCGGCCTGGTCGCCGCCGTGGCGTACATGGTCATGCCCTACCGCCTGGTTGACCTCTACGTGCGTGCCGGCCTGGCGGAATCCGTGGCGTACGTGTGGGTGCCCCTGGTGTTGTGGGGCACATGGGCGACGCTGCAGCGCCCCCGGCTGGCCAACGTCTTGGGCCTGGCGCTGGCCTACGCGGCCCTGGTCCTCACCCACCCACTGACGGCGATGCTTCTGACCTTGATCCTCGTCTTCTACGTCGCCCTGCTGGCCTTGGCCCGGCTGAAGGACGAGCTGCCCTGGCACCGGCTATCGCGCGAATCGATCCTACCCGTGGCGGCCTACCTGGGGCACATCCTGGTGCCGACGGCCTTGGCGTTGGCCCTGGGCGTGGGCCTGAGCGCCGTCTTTGGCTTGCCGGCTGTGACCGAGAACCGCTTTGTGCGTCTCGACCAGTGGTACGGCGGCCGGTACGCCTGGGGTGGCGACTTTGTCGAGTTCTTCCAGCTTTTCTCGCCGCGGTGGGGCATGGGTGCCAGCGTGCCAGGCCCCGACGACCAGGTGAGCTTCCAGTTGGGCGCCGTGCCCGTCGTGCTGAGCCTGGTAGCGGTGGCGAGTCTCCTGGCGCGGCGCAGCGCACGCCCTGGCCCTGCCGATGGAAGCGGGAGGGAAGACAACTCTGCCCAGGACCGCCTGGTGGTCTTTTTTGCGGTGCTGGCCGCCGTGGCTGCGTTCCTGATGCTGCGGGCCTCGGCCCCCCTTTGGCAGGCACTGCCCCTGGCCCGCCTGGTGCAGTTCCCTTGGCGCATGTTGACCCTGACGGTCTTTTCCACGGCCTTCCTATGCGGCGCTGTGGCCCGGCGCGCCCGGTCGGGCCGGAGCCTGGTGGATGTGCCAACCCTGGTCCTCGTGCTCTTGTTGCTCCTGAGCAGCCTGCCCTACGCGCGCGCGGAGATGGTGCAGCAGGAGGTGTCGCTGGCCGGTTTGATGCGCTTCCAGCAGTCGGCCGACGAGATGACCGGGTCCACGGCGTGGGTGCGCCAGGTCCCTGAATGGTCGCCTCTGGCCGACTTTCACATCGCGGGCAAGCCCCTCACGACCAGGGTGGACTTTCAGTCGCTCTACCGGCAGCGCGGCGACCCCTTTGCCCGCACCCTGGAGCTCAAGGCCCACCGCGAGCTGGTCGAGTACACGGCCGAGCGCCCGATCCTGCTGACGTTCAACGTCTTCTACTATCCCGGTTGGCACGCCTACCTCTTGGATAGGGAGAGCGGCGCCGTCCTGGGCGAGCTGCCCATCGCCCTGCGGGGCGAGCTGGGCTTGATCACCGTGCGCCTGCCAGAGGGCACGGGCCGCGTGCTCCTCACGCTGGAGAACACTCCGATGCGCTCGCTGGCCACGGCTCTGACCGCTGCCAGCCTGGCGCTCGTGGTCGCCCTGGTCGCCGGCCGCCTGCTGCTTGGAAGGAGACGAGGGCACAGGCCGGAGCCCGCGCGACCAGACCTGCCAGGCGAGGACAGATGGCCGGACAGCTGAGACGGGCCTTCACCGCTTTCCGCTCGCGGGTCCCGCGCGTGGATCCAGCCCTGTGGCTGGTGATCGCCTTTTCACTCCTGGCGGCTGCACCCCTGGCCGGCCCGTACTATTTCTTTAACGCTCACGACGCGCCCAACACCGTGTTCTTTCTGACCGAGTTCGACGCCGCGCTGCGCGACGGTGTCTGGTATCCAGGTTGGGCCACGGACCAGGCGCTTGGCTACGGCTACCCCACCTTCGTGCTCTACCCGCCCCTGGCCTACTACGCGGCCGAGGGGTTTCACCTGTTGGGTGCCACCAAGGTCGAGGCTGTCAAGTGGACTTTTGCCCTGGCCACCGTGGGAGCCGGCCTGGCAATGTACGCCTACGGCCGCCGCGTCCTCGGCCGCTGGCCCGGCTTCCTCGCTGCGATCGTCTACGTCTACATGCCCTATCACCTCGTAGACGTTTACGTGCGGGCTGCCCTGGCCGAGTACTGTGCCTTCGTCTGGATTCCCCTGGCGCTCCTGGCTTTTCATAACTTGACGGAACGCTTCTCGCTCCTTCGCCTCGGCGCCGCGGGGCTCGCCTATGGGGCGCTGTGGTTGACCCACAACCCCACCGGCTTGACCTTTACGCCGCTGCTGGCCGCCTACGTGCTGTGGCGCCTGCTGGCTCGGCCCGCTCCCTGGCGCGACCGCCTGGCCCGCGCCGGAGGCGCACTCGCCGCATCGCTCCTCGGGCTGGGGGTCGCCGCGGCCCTGCTGGTGCCCAACCTGCTGGAGCGGGCCTACGTCAACCAGGAGCAGTGGGTGCGGGCCGGCTACGACTATGCCCTCCACTTTGTGGAGCCGGCCGAGCTCCTGTCCACTGCCTGGGGGTTCCTGCCTGGCCCGCCGGGCACCGAGGGCGGTATGTCGGTGCAGCTGGGCATCGTGCCCCTGGTTCTGGCGGCAGTGGCCGGGGTGGGGATGCGCCGCCGGTCGCCGTCGAACAGGGGGACGATCGCCTTTTTCTTGGTGGCGTCGCTGCTGATCGTCCTGCTCATGACACCCCTTGCTGCCCCGTTGTGGGCTGCGCTGCCCATCGCCGCGCTCATCCAGTTCCCCTGGCGGCTCCTGGCGGTGTCGGCCGTCACCCTCTCGATCCTGGCGGCCTTTGCCGTAGACGGCGAGGCAGCGGAGCGGGGCCCAGCCCCCGGCTATGGCCCGGTGCTGGTCCTGGCCCTGGTCGCCGTGTTGGGCAGCTACAGCTACCTCCGGCCCGAGTACGCGCCCACGCCGCCGAGTGCCGAAAGTCCGCTGCTAAGCATCGAGTTCGAGCTCGAATACCAGGACATGCGGGGCATGACCGCCTGGACACAGGAAATGCCGGCTACCTCGCCCCTGGTGGAGCAGTACCTGGCGGGCGGGCCGCTGGTGACGGCCGAGGCGCTGGCACCCGGCGCCGAGATCGAGATGATCCGGGCGGGCGGTGCCTCTGACGAGCTGTGGGTGC
>JBFYTF010000349.1:0-2972 GCA_041300865.1 Anaerolineae bacterium
GCCGTCCTGGCGCCCCAGGAGATCGAGGAGCTGTGCCAGAACCTGAAGGCCATGGCCGCCGAGGGCAAATCGGTCATCCTGATCTCGCACAAGCTGACCGAAGTCCTGAGCATCTCCGACCGCATCACGGTCCTGCGCAAAGGGCGGGTGACGGCCTCCGGAATTCGGCCGGACGACACCAGCCGTGCCGACCTGGCGCGGCTCATGGTGGACCGACCGGTTCTCTTTGCCCTCGAGCGAGAGGCCCAGGAACCAGGGGATCCGGTGCTCGTGGTGGAGGGCCTGTCGGCCCAGAACGACAAAGGGCTGCCCGCCCTCCAGGGCATATCGTTCGAGGTGAGGGCCGGCGAGGTGCTGGGGTTAGCCGGGGTGGCCGGCAACGGGCAGCGAGAGCTGGCCGAGGTCATGACCGGGCTGCGCCCTGCCACCGGCGGCCGGGTTCTGCTGAACGGACAGAACGTGGCGAACAAGACACCGCGCCGCAGCCTGGACCTGGGCCTCAGCCACGTGCCCGAAGACCGCGTGCACGTCGGTCTCATCCCCAACATGAGTGTCAGCGAGAACCTGATCCTGAAAGACTACCGGCGCCCACCCCTGTCGCGGGCGGGATTCCTGATGAAGAAGGCCATCGCCGACTTTGCCGGCCGCCTCATCAAGGACTTTCAGATCGACACGCCGGGTCCAGAGTCGCAGATGAAGGGCCTTTCGGGGGGAAACCTGCAAAAGGCCCTGCTCGCCCGAGAGATCTCGGGTGCGCCCAAGGCCATGATCGCCATGCAGCCCACCCGCGGGCTGGACGTCGGTGCCATCGAGGCAGTCCATCTTCTGCTCCTCGAGCTGCGCAAGTCTGGTGCCGCCATCCTGCTCGTTTCTGAGGAGTTGGACGAGATCACCTCCCTCAGCGATCGGATCGCCGTGATCTATGAAGGGCGCATCATGGGCACGCTGCCCAGCAGGGACTCCGACGTGGAAAAGATCGGCTTGATGATGGCCGGTACGGCCGTCCTGGAACCGTCGGCCGGCGAGGGCGGCGCACGGGGTGAGGAACTGGTGCCATGAGGATCGTGTTTGAACGCCGGTTGGAGCCATCGCGCAGCATCGCCATCCTGGTGCCCATCGCCTCCTTTGTGTTGGCACTTATCGTCGGTGGGGCCCTGCTCCTGGCGGCCGGCGCCAACCCCATCGAGACGTACAAGGCCATGTTCGAGGGCGCCTTTGGCACCGACTATGGGCGCTCGGAGACTCTAGTCAAGGCCGTGCCGCTGATGCTCACCGGCCTGGCCGTGTCCATCGCCTTTCGCATGAAGTTCTGGAATATTGGCGCCGAGGGGCAGCTGGTCATGGGCGCCCTCGCCACGGCCTGGATCCCCCTCTTTGTCCTCAACGACAGCGGCCTCCCCCCGTGGGTGTTGCTGGTCACCATGGGGGTGGCATCCTTTGCCGCCGGTGCATTCTGGGGGCTCATCCCGGCAGCTCTGAAAGCCTATCTGCGCGTCAACGAGATCATTACGACGCTGATGCTCAACTATATCGCCATCCTGTTCATGGACTGGCTGTACACCGGCCCGTGGAAGGACAAGCAGGGCTACGGGTTTCCCGGTACCGCCAGCTTCAAGGACATCGCGGCCTTGCCCCGGCTGCCGGAGTGGATGGGCGCGGGGCGCCTGCACATCGGCATTATCGTGGCCATCGTCGCCGCCATCCTCATCTGGGTTATCCTCCTCAAGACCCGGTGGGGTTACGAGATCCGGGTCATCGGCGAGAATCCCGAAGCGGCGCGCTACGCGGGTATCAGCCTGGCGCGCAACATCCTCCTGGTCATGATCGTCAGTGGCGGACTGGCCGGTCTGGCAGGCTACGGCCAGGTGGCCGGGATTGCCTACCGCCTGCAAAAGGGGATTGCCGTGGGCGATGGGTTCACCGCGATCATCATCGCGTGGCTGGCCAAGCTTCACCCGGCAGGCGTGATCCTCGTCTCCATCCTCATGGCCGGCCTGAGTACCGGCGGCGATCAGATCACCATTACCATGGGCTTGCCCGCGGCCATGTCCCGCGTGCTGCAAGGTGCCATCCTCTTTTTCGTCCTGGGTGGCGATATCTTTGTGCGGTACCGGCTGCGGTGGATCCGCCCGGCCGAGGCCTCACAAGCCTGATGGCCGGGTCCTGACCCCGAGGGGCAGGGAAGGAACGGATGACACTCTCTTTTCCGGCAGGAAGGCGTTCCAAAGGAGAAGTGCTGGCCGAGATGCGTGCCGCGCGCGACCACGACGTTCGCTGGCGCAGCGGGCGCCTCTTCGGCCTGATCTACCACGCCGGCGACGAGATTGAAGAGCTCCTCCAGGAAGCTTTCACCCTGTTTTTTGCCGAAAACGGCCTCAATCCCGCGGCCTTTCCGAGCCTGCGCAAATTTGAGACTGAGGTCGTGGCCATGAGCGCCTCGCTGCTGGGGGGCGACGACCAGGTGGCAGGCACCATGACGTCTGGCGGCACGGAGAGCCTGCTGCTGGCCGTCAAGACGGCGCGGGATTGGGCCCGCGCCCACCGGCCCGAGATCCAGGCACCCGAGATGGTGCTGCCTATCACCGGCCACCCTGCCCTCGCCAAGGCAGCCCACTATTTCGGCGTCAAGGCCGTGCACGTGCCCGTGGGCGATGACTTTCGTGCCCTGCCGGAGGCCATGGCGGCGGCTGTCACCCCGAACACCATCCTCATGGTCGGCTCAGCCCCTTCCTATCCGCAGGGGGTAGTCGATCCCATCCTCGAGCTGGCGGACATCGCCCGGTCCCAAGGCCTGCTGTTCCATGTCGACGCCTGCGTTGGTGGATTCGTGCTGCCCTTCGCCCGCGCACTGGGCCGTCCCGTGCCCAACTTTGATTTCGGTGTGCCAGGTGTGACTTCCTTGTCAGCGGACCTGCACAAGTACGGCTACGCGGCCAAGGGCGCATCTGTCATCCTGTACCGCACCCGCGAGC
>JBFYTF010000350.1:0-3517 GCA_041300865.1 Anaerolineae bacterium
CGCCCAGGACGCGGGGATCCTGCTGCCAAGGGATCCAGCCTGCTTCCGGCAGATCCGGGTAGCGGCCGGCGTTGCCGTAGAAGGCGAGGTTCAGGTAGGCCGCCATCGTCTCGAAGGACACCTCGGCGTGCACGACGTCACGGGCCTCCGGATCCTGCGTCTGGGCGTGGCGCCAGCCGCTTTCGGTGATCAGGACGGGCAGCTCTCGCGCTCGCGGGCCGATGAGCTGCTCCAGCTTCCATAGCTCCCAGAGATAGCTGTTCACACCCCGGTTGTACAGGCCCGGCGGGGGCTCCCGGTGCCGTGGGTTGGATGCCCCGTTGGCATAGTCGATCTGGAACACCTGGCGGGAGGGATCCAGGCGAAACGGATCGAGGGGGTAGGCGTGGGAGGCCCAGACGTCGACAACGTCGAACACCCGGGGCTCGGCGGCTACCATCTCATCCAGGAACGTCTCGGCGTCGATGTAGCGGTGCCCGGCGATGAGCCGGCCATTGGAGTGAGGCGCGTACAGGTCCAGGGCCGGCCCCAGGACGGAGATGCCGACCTCGTGCAGCGCCTGGCCAACGTCGAGCAGAAAGCGGGCGTACGCGGCGGGGTTGGGCGCATTGCTCCATTCGTCACCGCGGTTGGGCTCGTTGTAGACGACGACGTAGCGCGGCTCGGCGGGCCAGCGCAGCTGTGCCAGGAAATCGCGGGTGCGGGCTGCCACGCCCCGGTAGCCGTGCCCACCGGCGTCCGGGGGCGGGGCGATCCACCACTTCTGGTCGTGATCGTACTCGCCGGCGAGGCGGATGATGGGCACCAGGTGCTCCTGGGCGCAGAGGTCCAGGAACCGCTGCCAGCGCCCGACGTCCAGGTCGTCCAGCCGGATCAGCTGGACGACGTAGCCCCCCTCGCCGACGATCCGGCGGGCGGCCTGCAGATGCTGAGGCCAGACGTCCGCCGGCCAATGATCGCGGCCGTCGTCCAGGAGGAGGTGGATGCCCCGCTTCTGGCCGGGGATGGGCGCGTAGGGGGTGGGGCCGGCAGCCGGGGTCGTCGCGATGGGCGTCTGCCTCGTCGCCTGTGGCAGGGCTGCCGGCGTGCTCGGCGGGCTGGGTGGGGGCGCGGCGACGTCGGTGCTGCCAGGACGCGAGGTGCCTCCTGCAGTAGCCCCGGCTTGCGGGCTGGGGCGGCTTGCCAGCAGGGCGACGGCCGCGACCATGCCCAGGCAAACCAAGAGCATGGCCATCAACAGCAGCAGGACTTGCGTCGCGCGGTTCAAGGAAGCGGATCCACGGCGTGGGTGCCGGGCGCGCACCCTCGCGGGCCGGTCAGCACCCCGGGCGCACCACCCTGGCCTGGATCCTGAGGGTCTGCCCGGAACCCGTGGGGCGCCGCTATGGCTGCCATCGGTTGAAAGGGTTGGGTGGTGCGTCTTTATCGTCTGGTATCTTGGCCCCCGTCGGCGGTGAATTGGGCGCACCGCCGAGCGCCCCTACGGCATGGTTGCCGGCTCGGCCAACCTGGCCCGGAACTGGGTCTCGTACAGGTGGGCGTACAGGCCGCCCCGCGCCAGCAGCTCAGCGTGGGTGCCGGCCTCGACCAATCGCCCCTCCTCCAAGACCAGGATCTTGTCGGCAGCCAGGATGGTCGACAGCCGGTGGGCGATGACCAGGCTGGTGCGGTTGGACAGGAGCGGCTGGATGGCGGCCTGGATGAGGGCCTCGTTCTGCGAGTCGAGGTGCGAGGTGGCCTCGTCCAGGACGAGGATGCAGGGGTCCTTGAGGACGACGCGGGCGATGCTCAGGCGCTGCTTTTCACCGCCGCTCAGCCGGTAGCCCCGCTCGCCGACGATGGTGTCATAGCCCTCGGGAAGGTCGGCGATAAAGTCGTGGATGTTCGCCGCCCGGCAGGCCGCTTCCAGCTCTGCCTGCGTGGCGTCGGGCCGGGCGTAGAGCAGATTGGCGCGCACCGTGTCGTGAAAGAGATAGGTCTCCTGCGTGACCATGCCGATCTGCCGGGCCAGCGACTCCTGGCTCACATCCCGCAGGTCGTGTCCGTCGAGGCAGATTCTGCCCTCGGTCGGATCGTACAGGCGGGGCAGGAGGTACGTGATCGTCGTCTTGCCGGCGCCGCTGGGGCCGACCAGGGCCACGAGCTGCCCCGGCGCGATCTCGAATGACAGGTCCTGGAGTGCCCAGCGCCGGCTGACCACCTCGCCCGGCACGACGGCCTGGTCCTGGTCCTCATCCTCGTCGGGCTCGGCGGCGATGACCGGTGCCTGCCCGGGTTCCAGGTAGCTGAACGAGACGTCCTCGAAGCGCACGCGGCCCTTAACGTCCCTCAGCTCGATGGCGTCGAGCCGGTCCTGGATCTCGACCGGCAGGTCGGTGTACTCGAAGACCCGCTCAAAGCTGACCATGGACGTGGCGAACTCGACCTGGACGTTGGTCAGGGAGGAGATGGGCCCGTAGAGGCGCGTCAGGTAGGCGGCAAAGGCGACGATCGTGCCCACGGTGATAGAGCCGCCGAGGACCAGGTGGCCGCCGGCCCAGTAGATGAGGGCCGTGCCTATGGCGCTGGCGATGCCCAGGCCGAGAAAGAACCAGCGGCCGATGAGAGCCTGGCGCACGCCAATGTCCCGCACCTGGCGGTTGGCGCCGCGAAAGCGGTCCACCTCCGAACGTTGGCGGCCAAAGGTCTTGACCAGGAGGGCGCCGTTGATCCCCAGCGTCTCGCTGACGATGTTGCTCATGTCGGCATTGTGCTCCATGCTCTGGCGGCGAATGGTGCGCAGCAGCCGGCCCACGCGCCGGGCGGGCAGGAGGAAGAGGGGCAAGACAACGATCGACAGCAGCGCCAGTCGCCACTCGATAGAAATCATGACTACCAGCGTGGAGATGAGGGTGATGCCGCTGCTGAGGATGTTGGGCAGCGTGCCCGTCACCGCACTCTGGGCGCCGACCACGTCGTTGTTAAAGCGCGACTGGATCTCGCCTGCCTTGGTGTGGGTGAAAAAGCGGAGGGACATCCGCGCCAGGTGCGCGTACATCTCCTGGCGCAGATCAAAGATGATCCCCTCTCCAACCCGGGCGCTCAGGTACCGTTGGCCGACACCCAGCAGGCCGGCGACGATAGGGATGCCGATCATGGCCAGGGCCAGCAGGTTCAGCCGCCGGTAGTTCTCCTGTGGCAGCACGTTGTCTATGAGGTCGCGGAAGAGCAGCGGCGGAATCAGCTCCACGAGGGAGATGATGACCAGCAGGCCGAGCATCACCACAAGCTGCCCGGAGTAGGGCCGCGCGTAGAGCAGCACCCGTTTGAGGAGCTGCCGGTCGACGCGGGGACGGCCGCGGGAGTCGTCGTAACGGATATAGCTCCACCAACCACCACCACCGCCGTGGTGCATCTACTGCCCCCTCGCAGAGCCAAGTTGCCTCGGGGAAGGACGGGCCGGCACCGGGTCCTGGTTTGTTTTCATAACCATTTTATAATTTCAAAAGGGGTGTTTGTCAAGTCCTGGCTGCTGTGG
>JBFYTF010000370.1:0-11464 GCA_041300865.1 Anaerolineae bacterium
CGAGACCCGCGTCGCGGAGGTCATGACCAGCCAGGTGGTCGGCGTGCGGCTCGACGACACCGTCGAGGAGTGCATGGCGCTCATGACCGACAAACGGATCCGGCACCTGCCGGTGGTCGACAGCGGCGAGGTCACCGGCATCGTCTCCATCGGCGACGTGGTCAAGTCGATTATTTCGGAGCAGCAGTTCCTGATCGAGCAGCTAGAGCTCTATATTACCGGCACACCACAGCGCAGGTAGGCGGTTGCCTCCAACCGGCCGCGCAGCCGGAGTAAGAGGAGCAGGAGCACGCCGATCGTCAGATGCCGTGCCCGGCCCACGCACCGGGGAACGGCTGCATGCCCGGGCGCGGCAGCAGGCGCTGGGCACCCCCTCGTGGTCGTGTCTGGGCAGTGCCGTCCGCCGCTGGCGGTCAGGAAGCTATTGCCCGCCGGCCGGCGCAGGCCGCTGTTGGCGCAACCAGAAGCTCAGATCAGCCTCGCTGATGCGCCAGCCGCGGCCAACCTTGTAGGCCGGGAGATCCCCCTCTTTTATCCAGCGCCGGACCGTATACACGGAGACGCGCAAGAGACGGGACACCTCTTGCGGGGTTAAGAAGGACTGTGGCTCTGAAGACGTCGTCGTCAGCATTCTGGGCCTCCATCGGTGTCTGGACGCGGTAGTTATGAGCGCTCATAGTATAGCACAGACTGACAAGGGCGCCTATAGGACATTGGTCCTAGGGCGAAGGCTTACGGGCGCTTGCAAGACCGGCTCGCCGCCACAAAGCGCTGACCCGGACTTCAGAGATACGTGCCTTGGACCGGCCCTCATCGTCGAAGGCCGGGCCCCGGCGGGCCCGGTGCGTGCTCCAGCCTCCGGTGGGGTAAGGGCCAGGCGCTAGAGCACGCGCCGGGAACTGCGAGCTGCCTGCCGTCAGGGGCTCGGCGGCTGCTTCGCGGCTTTAAAGTGATTCTCCAACTCGCGCTGCCGAGCCTCGGCAGCCTGCTGCCCTTGCTCCAGGGCGTACTCGATGTGCTCCTTGATGCGCCCACGCGTCGCTTCACCGCTGCGCGGCACGAAAAAGAGCATCACGCCCCCGCCGACGGCGGCTCCAGAAAGGAACCCGGCCAACATCCACAAAGCTTTCATCGTTTTCCTCCACTCAAGATCGCCCACCCAGATGGCGTCAGCTTTCCTGGGCCTCCCGGATCACCTCACGCACCCTGCGAGAGAGCGCGCCAAAGAACTCGGTGTACATGACCTCAAGCGTCCGTGGCCTTGGCAGATCGACCTGGACCTCAGCCCGGATCTGGCCGGGGCGCGCCGACATCACAAGGACACGGTCGGCCAGGAAGATAGCCTCCTGGAGGTCGTGCGTAACCATGACCGCCGTCACCCGCCGCGCCCGCCAGATACGCAGCAGTTCCAGGTTCATCTGCTCGCGGCTAAGGGCATCGAGGGCGCCAAAAGGCTCATCGAGGAGCAAAACCTCCGGCTCTGCCACCAGGGCGCGGGCTATGGCTACGCGCTGGGCCATGCCCCCGGATAGCTGCCGGGGATAGAGATTGGCAAACCCCTGCAGGCCGACGAGGGTCAAGACGCTCTCCGCCCGGTTCAAGGCCTCCGCCCTGCTCGTGCCAACCACCTCCATGGGCAGAAGCACGTTGCGCAGCACCGTGCGCCAGGGCATGAGGTTCACGTTCTGGAAGACGTACGCCACCTGTCGCTGCGGCGACACCAGAGGCTCGCCGTCGAGCAAGACTGCACCCGCAGTGGGCGCCAGCAGCCCACCCAGGATGCGCAGCAGCGTGCTCTTCCCACAGCCAGAGGGCCCGACGATGGCCACAAACTCGCCGCCCCGCACCTCAAGGGAGACGTTTTCCAGGGCGGGCAGGTCTCCCTGCCCGCTGTGGTAGATCTTGCCCAGACCCCGCGCTTCAAGCACGGGCTCGCCGTGATAATCGGACACCTATGGCAGCTCCACCCGGTCAACGAAGTCGTTGCTGTACATCTCCTCGATGTCTGACCCCGGGATTAGGAGCCCCATGCTCTCCATGATCTCCTGCGAAGCCACCCAGTCCTCGGGGCTCGAGCTCCCGAGCTGCCCACTGTCTGCCTTCCAGAACTCCAGCGACTCGGCCAGGATTGCGCGGTTCACGGCCTCCGTGGCTGCATCGCCGGCGAGCTCGGGCACATATTCCTCGGAGATCTCGAACGCCTCGTCGGGATTCTCCAGAGTGTAGGCCAGTCCACGCAAGGCCGCCCGCACCATGCCCTCCACGAGCTCGGGCCGCTCGGCAGCCGTCTCGTCGTTGGTGATCAGCCCATTCGACACCAGGTTGATGTAGTCTGCCACATAGATGACGTCGATCGCCTCTCCACCGACCTCCAGCTGCACCGGCTCGTTCATGGCATAGCAGATGGCAGCCTCGACCTGTTCCTCGGTCAGCGCCGCCACCTGTGTGTAGCCGATGGATACGAGCTCCACGTCCTGTTCGTTCAAGCCGGTGGCATCCAGGAGCGCGCGCCAACCGATGTAGCTGGCGCCGAACGTAACCGGCGTGCCAACCAACCGGCCGCGCAAGTCGGCCGGCTGCTCAATGCCGGCGTCGTCGAGGGAGACAACGCAGACCGGAAAGCGCCGGTACCAGTTCAGGATATACTGCACCGGTAGTCCCTGGCTGCGGGCCAGGATTACCTGGTCTCCGCTGGCGATGGCAAAGCTGAGCTCGCCGCTGCCCACGAGCTTTAACAGGTCGGTCTCCCAGCCATAGTCGAACTCGATCTGGATGCCCTCGTCCGCGAAATAGCCCTTTTCTACAGCTACATAGAAGGGTGCGAACTGGATGTTGGGGATAAAGCCCATAGCCAGCTTGACCGTCTCTGTCTCTGTCTCTCCGACCGGCGCCGGCCCGCAGGCGGCGACGACGAGGCTGACCAGACACAGGGTCACGACGCTCCACATTGCGCGTTTCTTTTTCACGTCATCCTCCAAGTCCCGGTGCTTCCCATTCGACCCCTGGCTGGGTCGCCTACACAGCGGCCAAAGGCCGAAACGATCTGGCGCGACTCGGCGTCCGGACACAGGGCCGGGGCCGGAGAGTGCTTCAAGCTTCTAGCTACCTTTCTTCCAGCGCAGGAGCACGGCTTCTATGGCCGAGACGGTGCCATAAAGGCCCAAGGCGATGGTCATGAGCACAAAGAGCGACACAAACATCAGGGGTGTGTCGAACAGCCCGCGGTTGGCCAGGTTTACCAGGAAACCCAAGCCGCGGTCCGACTGAGCGAACTCGCCGACCACAGCGCCGATGACCGACAGCGTGACCCCCACCTTCAGCCCACCGAGGAGCACAGGCAGCGCCCACGGGACCTCCAGGTAGCGAAAGATCTGCCAGCGGCTGGCCCGCAGTGAGCGCATGAGGTCCATCAAGTCTTCCTCCACGGAGCGCAGGCCGACGATGGTCGTGATCAAGACCGGAAAGAAGACGGTCAGGGCACTGACGAGCACCTTGGAGAGCAACCCAAAGCCAAACCAGACGATGAGCAGTGGTGCCAGGGCCACGATGGGCACCGACTGGCTGGCGACGATGTAGGGCGATAGGAAACGCTCGACAAGGGGCGACTTGGCAAGCAGGTAGCCCAGGACCGTGGCACTGATGATGCCCAAGGCCAGGCCGCCCATGATCTCCAAAAGGGTGACCGAGGTGTGGTACCAGAGAGTGCCGTCGCCGGCGACCTTCAAGAAGCGGGCCCACACCTGCGCCGGGGATGGCAAGATGTAGCTTGAGTAGCCGCCGACGCGGGCCACGAGCGACCAGAGGCCAATCAGGACGACCATGGCCACCGGCACAAGCAGCACCTCCAGTCGCCAGCCGAAAGAGCGCAGCCCGGCCAAGAGCCCTCGCCAGCCCTGGGCCCTCTTCTTGCCCGCCCTGCCTGAAAGTTGGCTCACCATCCTCCCCGCCACAACAAAAAGCCCCCAAGCACTCGCGCCTTCGGGGCATTCACGCACGCGCAACCGCTTGTTGCGCCACGTGCCAACCACCTTCTTCCATCCGGACTGTACCGTCGGCTCCGGCTTTGCACCGGATCTGTACGCTTTGCCAGGCAGAGCCTGGGGCGAACTCGCGGGCTTGGCCACCCAGGTCGCAGCTTCGCAAACCGCCTGCGGCGTGTCCCAGGCTGACCTTACCGCCGGTCGGGAATCGGCGCTATGCCTCACCCTGCCCCGAAGGTCCTTCCGTTGACCGCGGGCATTATACCTCAAGGTGTGTCAATTGGCAACTTTTACCCGGTGCCCGGATGAGGTAGCCGCCGCGCGCTCCTGCCATTGACACGGCCCGGCAGTGGTGGTATAGTTGCGCATCAGACGGCCAGCAGCAAGGGCCGAAACTGCACCGACGATTGGAGACTGAACGACATGAGTCTGAGAACCTGGACCAGAGCACTCGCCGCGCTGGCCACTCTCGCCGCAGCAGGCGCGGCGGTCTATGTCCGCTTTGTCTTGCCCTGGCATACCCGCTGGGGTGCCAGGGATGAAGAGGTCCGCACGCCTCTGCCGGGGGACGGCATCGCGCCGTCGCCCAGCATGGCCTCCACGCGGGCCATTTCGATAGAGGCCCCGCCCGAAGCAGTGTGGCGCTGGCTGGTCCAGATCGGGCAAGGGCGTGGCGGCTTGTTCAGCTACGACTGGCTCGAAAACCTCGTGGGCTCGGATATTCACACCCTGCGCGAGATCCGTCCCGAGCTCCAACAGCTGGCACCGGGCGACGAGATCCGCATGGGGCCGGAAGGCTACCCCTTCTTTCGCGTCGTCAGCGTGGAGCCGGGACAGGCGTTGGTGCTCCAGGCAGCAGATCCCCAGACCGGTGTGGCGGCGCCGGCGAGCTGGGCCTTTGTCCTGCTGCCGGAAGCCGGGGGCCACACACGGTTGGTGTCGCGGCAGCGCAACCAGTTCGCCCCGACCGCGGCAAACGTGGTGATGTGGCGGGTGCTCACCGAGCCGGCCAGCTTTGTCATGGAGCAAAAGATGCTGCGCACGCTGAAAACCCTTGCGGAGGGGCGTGTGTAACTGAGCAGGGCCCGCGGCCTGCGATGTTGGGCCACAAGCCCTAACACAGCCCGCCTGGGTGTTGCTCGGCTGCGGCCCCGGGAGGTTGGCGGCAACTGGCGCTGAGCCGCGGTCTGTGGTACAATCTGGCCCATGCACAGCCTCCAGGAAGATGTATGACAATTCGAGTATTGCCGCCAGACGTCGCGGCCAAGATCGCTGCCGGCGAGGTGATCGAGCGCCCGGCCTCGGTGGTGAAGGAGCTGGTCGAGAACAGCATCGACGCTGGCGCAGCGCAGATCCAGGTAGAGATCCGAGAGGGCGGACAGCGCCTCATCCGCGTTGCCGACGACGGCAGCGGCATCCCTGCCGACGAGGCGCCCCTGGCCTTTGCCCGTCACGCCACCAGCAAGCTCAGCGACGCCTCTGACCTGGATCGCATCGAGACCCTGGGGTTTCGCGGTGAAGCACTGGCCAGCATAGCGGCAGTCAGCAATGTCAGCGTGCTCACCCGGCCACGCTCGGAGATGATGGGCCACTTTCTGCACATTGAAGGGGGCCAGGTGATCGGCCAGGAAGGGCGCGGTTGTCCGGCCGGCACCATCGTCACGGTCGAACACCTCTTTCACAACCTGCCCGCCCGGCTCAAGTTCTTGCGCCAAGCGCAGACAGAGGCCGGCCACATCTATGACGTCGTCAGTCACTGTGCCCTGGCCTACCCGCACATCCGCTTCGGGCTGGTCAGCGACGGCCGCCAGACCTTCCATTCCCCCGGCAGCGGACAGCTCTACGACGTCATCCTGGCCCTCTATGGCCTGGAGATGGCCGAGCAGATGCTGCCGCTGTCCCCGCAAGAAGCGGCGGGCGGTGACGGGGCCCAGCCAAGCTACAGGGTCTCGGGTTGCATCGGCAGCCCCAGCCTGCACCGCGCCAATCGGGGCTACATCACCCTGTTTGTCAACCGCCGATCGATCCAGGACACATCCCTCGCCTACGCCGTGGTGCAGGCCTATCACACCCTGCTGCCTGTAGGCCGCTACCCTGTCGCTGTCGTGCTCCTGGAAGTCCCTCCCGGCGACGTGGACGTCAACGTGCATCCCACCAAGCGCGAGGTCAAGTTCCGTGAGGCGCGGGCGGTGTTCGGCGCCGTGCAGCGGGCGGTGCGCCACACCCTGGTTACCCGTGCCCCTGTGCCCGAGGTAAGCCACTCAGCCCGCACCTGGCCGGCGCCGGACTGGGAGCGGCGGCAGGGCCTGCTGGCCGCCGGCCGCAGAGAAGAGGTTGACAGCCAGCTCACCATGGCCCTGGGCCGCGGCGCCGACTGGGGAGGAGCTGCCGTCGAGGAACAAGAGTCCCTCCAGCCTGTGGGCCCCGTCCGCTTGCCCCTGCTCCGCGTGATAGGGCAGGTGGGGCAGACGTACGTTGTGGCTGAGGGTCCCCAGGGTATGTATCTGGTGGATCAGCACGCTGCCCACGAACGGATTCTCTTTGAGAAGATGATGGCCGAGCGGGCGCAGCACGCCGTGACCTCTCAGGTCCTCCTCGAGCCCCTGGCCCTGGACCTGCCTGCGCCCCTGGCTGCGGTCCTGGCAGAACAGATGCCCATTCTGAACGAAGTGGGCTTTGACCTCGAGCCCTTTGGAGGCAACAGCGCCCTTCTCCGCGCCGTGCCTGCCATCCTGGTGGTGCCCGATGTGCGCGCCGCTATGGTGGACATCCTCGAGATGCTGCGCCAGGGTGATGATCCCCTCGCATCCCGTGCCGAGGAGCGCCTCATCGCCACGGTGTGCAAGCGTGCGGCGATCAAGGCCGGTCAGGTGCTTTCGACCGATGAGATGCAGCAGTTAATACGCCAGCTCGAGCAGAGTGAGTCGCCGCGCACGTGTCCTCACGGCCGGCCCACTGTGCTGCACTTTTCCGTGGAGCAGCTAGAAAAAGAGTTCGGACGGAGGTAAGCAGTGACGCAGGCTATGGTCCTCGGTTCGACGGGCTGCATCGGCAATAACATCGTGCGCGCTTGCCTGGCTGCCGGGTGGCAGGTGCGGGCATTCCACCGACCAGGCAGCGACACCTGGATGCTGGATGGCCTGCAGGTTGAGCACGCGGTGGGCGACATTATGGAACCCGCAACGCTGGTCGCCGCCATGGAAAAGTGCGACGCCGTGTTTCACGCCGCGGCCTACTACCCGCGCCACTCCCTCGACATGCGCGGCGCGCTGCAGACCGCGGTGACGGGCATGCGCCACGTGTTGGCTGCCGCAGCCGAAGCAAGGGTCGGGCGGCTGGTGTATACCAGCACCCTCACGACCGTGGGCGCAGCCGCCGATGCCGGCTCCCTGGCCAGCGAGGGCGACTTTTACGTGCCCGGCAGCATCGACAGCGCCTACTTTGAAACCAAATGGGCCATGGAGGCTGAAGCGTGGCGGGCAGTCGCCCACGGCCAGCCGGTGGTCATTGTCAATCCCACGATTGTCTTTGGCCCGTGGGACGTAAAGCCAACTACCGGGGAGATCCTGATCCGCGTGGCACGGGGAGGCATTCCCATCTGGCTTGATCGGGATCTCAACGTCGTCGACGCACGAGACGTGGGCGAGGGCCAGCGCCTGGCGGCGGAGAGAGGTCAGGTTGGCAAGCGGTATATCCTGGGCGGCGAGAACCTGCCAATGCGCGAGATGCTCAACATCGCGGCCCGGGAGGCTGGGGTGCGCCCACCCCGGTGGAAGGTTTCCCCGAGCCTGGTCCGGCGGCTGGTTCGCGCCGCCGGGGCCGCCAGCCACCTGCCCTTGATCCCGCCTCTCCCGCTGGAGCACGGCAAGACGCTCAGTGAGCTGCGGGCGATGAGCCCTGGTCGGGCCAGGGCCGAGTTGGGCTTTGAGACGCGGCCGTTTGTCGACACCGTGCGCGACACCCTTGCCTGGTTTCGAGAGCACGGCTACCTCTAGGAGTGAAGGGGCTTCCTATTCGCCTCCCGCCCCGTTCTATGGTATAATATGGTAGGCAGTCTCGGCGCTTACCTGCGGACCAAAGGAGACGGCAGGCATGACGAAGCTTTTTGCTGGTGTAGCCAAGCTACGGCTGCAGCAGGTTTTGATCATCGGCTTTGCCCTGACCACGGCGATCACCATAGCCGTCGGCACTCCCATTACGTACGGCGTAATCAGGCGTTATCTGGACAACGCGCAGGACCAGCGAGTCGGCCGGGACATGGACCTGGCCGAGGCATTCTATAACGCCAAGGGGAGCGATCTCACGACCTCGTCGCACCGCCTCGCCTCCGCCCGCACGATCCGGCACAACATCCTGCCTGCCATTGCTGGGGATGACAAGGCCCTGGCAGCCATCGGCGAGGCCATCGAGAACGAGCTTCTCAATCTACCTCCCACCCTGCGCTTCATCCTTGTCGTCGACGCCGAGGGCCAGGTAGTTGCCGGACGCACCCTAATAGACAGCCACCTGGAACAGGCCGAAACAGGCACCGACTGGTCGACCTTGCCCATCTTGGCTAATGCCCTGGCTGACGGCCAAGCTCTCTCTGCCACGGAGGTCGTGCCCGTCGAGCTCCTGCGCGACGTCAAGCTCGACGAGCGGTCCTACATCCCCCTGCTGGACACCCCGAAGGCGTCAGAGGAGCTCTTCGATCCCCGTGAGGGCCGCGCGGGCCTGACGCTGACCAGTGTCACGCCCGTGACCGAGGATGGCGAGCTTCTCGGAGCAGTCCTGGTAGGTTACCTGTTCAACAACGACTTTACCCTGGTCGACCGTATCAAGGCCGTGGCCGGCGTGGACACGGTGACCATATTCTTCGGCGACCTGCGGGTCTCGACGAACGTGCCCCTTAACGAGGCCGGCGACCGGGCAATCGGAACACGGGTGTCGCAGGAGGTCTTTGACCGGGTCCTCGTCGACGGCCAGGAGTTTACCGGCGAGGCGTTCGTCGTCAACCAGGACTATATCACCCGCTACGAGCCGCTCTACAATCACCTCGAGGAGGTCGTCGGGATCTTGTACGTCGGCGCGCAACAGTCCTCTTTCCAGGAGCTGCTGGATTCTTTCCGCGCCCAGGTGTTTCTGATTGCCGGAGCAACCGTGCTGCTGGCCGTGTTCATCGCCATTCCCGTCTCCTGGCCCATCCACCGCCCCCTTTCCAGGCTTGCCTCGGCCACACGCCAGGTCGCGTCGGGAGATTGGTCGGCGCGTGTGCCCATCGAAGGGTACTATGAGATGCAGGGCCTTGCCCAATCGTTTAACACGATGGTCGAGACCCTGAAGGAGACGCAGGAGCAGCTGCTGCAAAAGGAAAAGCTGGCCTCGGTGGGCCAGCTCGCCGCCGGCGTGGCCCACGAGATAAACAACCCGCTGGGTTCGGTGTTGCTGTATGCCGACATTCTGCGCAAAGAGACACCTAGCGATAACGTTCAGCAGCAGGAAGACCTGGATATGATTCTCCGCGAGGCCACCCGCTGCAAAACCATCGTCAACGATCTCCTCAACTTTTCGCGGCAAAACCAGGTGCTTGCTCAGGAGACGGATCTCAACCTGCTGCTGGAAGAACTGGCTGAGGAAAGCAGCAAGCACCATCTGTTTGAGCAGGTCGAGATTGTCACCGAGCTGGATCCAGCACTGCCTTCCATCCAAGCCGATCCCCTCCAGATCCGCCAGGTTTTCCTCAACCTCATGAGCAATGCAGCGGAGGCCATGCCCGACGGTGGCAAGGTGACTCTCCGCACCTGCACCGGACCGGCTTCGGGGACGGTAACGGCCGAAGTAGAGGACAACGGCGTGGGAATCTCTGAGGAGAACATGCGCAAGCTCTTCACGCCCTTCTTTACCACCAAGCCCATCGGCAAGGGTACGGGCCTGGGCCTGGCAATCATCTACGGCATCGTCAAGATGCACCGTGGGCAGATCGGTGTCCAAAGCAGGGTAGGGAAAGGAACCAAGTTCACCCTCACCCTGCCCCAACAACTGCCCGTTCAGAAGGCAACGGTGGACAACGGCCAGTTGATCGGATAAAGACCCAGACCTGGCTCGCAGCCAGATCTGGGAGTGGGCCCGAGGTGCAAGCAAGAGGGAGATGAATTGAGCGCGGAAGAGAAACTACGTGTGCTAGTCGTCGACGACGAGCAGGGGATGCGCGAGGGCTGCCGCCGAGCCCTCACGCTGGCGGGATTTGCCGCTGATACTGCGTCGGACCTCAAGGAAGCTTTGGACCTGCTACAGCGCAACGTTTACGAGCTCTTTCTCCTCGACGTCATGCTGCCCGGTGGCAGCGGCCTGGACCTCCTCGATCCCATCCTGACTCAGAATCCGGATGCCACATGCATCATCATCACGGGCTTTAGCAGCATCGAGGTGGCCGTGGAGGCGATCCGGCGCGGGGCCTACAACTTTTTGTCCAAGCCCTTCACCTCCGATACGCTCCTCGTGGCGGTCAACCAGGCTGTGGAACGGCGCAGGCTCAAGGCCATCGAGCGCGCCGCCCAGGATCTGGAGCGGGCCAAACAAGAGCTGGAGCGCCTGGATCAGGTCAAGAGCCAGCTGATGCTAAAGGTGGCCCACGAGCTGCGCGCCCCGGTCGCGGCGGTGCAGAGCTACGTCAACCTGGTCCTGGCCGGGTATGTAAGCGACAAGGAGCTTAAACCCATGCTCCTCCGCGTACAGGAAAGACTGCAGGAGATGCTGGACGTCATCGCCGACCTCCTGGAGCTTGCACGTCTGAAACAGGCCACAGAAAGACAAGTGACGACGGCCCCCCAGGACATGAGCGCCATTCTGCAGGAGGTCACCGATCTCCTCAGGCCGCAAGCCCAGGCCAAGGGACAGGATTTCAGGGTGCAGGTCGAGGGACAGCCGTGCATCGTGGCAAATCGGGAACACCTGCGCCAGATCTGGACCAACCTCATCAGCAACGCTATCAAGTACACGCCTCAGTGCGGCCGGGTGTGGGTCCAGCTGCAGAGCGACGGCCAGGTGCTACGGGGCACGGTGGAGGACTCCGGGATGGGTATCGCCCAGGAGGACCTGCGCTACCTCTTTCAGGAGTTCTTTCGCACCGATCAGGCAAAGGCCAGCGGGCAGATCGGCACCGGGCTGGGGCTATCCATCGTCAAGCAGATCATCGATAGCTACCAGGGCAGCATCGAAGTCACATCCAGGCCGGGCCAGGGCTCCCGTTTTTCGTTCGTGCTGCCCTTGCAGCCACCCCCTGTTCTGAAGGTCGACGCCGCAGCCCCCGGGCCGTCTCAGCAGCGCACGCCAATCCCCCGCGGCGAGGGAGCGCGTACCCATGCCCGCGTCCTCGCCCTGGACGATGGGCCTGCACCGGCAGAGCATAATCCGTCCTAGCCTGTTGCCCATCGCCTCGCACAGAAAAGCGCGACTCCGGCGAGGAGCCGCGCTCTTGAGTTTTGGTCGACTGCTTCAGGGTAGAT
>JBFYTF010000389.1:0-3250 GCA_041300865.1 Anaerolineae bacterium
CCGCCCGGCGCGCCGGGCGGTCCCCGGTCAAGCTAGGGAAGGGCGATACCCAGGGCCCCGAGCACGACAGCGATCAACCAGGTCAGGATGGCAATGGCAATGGCGGCGATGATCGCCCCCACGAAGCCATGGACCTCCAGCCCCGGGAGGAGCCTGTCACTGATCAACAGCACGACCGCCGCGATTACCAGGGCCACGAGGGCACCCACCCAGCCTCCGCCGATCGAGAGACCCAGGACGCCGAGCAACCAGGTGATGAGCCAGGCGACGACGGCGATGACGATAGCCGCAATGATGGCGCTTCCGAAGCCACTGACGCGCAGGCCAAGGTTGAGCCGGCCCACGATCCAGATGACCAGCGCGTTAAGCACCACTGCGATTACGATGCCGAGAATTAGCCAGAGCATGTCGCGATCCCCTTTCTGTTGAGTTAGATTGGCTTGCAACAAGCGTTTTGGACTCTAGCCTGCAATCACTTGCATAGGCACCCTCCTTCCGGGAGCTTGGCCACTCACCGCGGGTGCTTCGGCCAAAGGCCAACCTCACCGGCAAGAAAACCGGTCCATTCCGAGGATCACGCGCAGGTCTATCTGCTGGCCTGGATCCGGCTGCTGAATCACGCTCGCTGGCTGGACCCTCTAACAGTCCAGTCTTGCACTTGACCGCGGCCGGTAGACAGACTGCGCACCCGCTGTGGCTTCAGCTCCAACGCCACCGGCGCCGGTGCCAGGATGTGGCCGAGCTGCAAAAGGCACTGCTATTATACCACATTTTCCAGCGAGGCGCACTAGAAGTTGATGAATTCTGCCAGAGAAAAGGATGGCCTGAGCTCGAGATTTCGTCGCAATTTTGGGGACGGCAAGGACAGGGCTCCGTTCTCGAGGCGGCCCATCAGCCCCTGCTGCCACTTGTCAAAGCGCCGGGGCTGTGATAGAATCTCCGCCAACGATAGAGCGACTTCACGACGAACCAGGGAGGGGGAAGAAGGGATCCTCATACCGTACCTGTTGCTCTCCTGTGGACCAGGCTTTACAGACCGCACATCGGCCCACAGGTGATCCGCCGGCCCGGCTGCGGAACCGGCTGGACCAGGGCGTGGGCCGCCAGTTGGTCCCGGTCGCAGGCCTCGGCCGGGTTTGGCAAAACGCTCCTGGTCGTCTCCGCATCAACGCAGCTACGCTGCAGCCAAGCCCGGTGACGACTCTAGAGGGATGCTGCTAGACAGGCGGCCCTCAGGCGCGTGCTTGACTCGCTCTACAACTTGGGCCGGCGCGTGATACCGGTCGTGCTCATCTCGGCGAATCGGGAGAGATAGATGCTACCCACGAGTTCCAACCCGAAAGACACTCGGGGAAAAGCGACGACAACCGGCGCATTCCCGCCGCGCATCCACGTGCTGGCCAAGCCGGCGGGCGCGGCCTGCAACCTGGACTGTGCTTATTGCTTCTTCCTCGAAAAGGAGCGCCTCTATCCGGGCAGCAACTTCCGCATGACGGACGAGGTGTTAGAAACCTATATCCGGCAGCTGATCGACGCGCATCGCACCCGCGAAGTGACCGTCGCCTGGCAAGGCGGCGAACCCACCCTCATGGGGGTGGATTTCTACCGGCGGGCCATCGCATACCAGAACAAGTATCGCAGGCCTGGCATGGTTTTCGAGAACACCTTGCAGACCAACGGCACGCTGCTGGACGACGAATGGTGCCAGTTCTTCAAGGCAAACAACTTTCTCATCGGCATCAGCCTCGACGGTCCCCGCGAGCTGCACGATACCTACCGTCGGGACAAGGGCGGGCGGGGGACCTTTGACCGGGTGATGCGCGGGCTGCGGCTGCTGCAAAAGCACCAGGTTGAGGTCAACATCCTGGTCGCCGTCAACCGTACCAACGCCGACTACCCGCTGGAAGTCTATCGTTTTCTGCGCGACGAGGTAGGAGCCAGCTGGATACAGCTCATCCCCGTGATCGAACGCCTGGATGAGGACGGCGGGCGCACCTTTCTCCAGCACGGGGCCCGGGTTTCGGACCGTTCGGTCGGCCCAGAGCAGCTCGGCCGCTTTCTGATCGCCATCTTTGACGAGTGGGTGCGACACGACGTTGGGAACGTCTACGTGCAGACCTTTGAGGCCGCGGCGCGCAGCTGGCTGCGGCTGCCCTCGTCGGGTATGTGTGTTTTTGACGAAACCTGCGGCTTGGGCCTGGCCCTGGAGCACAACGGTGACCTCTACTCATGCGACCATTACGTCGAGCCTGACTACCGGTTGGGCAACATCATGGACACGCCCCTGCGTGAGCTGGTTGCCTCAGAGAAGCAGCACAAGTTCGGGCAGGACAAGCGCGACACCTTGCCCCAGGTCTGCCGGGAGTGCGACGTCCTCTTTGCCTGCCACGGCGAATGTCCCAAGAACCGCTTTCGCGCAGCGCCCCGGAGCCCGCAGGGCGAAGTGGAGTTGACAGCGCGGGAGGTCGAGCCGGGCCTGAACTACCTGTGTGCCGGCTGGCAGGCCTTTTTCCGGCGGGCCAACGAGCCGCTGCAGTGGATCTCCATGCTGCTGCGCATGGGCCGTCCGGCTTCCGAGATCATGGCCGTCATGGCTGGAAAGGAGCATGAGTGGCAGACAACCCTGGCGACAACCAGACCTAGGGATCCCTGCCCGTGCGGCAGCGGTCTCAAGTTTGGCGAGTGCCATGGCAGGAGGCAACCCGGCCATGGCCGGAATCATGGTAGCAACAGCGCACAACGTGGGCGATCCCGCGCAGCCGCGGGCGCGAAGCGGTGATAGCAGGCTATGCCGTTCACCTTTGGGTAGGCGGCAGGATGCCGCGCCAACAAACCAAACAGAGGAGTAAAAGAACCAATGGCGGAGAAAAAACCCAATATCCTGATCATCTGGGGTGATGACATCGGTATCACCAACCTGAGCTGTTACAGCGACGGGTTGATGGGCTACCGCACCCCCAACATCGACCGCATCGCGGACGAAGGCATGCGCTTTACCGACTCGTACGGCCAGCAGAGCTGTACTGCCGGACGAGCGGCATTCATCACGGGCCAAAACCCCTACCGCACCGGATTGACCAAGGTCGGCATGCCAGGCGCGGACATCGGGCTCCAGGCGGAGGACGTCACCATTGCCGAGCTGCTCAAGCCGTTGGGCTACGCTACCGGCCAGTTTGGCAAGAACCACTTCGGCGACAGAAACAAATACCTGCCCACAGTCCACGGCTTCGACGAGTTCTATGGCAACCTC
>JBFYTF010000402.1:0-6643 GCA_041300865.1 Anaerolineae bacterium
GTCCTCTCCCGGTTCCTGACGCGCAAGAAGCAGGAAGACGTGGTCAAAAAAGTCGCGGAGGGTGGCGTCGACATTGTCATCGGCACCCACCGGCTGTTGTCGGACGATGTGCAGTTCAAGGATCTGGGGCTGCTGGTTATCGACGAAGAGCAACGCTTTGGCGTGGGGCACAAGGAGCGCCTGAAGCAGATGCGGCAGGAGGTGGACGTGCTGACTCTGACGGCCACGCCCATTCCCCGCACGCTTCACATGTCGCTCTCGGGCGTGCGAGACATGAGCACCATCGATACGCCGCCTGAAGAGCGGCTCCCGGTGCGGACCCACGTAGGCGAGTACGACGAAACACT
This sequence comes from Anaerolineae bacterium, assembly GCA_041300865.1. Taxonomy (GTDB): domain Bacteria; phylum Chloroflexota; class Anaerolineae; order JAAYZQ01; family JAAYZQ01; genus JAAYZQ01. The sequence continues at coordinate 348 of JBFYTF010000402.1, forward strand.
CATCCGCCAGGCGATTTTGCGAGAGCTGGACCGGGGCGGCCAGATCTATTTCGTCCACAACCGGGTGATGGGCATCTATCAGATGGCCCAGCGGGTGCGAAAGCTGGTGCCGGAGGCGAGGGTGGCAGTGGGCCACGGCCAGATGGCAGAGCGAGAGCTGGAGCACGTGATGCTCGACTTTGCTGCAGGCAAGGTCGACGTCCTGGTCTGCACGAGCATCATCGAGAGTGGCCTGGACATCCCCAATGCCAACACGCTCATCGTCAACCGTGCCGACCACTTTGGCCTGGCCCAGCTCTACCAGCTCCGCGGGCGCGTGGGGCGCGGCGCCCGGCGGGCCTATGCCTACTTCCTGCACCCGGCCGTTTCCACCCTGAGCGAGACGGCCAGGCAGCGCCTGGAGACCATCGCCGAGGCCACCGAGCTCGGCGCCGGCATTCGCATCGCCATGCGCGACCTCGAGATCAGGGGCGCGGGCGACCTCCTGGGCGCGCGCCAGCACGGCCACATCGCCGCCGTAGGCTTTGACCTTTACACGCGGCTCCTCGCCCGGGCTGTTCAGGAGGCACGCACCCAGCGCCCGAGCGGCGACGGCCATGGGAAGCACCCGGCGCCCGAGGAGACCGCCGCCTACGTCCAACCCCTCGAGTCGACGGTGCAGATCAACCTGCCCCTCGCGGCCTACCTGCCGTCCGATTTTGTGCCCGACGGCAATCTTCGCCTCCACCTCTATCGCCGCTCGGCCAGCCTGACCACCCAGGAGGAGGTCAACGACCTGGAGGCCGAGCTCAAAGACCGCTTCGGCCCCTTGCCGCCCCAGGCGGAGAGCCTCTTCTTTCTCCTCCAGCTCAAGCTCCATGCCCTGCGGGCCGGGGCCCGGGCCATCGTCGTCGAGGAGGGCCAGGTGGTCATCCGCGCCGACAGCCTGGAAGAAGTGGACCGCGAGCGGTTGCAGCGACGCCTGGGAGACCGCGCCCGCGTCTCGCGCCGCGCCGTCTGGATCCCCCTCGATGAGGAGGATCGCTGGCGCACCTCCCTTGTCGCCGCCTTACAGGCCATCGCCGAAGAGCTGTCCTGACCCGGGTACACACCGCCGTCCTCCCACGGCCGCCCGGGACAGCCAGGCTCCCACCTTACGGAGGATCCTGACAGGGAGACGGAAATGAACGACAGACGTCCGGCTTTCGCCATCGTGGTCCTGGCTTTGGGCATACTCCTGTCCCTGGTGATGGCCGTGCCCGCGCGGAGCGCCCGGGCCGGCACCGAGCAGCCAGGGCTTGAGCCGCACATCGCCATCAATTCCCTGGCCCTCAGCGCTTCGGCGGTCGCGCCCGGCACCGTCAGCCGCACCCTGATCCTGACCAACACGGGCAAGGCTCCCCTCCAATTCCAGATCGTGGAGTCAAAGCTGCTCCTCGGCGGCCCGGCCGTCGTGTCCGCGCCGGCACCGTCCTCGCGCACGCTCCAGGGCGAGGTGCAGGTTGACGCCCAGATCGGGGCCGAGCTGCGGGCGGCAGGCACGACGGACTTTTTCGTCCAGATGCGCGTCCAGGCCGATTTGAGCGGCGCCTATCGCCTCCGCAGTTGGGAGGAGCGGGGCAGGCACGTCTACGAGACACTGCTGGCTGCGTCGCGGGCTCAAGGGCCGATCCTGCGCTACGCTCGCGGACGTGGGCTCCAGGTGCGCTCCTTCCTGGCCAACAACGCGGTCCTCATCCGCGGCGGCTCCGCGGTCGACGTGGAGCAGTTGGCGGCCCGGGCAGACGTTGCCCGGCTGCGCGCCGTGCGCGCCTACCCCCTGGCCGATCCGCCGGCCGCCGCACAGCACTCCCTGCCCCTGGACGCGCGGGCCTGGGCCACGGCGGGCAGCGTTGCCGCGCCCGATGCCTTTGGCTGGAATCTGGGCGAGCTGGACCCAAACCGCGGGCTGTTTGGCATCGAGGCGGCGCGCGTGTGGCAGGAGCTGGGCGTGCGCGGCGCCTGTCCGACTTGTGCGCCCACAGGCGGCTCGGTCGTCGTGGGCATGGTCGACACCGGCGTCTATTACCAGCACGAAGCCCTGGTGCGCCAGTACCGCGGCAACCGGGGTGGTGGCACGTTTGTCCACGACTACAACTGGGCGGAGCCGGGCCTGCTCCCATGCGGCGACGGATCGGCACCGTGCGACTGGAGTGGCCACGGCACAGGCGCCACCGGCCTGGCCGTGGGCGAAACCGAGGACCTGGTCGAGCAGATCGGCGTCGCCCCCGGCGCCCGGTGGATCGCCTGCCAGGGCTGCGACGACAGTGCCACCAACACCTGCACCGACGTGGCACTCATGGCCTGCGCCGACTGGATGCTGGCCCCAACCCGGATCGACGGCACCGCCCCCAACCCTGACCTGCGGCCTAACATCGTCAACAACTCCTGGGGCGCCGAGGGCTGTGACCCCTGGTACCTGGCGCAAGTGGAGGCCTGGCAGGCGGCGGGCATCCTGCCCGTCTTTGCCGCCGGCAATACTGACCTGTGCGGCAGCCTCATTGGCCCCGGCGACTTGATTCCCTCCCTGGCTGCCGCGGCCCATTATCCCACCGGCAGAAACCCCTACGCCGGCGGGCCGGCCTGCTACGCCGATCCCCCAAGCTGCGATGCCTTCCTGCACCAGGTCAAGCCCAACGTCAACGCGCCGACCTACGTCCGCACAGCGGGCAGGTACGCTGGCTACTACTATGCCATGAACGGCACCTCGGCTTCCAGCCCTCAGACCGCCGGCTGCGCCGCCCTGCTCTGGTCGGCCCAGCCGGCCCTCATCGGTGATCTGGGCGCCACCTTTACCACCCTGGAACAGACCGCCGATCGCAGCCTGCTGGCTACCTGGAACACCGGCGACTGTGGCCGTCCTGCCTGTGCCGGTGCGAATGCCTATCCCAACTACGAGTATGGCTGGGGCTACCTGGATTGCTACGCAGCCGTGGACTCACTGCTGGTGCCGTGGGTCAGCACCTCAGTCGTCAGCGCCACCCTGGCGCCGGGTGAGGCTCGCACGGTGGAGGTCATCTTTGAGTGCACCCCTGCCGGCGCCCTGCCCGTCCAACCCCTACGTGGCACGCTGCGCATCAGCCACAACGATCCTGACCAGGACCCGCTCAACGTCGACCTCTCCTTCCTGTGCCAGGCCACCGATCCCGTGCCCCGCTGGGAAAAGAGCGTTTGGATCAACGGCCAGGCGACGGCCGGCCCCGCCGGCCCCCACGCCGTGCGCCCCGGCGACACACTGTCAGTTGTCGACCGCGTGGGAGCCACCTTCTCGGACACCATCAGTGCGACGTTGACGGCCGGCTGGAGCAGCAGCGTCCTGGCCCTGCTGGGCAGCGAGGCCGGCGCCGGAAGTGTTGTCGCCACCGGAGAGAACCTGGTCTGGGACCTGACCCGTGTGGCACCCAATGAGACCTACGTTCTGACCAAGACCTTCCAGGTCCAGTCCGGCTCCTGGACCACGGCCTCCCTCGTCGAGAGTTACAGCGTGCAGGACGCTGTCGAGCAGCTACCCGACATCGCAGTCGAGCTGAGCCACGTGCAGCCGCCCCTCACCATCCACAAGTCGGGGCCGGCCGTGGGCTTTGACGGGGAGCAGGTAGCCCTCACCCTGGCCGTCGGCAGCGACGGAGCGGTGCGCGACTTGGTGGTGCTCACCGACACGCTGCCGGCAGGCATGGCCTTTGCCGGCAGCCTGGCGGCGACGTATGGCACTGCCTGGCAGCAGGACAACACCGTCTACTGGCAGAGCGAGGGCGCCCCGGCCCTCAGCCTGGCCGAGGCTCTGCCCTCGGCTCTGCTGCCGGCCCTGCCCGCCGAGGTGACCGTGACCTTTGACGTCGTCCTCGACGGCAGCCCCGGGCAGGTGATCCTCAACGCGGCCGAGTTGGATTGGGGGCTGGGCCAGGCGGCCGCCGGGCACGAGGTGCGCCTCGCGGCACCGCATGTGCTCTACCTGCCCCTTATTCTGCGAGATTTCTAGGAGGCATGACAATGGCCATTCTCACGCGACCTCACGTCCTGCTCCTGACGGCGCTGCTGGTCCTCGCCACCCTGGGCCCTGGTGGCGTGCCGGCTGCCGGGGGGCAGCCACCCGACGTGCCGGAAGATCCGCTTCCCGGCACCCCCCTTCCGGGGACAGGTGGGCCGTGGGTCGTGCGCGCCTACTACGACGACCGGCAGATGGTCGCTGCCGCGGCCGCGATCGTGGAGCCCTGGGAGGTACACCACGACGAGGGCTGGCTGCTCGTCGCCGGCGGGCCACGGGAGATGCAGGCCCTCCTCGACCTCGGCTTTCGCCTGGAGCTGGATGCCGCCCGGACGGAAGAGCTGACCGCCCCCCGGGTGGCACTGCCAGGGCAAGTGGCCGGCATCCCCGGCTTTCCCTGCTACCGCACCGTGGATGAGACCTACGCCTCCGCCGCCGCCCTGGCGGTCGCCTACCCTGGTCTGGCCAGCTGGATCGACATCGGTGACTCCTGGGAAAAGGCGACCATTACCGGACCGGACTTGCCGGGCTACGACCTGCGGGTGCTGCGCCTGACCAACGCCGCCCTGCCCGGCCCCAAGCCCAAGCTTTTTATCCTGGCTTCCATCCACGGCCGGGAGCTTGCCCCGGCCGAGCTGGCGACCCGCTTTGCCGAGCATCTTCTGGGCAGTTACGGCCTCGACGCCGACGTCACCTGGCTGCTGGATCACCACGAGATCCACCTCATGCTCCAGGGTAACCCCGACGGCCGCAAGATGGTCGAAGCGGGCGCTTTCTGGCGCAAGAACACCGACAACGACGACGGCTGCAGCGACCCGGCCAGCTGGGGGGTGGATCTCAACCGCAACTTCGAGTTCGCCTGGGGCTGCTGCGACGGTTCTAGCCCCGAGCCATGCTCAGATGTGTACCGCGGCCCGGGGCCCGTTTCGGAGCCCGAAGTGGCCGCCATACAGGCCTATCTCCGTGCCGAGTACCCGGACCAGCGCCTTCCCGACCTGGAGGCGCCCGTGCGCACCGATGCGACCGGTGTCTTTGTCGACCTGCACGCCTTTGGGCCTAAAGTGATGTGGCCGTGGGGCTTTACCCCGAACCTGGCCCCCAACAGCACGGCACTGCAGACTTTTGGGCGCAAGCTGGCCTACCTGAACGCTTCGCGCCCGGAGCAGGCCTGGGCCCTCTACCCTACCTCGGGCACGACGGACGATTTTGCCTACGGCGAGCTGGGGCTCGCTGCCTACTGCTTCGAAGTCGGCCGCGAGTTTGCTGCAACCTGCACGGACTTCGAGGACATGATCCTGCCCGGCAATTTGCTGGCGCTGACCTATGCCGCCAAGGTCGCCCGCACCCCCTACCAGATACCGGCCGGGCCTGACGCCCGGGACCTGTCCGTGGTGCCGGCAGTCACCGGCCGGGACACGGCCGTCCAGGTGCGGGCCACGCTCGACGACACACGCTACAGTGCTGCCGGTGGCCTCGAGCCCATGCAGAACATTGCCGGCGGCGAGCTGTACGTGGACATCCCGCCCTGGGCTGAGGGGGCGACGCCGGTCGCTCAACCCCTGCTGCCCCTCGACGGCACCTTTGACTCCCAGGTTGAGACCGTCCAGACCAGCCTGGTCACTGCCGGCCTGGCACCCGGTCGGCACATCCTCTACCTGCGCGGCCGCGACGCTGCCGGGTCTTGGGGCGCCTTCAGCGCCGTCTTTCTAACCGTGAGCGGTGAGAAGGTGTATCTGCCCCTGGCCGGCCGGCAGATGGTTACGGAGTAGCTGGGCCCCCCGCCCTCCCTGCGCCCCGGGTTGCACTGCTGGCAGGGGCGCAGCGCCAACGTCCCGCCTTGATTTGACACCCCTTCCGGCGCTATGCTATACTTTCCATGCCGCCTGTCATGTACTTTACTGCCGAGGCCCTTCATCAACAGGACGCGTTGCGCGGAGGTTTGGTTGATCCCGGAGAGAGACCTGGAACTGCTCGAGTCGTTTAACGGCCATGGCCACGTCGTGTTGAGCGCTTATCTACAATTGGATACACCCCAACACCGCCAAGCCGCCTTCGAAGAGTTTATGCGCCAGGCCCGAACACGATTGGAGGAATGTGGCACTCGGGCCGACTGCCGTAAGCAAATCCAGGAAGACATCGAGATCGTCAGCGTATACCTGAAGACCAACGGCCACCGGCGCCAGCCTGGGCTGGCCATCTTCTCCTGCGCTGCCGAGCTTTTCTGGCGGGCGTATCCCCTGTCCGAGCCTGTTCCCAACCGCGTAGTCATCGCGCCGCGCTTTGACCTGGAGCC
>JBFYTF010000436.1:0-3084 GCA_041300865.1 Anaerolineae bacterium
GCCTGCGTGTACCTGCGCTTCATCGAGGACAACGGCCTGTGCGAGCGGCCCTGGCTGTCCGGGGCCACCCGGGCCCAGCGCGACCTGGCCCAGGACCGCTACGAGCAGTTCTTCCGGGCCCGACCCCTGGACTCGGACGAACACTACCTGCGCGCCTGCTTCGAGGACGCCGCCCGGCTGCCGGCCATGGGCGGGCTCTTCGACCGCAACCACAACCCCCTCTGGCGGATCGGCGCCACCGGCGACGGGGCCAAGGCCCTGCTCGACCTGTTGCGGGCGGTGGACCCGGATACCGGCCAGGTCAAGTTCGACTTCCGCGCCGCCCTCCCCTCCCCCCCTGGGGGAGGGGTAGGGGGTGAGGGTCCTGACACCCGCTTCCTCGGCGACCTCTATCAGGACCTCTCGGAGCCCGTGCGCAAGAAGTACGCCCTGCTCCAGACGCCCATCTTCGTGGAGGAATTCATCCTCGACCGCACCCTGACCCCGGCCCTGGCGGAGTTCGGCTACCGGGTGGTCCGGCTCATCGACCCCACCTGCGGCTCGGGGCACTTCCTGCTTGGGGCCTTCCGGAGGCTGTTCGACCTCTGGGCCACCAACGAGCCGGCCCGCAACCTCCCGGACCTGGCCCAGCGGGCCCTGGACGGCGTCTACGGGGTGGACCTCAACCCCTACGCCGTCGCCATCGCCCGCTTCCGGCTCACCATGGCGGCCCTGGCCGCCGCCGGCATCCGGCGCCTGGCGGACGCCCCGGACTTCCAGGTCCATGTGGCCGTCGGCGACAGCCTGATCCATGGGCAGCGCTTCAGCGCCCTGGACCTGGGCGGGGAGGCGGAGAACCTGGGCAGCCGCGGCCTCGCCCACGCCTATGCCACCGAGGACCTGGAGGCGGTCAATCGCATCCTGGGCCAGCGGTACCATGCCGTGGTCGGGAATCCGCCCTACATCACCGTCAAGGATTCGGCGCTCAGTACCCTCTATCGGCAGTTGTATCCCTCCTGCCATCGATCCTACTCGCTGGTCGTTCCCTTCACGGAGCGCTTCTTCGACCTTGCTCTGCCCCCATCGGACGCCCGGCCCGCAGGCTATGTCGGACTCATCGCCGCGGACTCCTTCATGAAGCGGGAATTCGGGAAGAAGCTAACCGAGACCTTCCTGCCCCGGGTCGATCTCACCCACGTTATTGCTACCTCGGGTGCCTATATTCCCGGCCACGGAACCCCAACCGTCATCCTGTTCGGCCGTAACCGCCGGCCGGTCGAGGCGGGCGTACGCACCGTTATGGGCATCAAAGGTGAGCCATCCGTTCCCGAGGACGCGGCCAAGGGGCTGGTCTGGAGCGCGATCCTCGCCCAGGTGGACCGGCCGGGAAGCGAGGGGGAGTACGTCAGCGTCTCGGACGTGCCAAGGGCGACATTCGCACGGCACCCCTGGAGTATCGGGGGGGGAGGGGCGGCGGACCTGCGGGATGCCATCGAGTCGGTCGCGAGTCGCCGACTGGCTGATCAGGTTGCAGATCTCGGGCGAACCACGCACACCGGCGAGGACAATGCGTTCTACGTCCCGCCCGAGTTTTGCCGGCGGTTCGACCTAGCGGCCGTTTCCGTGCCCCTCGTGGAAGGCGAGGGAGTCCGGGACTACCAGACCAACATTTTCGTAAATGCACTGTTCCCCTATGACCACGGAACGGCGGTGGCCCTTTCCCCGCCACCGGAAAATTTCCAGCAACACATGTGGGGATTGCGTCGCCTACTTAGAGAACGAAGGGACTTCGGAAACTACATTGAGGACCGCGGCTTGCGGTGGTACGAGCACTCGATGTTCTTCCCCAACCGATTCCTCCGACCGCTCTCCATAGGCTTCGCCTTCGTCGCCACCCACAACCATTTCGTCTTAGACCGCGGCGGCAAGGTGTTCAACAGATCGGCGCCGGTCATCAAACTGCCGGCCAGCGCGACCGAAGACGACCACCTGGCCCTGCTCGGTCTCCTCAACAGCTCCGCCGCATGCTTCTGGATCAAGCAGGTGTTTCACAACAAGGGCAGTACGGTTGATACCAAAGGTGCGCGGCAAACGACCGACGCCTTCGAGAACTTCTATGAGTTCACAGGCACCGGCTTGCAGCAATTCCCCCTCGTCGAGCCCTACCCAACCGACCTCGCCCGTCGGCTCGACGCCCTGGCCCAGGAGTTGGCTGAGTGCCTCCCCGCCGCCATCCTCGGGTCCCTGCCGGCCGGATCGCTCGGCTCCGAGACCACCGATGCCTGACCCAGGGGGCACCGACCACTTGACGGCACGAATCCACCAGCACCGGCACGAGACCCCCAGGTACCACCCATGACCGCACCGAAGAAATGGAATGCGAGCCGCGACCCCCTCCTGAGAGGGGATGCCAGCACTGGGGTTCGGGTCCCCGTTGCGGCCGCGAACGACTCCATCATCAGACACGTTCTCTATCTGGAAGGGCCGGGTCGCGAGACACCCTACCTGTCTGCCTCGGAGTCGATGGCGGCGGCGAGCCACTTCGCACAGTCGGGGGGCGTTTGGAAGACCTCCGTAAAAGCGGCCCAAGCGAACGGCGTCGGGCACATCGGCAATTCGGCCCTGTTGTCCTTGATGAAGGGAAACGGCAAGGGCAAGGCGAAATGGGACGACCCCTTCGAGGTCATGCAGGCCCGGCGTTACGTCGAACAATGGTCCGAGCACCTCCTGGACTTTCGGGCAACGTCTGAGCCGCAAACCGCGATTCACCGAATCTTCGAGAAAGCCTGATGCTGCACGCCTGCCAAAATTGCTGGTTCAACGTCCTTCAATACGGCGCGCTGGGTCTGCCGGTCGGGTACTGCACCCGCCACCGCAAGGTCCTCAATGCCGCGGACTTCACGACCTGCGGTCAGCATCTGCGCAAGGATCTGCCCTTGAGTCGCGCAAGGCAGGTTGCAGAAATCCATGCCGCGCGCTATCCCCAGGATACGATTGTCAGGATGTATGGCGAAGATGAGGCGGTCGAGGAGGTGTCCGCCGATGAGAAGGATCTGGATTCGTTGCGCCAGGATCCGGTTGCTGAGGCTGCCTCCGATTACGGGC
>JBFYTF010000490.1:0-3683 GCA_041300865.1 Anaerolineae bacterium
GCACTCCCGTCGGGTCTCCGGGTGCCTTTTTCGTCCAGGGCAAAGAGGGTCCGCTCGTGGAGGGCGAGGTAGAGCGCGCTGCCGCGTGGGCCAGGGAGATCGCGGACAAGCCGGCGGCGTAGTGGACGCCTTTGCCCTTTCGTTCCGCGGCGCCTTGAGGACAGCACGTGCCGGCCGTGAGGCCCGGCGGGCCGGGGCGGGAGGTGATCATGCCGTGGCGAGGACAACTGCGGGGCGATTCTCTGTCGTGGCTGCTGGAGCCTGGCTGCCCGGGGGTGCGCTACCTGGCGCTGCGCGACCTCCTGGACCGGCCCGGCGACGACGGCGAGCTGCTCGCCGCGCGCCGGGAGGCCCACGCCCGGGGGCCCATCGCCCAGGTTCTGGAGGCCATGGATCCCGCCGGCTACTGGGCCGAGCCGGGGCCGGGCTACCTGCCCAAGTACCGGAGCACCGTCTGGTCGATCATCACCCTGGCCCAGCTCGGCGCTTCGCCGGAGCTTGACGAGCGGGTCGGGCAAGGTTGCGCTTACCTGCTGGCGCACGCCCTCTTGCCCGGGGGACAGTTTGGCATGCAGGGCACCCCCTCGACCGCGCTCGACTGCCTCCAGGGCAACCTGTGCTACGCGCTGCTGGCCCTGGGCTGCGCTCCTGAGCGGCTGGAGGTGGCCTTTGAGTGGCTGGCGCGCACAACTACGGGCGAGGGCCTGGCGCCCCACACCGACCGCGAGGCCGCCGCGCGCTACTACGCCGGCAAGTGCGGCCCGCTGTTTGCCTGCGGGGCCAACGACAAGCTGCCCTGTGCCTGGGGCGCCGTGAAAGTACTGCTCGCCTTCGGCCGCTGGCCGGCCGGGCGCCGCACGCCCCTCGTGGAGCGGGCCATCGAGCAGGGCGTGGCCTGGCTGCTGAGCATCGACCCGGCGACGGCGGCCTATCCGACCGGCTACAGCGACAAGCCCAGCGGCAACTGGTGGAAGTTTGGCTTCCCGGTCTTTTACGTCACCGACCTGTTGCAGCTCGTGGAGGCCCTCGTAGCCCTCGGCCATGGCGGCGACCCCCGCCTGGCCAATGCCCTGGCCCTCATCCGCGACAAGCAGGATGGGCATGGCCGCTGGTCGCTGGAGTACGACTACGCGGGCAAGACCTGGGTGGACTTTGGGCCCAAGCGCCAGCCGAACAAGTGGGTGACACTCCGCGCTCTGCGCCTGCTGAAAGCCGTGGGCACCGCCGGCGAGGGAGCCGGGGTGGCATGAGATACGGCACCTTTGACGACGAGGCCCGGGAGTACGTCATCACCCGGCCCGATACCCCCCAATCGTGGAGCAACTACCTGGGCTCGATAGAGTACGGGGCGATCATCACCAACAACGCCGGCGGCTATGGCTTCTACCGCTCCGGTGCCCGCGGGCGCTTCCTGCGCCTGCGCTTCAACAGCGTCCCGACCGACCAACCGGGCCGTTATTTCTATCTGCGTGACGCCGAGAGCGGCGACTACTGGTCGGCCTCGTGGCAGCCCGTGGGCAAGCCCCTGGACCGCTACCAGTCCACCTGCCGCCATGGAACGGGCTACACGACCATCGAGTCGCACTATGGCGGCATCGCCGGCGAGGCGACCTACTTTGTGCCCCTGGGACAGGCTTTCGAGTACTGGTGGCTGCGCGTGACAAACGAGGGCGACCGGCTCCGCCACATCTCGGTCTTTACCTTCTGCGAGTTCACCAACCAGTGGGACACCGTCCAGGACCAGGTGAACCTCCAGTATTCTCTGTTTATCGTGCGCGGCGGGTTGGTGGACGACCTGCTGCGCATCGCCATTCAGGACAACCTGACCCCCGAGGCGGGGGGCTTTTTCGTGCACGACATCGCCCGCCACGCCTGGATGGCCCTGGCCGGCGCGCCGCTGGCCGGCTACGACACGAGCCGTGAGGCGTTCCTCGGGCCTTACCGGGGCTATCACAACCCGTGGGTCGTGGAGAGCGGGCAGTGCACGGGCAGCAACGCCTACGGCGATAACGCCTGCGGCTGCCTGCAGGCCGGCCTGTCCCTGGCGCCGGGGGAGAGCCGCGACGTCCTGGTCATGCTGGGCATCGGCGACGCGCGGACGGTAGGCAAGGAGACCGCGTCCCAGTTTGGCTCAACCGAGCGCGCGGCACTGGAGCTGCAGCGGCTGAAGGAGCATTGGCACGCCCGCCTGGGCAGCCTGGTCGTGGACGCCCCCGACGAGGATCTGAACCATACCCTCAACGTCTGGGGCCCGTACAACTGCCTGGTCACCTTTGCCTGGTCGCGGGCCGCCAGCCTGGTGTACAACGGCGAGCGCGACGGCTTGGGCTTTCGCGACTCGGTGCAGGACATCCTGGGCGTGACGGCTGCCATTCCCGCGGCGGCCCAGGAACGGCTGGAGCTCATGCTCACCGGCCAGATGGCCAACGGCGGAGCCATGCCCATCGTCAGGCCCTTTGAGCACCGACCCGGGCACGAGCAGGGCCCCGACCCGCACGAGCTCCGCTCCGACGACTGCCTGTGGTTCTTTAACGCCGTCCCGGCCCTGGTGGGCGAGACGGGCCACGTGGGTTTCTATGACCGCGTGCTGCCCTACGCCGACCGGGGCGAAGCGACGGTCCTGGGCCACCTCCGCCGCGCCCTGGAATTCAACCTGGAGCGCCGCGGCAGTCACGGCCTGCCCTGCGGCCTGGCGGCCGACTGGAACGACTGTCTCCGCCTGGGCTACCATGGTGAAAGCCTGTTCGTCGCCTTCCAGCTCCGCCTGGGCCTGACGGTCTATGCCGAGATTGCCGCGCAGTTGGGCAGGGAGGATGAAGCCGCCTGGGCTCTGGCGCAGCGTGACAATCTTGACGCCAGCATCCAGGCTTGCGCCTGGGATGGGGAGTGGTTCATCTGGGCCATCGGCGAGGACGGCACCGTCTACGGCACGCACCTCGCGGACGAAGGGCAGGTCTACCTCAACACCCAGCTTTGGGCGGTCATCAGCGGCGCGGCCACGGCCGAGCAGGCCGCGCGCTGCATGCAGACCGTCCACGAGCGGCTGGCGACGCCCTATGGGCTCATGCTCTCGGCCCCGCCATTTGTGCGGACGCCCATCGACGTCATGCGCGCTGTTGTCTTTAACCCCGGCGTGAAAGAGAATGCGGGCATCTTTAACCACACCCAGGGCTGGGGCGTGATGGCCGACTGCCTGCTGGGGGACGGCGACCGGGCGTACGCGACCTATCGCGCCTCCATGCCGGCGGCGTACAACGACCGTGCCGAGGTCCGCCAGATGGAGCCCTACGTCCAGGGACAGACGACCTATTCCACCTACTCGCCCCGCGCCGGCAACGCCCGCACTGCGTGGCTCACGGGGGCCGCCGCCTGGGCCTACTTTGCTGCCACACAGTACATCCTCGGGCTGCGGCCCGAAGTCGACGGCCTGCGCCTGGACCCCTGCATCCCCAGCAGGTGGCCGGGGTATACGGCCAGGCGGCGCTTCCGCGGGCACCTGGTCGAGGTCGAGGTTCAGAATCCAGGGGCGGGCTGCCGGGGGGTGCGCAGCCTGGTCCTCAACGGCCGGCTGCTGCGCAGCAACCTGATCCCGGCCGCCGAGCTGGGCGACCGGAACCGGGTCGTGGCCGTCCTGGGCGGCTGACAGGCATGCGGTGAACGGGGCGATAGGGGTGATGGGCGGG
>JBFYTF010000560.1:0-8721 GCA_041300865.1 Anaerolineae bacterium
TGCGCCTGCTCCCGGTATGGCTCCAGTTCGAGCTGCCGCCGCGCCCAGCGTGCTGCCTCGGCATGTTCTCCGCGCGCCATCTGGAGAGAGGTCAGCCGGCCGAGCGCGGACAACATACTCCGCCGGGTTTCCTCGCCCTTGAGCAGCATCCATTCGTCAAAGGCAGGGCTCTCCCTCACTGACAAGCCGTGCAGAAAGGGGCCGCGGTACAACGACACTGCTCGCTCCAGGTCTGCCACGTCCAACCGGCTGCTCAGTTCCTGGAACTCGGCCACATCGAGCCAGTGGTCGCTGCCTGGGTTGAACCGCACGCTGGTGCGGGTCAGGAGCAAAAAGGGTGGGCCCGCCCTGAGGTCGCCGGCCGATCTTCGATCGCCCAGGGCGCTGCGGAGGTTCGAGAGGGCGTAACGTAGAGCACTGAGCGCTTCCTGGTCGGGCCGCTCCGGCCATAGCAAGGGGGCCAGCTGCTCGCGGGGGTGCTCCCGCCCGCTCTCTGCGGCGAGATAGGCCAACAGGGCGCGCAGGCGAGCAGAATTCGGCCCTTTGGACGATTCGCCGTCCAACGCGGCCTGGAAGGGACCCAACAGCGCCAGTGCCAGGTGAGCCAACCCCTTGTCTCCTCTCTTCGCTGACAATATACTACAAATCGCACAAAATCGCCAACGAGCGCCGCCCCGGCACGTTTCCCGCACGATCCCAGCACGATCAGGGCGTATAGTGGGTTCACGAGAAGAAAAGGAATCCCGATGAGCGATGAACCCGATGGCTACCAGACGTACGTCCTGCGTCTATGGCGCGCCCGGTGCCAGGGAGAATGGCAGTGGCGCGCGTCCCTTGAGAGCCCTTCCACGGGCGAACGCCAGTTGTTCGCCGGCCTGCGGCCGTTGTTCTTCTATCTGAATGAGCAGTGTGACCACCAGTTGCCCAGACCGACCCAGTCACCGGAGACGTGACGTGTGGGTAGGAGGCGGAGGCTGGGGCAGGCGGTGATACACTGTCACGGAGACGCGGGGAACCCTCTCCGTGTCACCGCGTCTCCGCATCTGTTTTCTGACGCCCTTTGACTCATCGCGAACCCGGTTACCGGAGAAAACCAAAAGCAATGGAGGACAGAATGGATCTGTCACGGCGCGATTTCGTCAAACTGGCAGGCGCCAGCACGGCGCTGGCAGGACTGAGCGCCATAAGGGGGGATCGAGCACTGGCCGAGACCGGCGGGGCCGAGCCGGTCGGCCGGGAAATCCTGCCCAGGCCCGACATCCCTGGCCCAAGCCCTGCCGCGGTATATGGCGAGGATGTGCAATACCAACCCATGCAACCATTGCGGCCACCTGAGGGCGCACCCAACGTGGTGATCGTGCTGATCGACGACATGGGCTTTGGCGCGCCCAGCGCCTTCGGCGGCCCGTGCCAGATGCCTACCCTTGAACGAGTGGCGGCTGATGGCCTGGCCTATAACCGCTTCCACACCACGGCCATGTGCTCGCCTACGCGCCAGGCGCTGCTTACGGGACGCAACCACCATACCTGCGGTATGGGCATCATCACCGAGCTTGCCAGCAACGCGCCGGGCTACACCTCGGTCCGTCCCAACACCGTGGCCCCCATCGCCGAGGTGCTGCGGCTCAACGGCTACAGTACGGCCGCCTTTGGCAAGATGCACCAGACGCCCGTCTGGGAGGTCAGTCCCGCCGGGCCGTTCGATCGCTGGCCGACGGGTGAGGGCTTTGAGAAGTTCTACGGCTTTGTCGGCGCCGAGACGAATCAGTGGGCGCCGGGGCTGTACGACGGCACGGCGCTGGTAGAGCCGCCCGATGATCCGGATTATCACCTCACCCCCGACCTGGTGGACCAGGCCATTGCCTGGGCGCAGTCGCAGCACGCGCTGGTGCCCGACAAGCCGTTCTTCGCCTATCTCTCCTTTGGCGCCACCCACGCGCCGCACCATGTGCCAAAAGAGTGGAGCGACAGGTACGCCGGCAAGTTCGACCAAGGCTGGGATGCGGTGCGCGAGGCCACGCTGGCGAACCAGAAGAAGCTGGGCCTGGTTCCCCAAGAGGCCCAACTGACGCTCCGGCCACCGGGCGTCAAGCCCTGGGATCAGTTGACTGCCGACGAGCAGCGCGTCGCGGCGCGCCTGATGGAGGTCTATGCCGGGTTTGCCGAGCACACCGACTACCACGCGGGGCGGTTCCTGGACGCTCTGGAGAATCTCGGGGTTCTGGACAACACGCTGTTCATCTATATCGCGGGCGACAATGGTGCCAGCGCGGAGGGGACGCTGCTTGGCACCTATAACGAGATGCTGAGCACCAATATGGTGCCGGACACGCCCGAGAATATCCTGGCGCACTACGATGACCTGGGCACGGCCCAAGCGTACAATCACTACCCAATCGGCTGGGCACACGCCATGAACTGCCCATATCAATGGACGAAAGCCGTTGCTTCTCATTGGGGCGGCACGCGCAACGGCATGGCACTGCTCTGGCCAGAAGGCATCAAGGCCAAGGGCCAGATTCGCAGCCAGTTTGCCCATGTGATTGACATCGTGCCCACCATCCTCGAATGCGCCGGCCTGCCTGCGCCGGTGATGGTCCACGGCGTTACCCAAAAGCCGATCGAAGGCACAAGCCTGGCCTACACCTTTGACGATGCCAAGGCGGCCGAGCGTCACACGACGCAATATTTCGAGCTCTGGGGGAACCGGGGCATCTATCATGAAGGCTGGAGCGCCGTAGTACTGCACCGCTCGCCGATCGGGCAGGGGGCGACGCAACCATGGAGCGAAGACGTCTGGGAGCTGTACGACGGCGCGACCGACTGGAGCCAGGCGAATAATGTGGCCGACAAGCACCCAGAGGAGCTGGCCGAGCTACAGGACCTGTTCATGATCGAGGCTGCGCGCTACAACGTCTTTCCCCTCGACGATCGCAGGTCCGAGCGCATGAACCCGGAGGTGGCGGGACGGCCAGACCTGATGGCGGGCCGGACCTCGGTGACCTTGTATCCAGGCATGGTCCGCCTGATGGAGAACACTGTGCCGAACGTGAAGAACAAGTCCCACACCATCAGCGCCGAGCTGGAGGTGCCGGCTGGCGGAGCCAATGGCGTGATCGTGGCCCAGGGCAGCCGCTTTGGCGGCTGGTCGCTGTATGTCTTGGACGGGCGGCTCAAGTACTGCCACAACTGGCTGGGAGTCCAGCGGTACAATGTGGCCGCACCGGACCCGCTGCCGACCGGGAAGGTGTTGGTGGAGTACAAGTTCACCTACGACGGGGGCGATCAACCAGGCGCGGGCGGCATAGGAGCGCTGTACGTGGGCGGCAAGAAGGTGAGCGAAGGGCGCATCGACAGGACGGTGCCCTTCCAGTTTTCCTTCGATGAGACGTTGGATGTGGGCTGCGACTTGGCCTTGCCGGTGACGGAGGAGTACCCAGTCGGCGACAACGCTTTCACCGGGACGATCGGCTCGGTGACGATAGACATCGGTCCTAATCCCGCTGCCTACTACGAGCCTCCGGAAAACCTCTACAGCCGGTTGCTGGCCCATCAATAGCGAAACTGCAGGTAGGTTGCACCTCCGAGATGCAACCTACCTGGGGCAGCTCAAGGACGGAGCGACATGAACACAGTTTTCCTGGTGGCACCGGTGATTGAAGCCCTCTTCGGGACGGGCCTCGTGCTCGTCCCGGGCCCCATCGCCGGCGCGCCTGGCGTAACACCGGATGCCGCGCCAGCGACCTTTGTTCGCTTGTTTGGCTCGGCCCTGGTCAGCTTGGCTGTCATGCCCTGGCTCGCTATCAAGTCCTCAAGTCCGGAGCTCAAGAAGGGGCGGCCATCAGCCTGTTGGCCTACTATCTGTGGAAATCCAAATCAAGAAAGGAGAAGAAGCGATGGAAAAGTCCGAGAACACTGGGCGGGCTGAACTGACGAGACGAGAGGTGTTGAAACTTTCAGGCGTCGCCGTGGGCGGGTTGGCGGTCGGGGGCGCCCTAATGGGCCCCCAGGTGGGCAGCGCTGCCGCAGCACAGGTGTGCGAAGACGATACGTGCATTTGTCCCGACGGGCCTGCCTGTAGGTGGGATCACCCCATCGAGTCCGAGCGGTATGTCTACTTTGATCAACTGCCGCCGTTTTACCCCTTCAGCGGGGAAACCAGATCGACCATCCCCAAGCTGGGCGCAGACGAGATGCGGATCACGTTCATGGGCTCCTCCATCCCCGGCAATCTGCGCAAAAAACAGCAGATGATGAGCATCTTTGTAGAGGTGGGCTGGGACGAGGCCAGGCAGATGCCCCTGGACCACTTTATCTTTGATTGCGGCTCCGGGGTGTGCACCAACTACAACGCCATGAACGTCGGCTTTGGCCGGATGAACAAGGTCTTCCTGAACCACCTTCACGGCGATCATATGAGCGACCTGACCCACATCTACTGCTTCGGCCCATCCGCAGACCGCCTTTCCCCCCTCTACGTCTGGGGTCCCAGAAATTCGGGGATGGAGAGTCCGCCCGGTTCGGGCACGTATTACGACGATGGCGTCAAGACCTTCTGCGAGCATCTCCGAGCAGCCTGCCGGTGGCACACCGAGAGCTTTAGCTTCCAGCAAACCAGCTATACGCCCTTTGATCCCCCCGATCCCAAACTTCTCCCAGAAAACTGGGGATTGCCGTGCGACCCCATTCCCGTAGGTGATGATCCACCCAACGATGCCTACGCCATGGTCCCCATCGAGCTGGACTGGGAGAAGTACGGGGAGGTCGAGGGAGACAACATCGCCTACCACAACCAGCATACCGGCGTCAAGATCACCCACTTCCCGGTGATCCATGCCCGCAAGGGCTCCCTCGGCTACAAGCTCGAGTGGACCCCACCCGACCATCCCGACCAAACCTTGTCCATGATCTACTCCAGTGACACCAAGCCCGAATATCACTGCATCGAACAGGCCAAAAGCGCGGGCAAGGGCGTAAATGTGTTCATCCACGAAATGATCGTTCCGGCGCAGGTGTGGGCCATGAAGGCTACTCACCTGTCGGAGCTGCCACCCCTTGACAACCCCGTCGTCCAACAGATCCAGATGGTTCAGAACAGCTCTCACACACCCCAGGGCGCCTTCGGCTATCTCCTGAGCCAGATCGACCCCCGTCCCCGGCTCACCGTCGCCACCCATTTCCCGGTGTCCGATGACACGGTCGAATGCGCCATGAAAAGCGTGATGCAGCACTGCAACGTGGTTCAGGGCAGGGATCCGAAACCGAAGGAGGATGCAGCCCGTATCACTTGGTCCCTCGACCTCATGGTGATCACCGTATCCGAGGATCAGATCCTCGAGCAGAGAGGCGTCGTCTCGGACTTTGAGTACAACTCGATGCCCCAGCCGGTTCCCGGCACGCGGGATATTCCGGCAAAGTACAGCCACCCGAATGGGGTTGGCAATCCGTACGCCCAGATCGACGAGACGATGGCGGTGCCGTCCTATGATCCCGACACGGGGGAGTGCAACTACCGACAAGACGGTTATTAATGATCGCCTGCAGCCTCGGCGAGACAAGTGATCCGTAGTGCCAAAGCCGCCGTCCCCGAAGGCTTGTACTTCAGGGTTGATGCCGGGGACGGCGCTTTGGAACCCAGGCAGAAATCGGACGCTCTGGCTCTCAGCTGGCTGGGTCGGGTGCCATTCACGGGCCGAGTCTTGGAGGGCAGCCCGGCGGTGTCGCTGCCGGCCCTCTTGTCGGCTCTAGAAGGAGGGTTTTTCATGAAGCACACGATGGTCATTGCAATGATTCTGGCGGCCTTTCTGGTGGCTGCCTGTGGCGCGCAACCGGAGCTGACCGCCACCCCCACAGAGCCGGCGTCCGATATGCCCAATCCGGCCTCCGAGTTTTGTATCGACCAAGGCTACGAATTAGAGATCCGCGACGAAGCGGGCGGGCAAGTCGGCTATTGCCTCTTCCCCGAGGGCTCCGAGTGCGAGGAGTGGGCCTTCTACCGGGGCGAATGTGCCCCGGCAAACGAGGCTGACGTACCCCCAGCGGAGGTTCCAAACCCTGCCTCCGAGAACTGCGTGGCCCAGGGAGGCACGCTGTCGATCCAGACTCGTGAGGATGGCGGGCAGTATGGCATCTGCCTGTTCGAGGACAACCGGCAGTGTGAGGAATGGGCGCTGCTGCGCGGCGATTGCCCGGTGGGCGGCGTGAAGGTCACCGGCGATACCACGCCGGCGGCGGTGTACTGCGCCATCACGGGCGGCGAGTACGCCTTCACGGGCAACGCGGGTGCCGACGACGAACAGGGCACCTGCACCTTCAAAGATGGCTCTCAGTGTGACGTTTGGGCGTACTATGACGGGGAGTGCGTCCCTGGCTCCGCCCCGCCGGCCACCGCGGCAGCGACCATCGAGCCCTTGGCAGAGGAGGTGTGTAACGGGCAGGCGCAGGCCATGTCCCACACGCTGGACGATCTGGTTCCGACAGTGACGGAAGAGCCCCTCGACGATCCCGTCACCGGCGCGACGGGCACCGGCTGCCAGGCAACGATCACCGGTACCGGCGTGCAGTTCGAGAGCCCGGCGGCGGTGGTGAGCGCGCTGGGCAGCATGTTGGCCGAACAGGGTTGGACCGCAGACCCGATGTTCGTGGCCGACGGCCCAACGGGCACGGCGGCGGGCTATCGCCAGGACGACCAGGTTTGCCTCGCTGCCGCCATGTGGGCGCCGGACGAGTCGGCCAACTGTCCCGACGACCAGCCGATCTCCGCCTGCGAGGTGGCGCCGGAGCAACAGCTCTATACCGTCACCCTCAACTGTGGCGTGGAGACCCGGGAGGGAGAGACCGGCGGTGAGGTGGGACTGGAACAACCGGTGTTTGACTCCACACGTGGCGGCGACTACCGCGACCTGTATGTCATGAACATCGCGCCGCTCGAAGGCGGCACAGGCGGCTACTACCTCAGCCGATTGACCCACGGGGACGCCGACTCCATCGCCGGCCCCTGGTCGCCGGCGCCGCCTGGGGGCGGCACAGGCGGCACACGCATCGTCTACACCGCCTTTGGACTGACCACGAGCGACATTTGGGTCATGAATGCGGATGGCAGCGACCCGGTGAACCTGACGGACACGCCCGACATCGACGAGGGCTTTCCCGCCTGGTCCCCCGACGGGATGCACATCGCCTTCACCTCCCGGCGCGATGGCAACAACGAGATCTATGTCATGAATGCCGATGGCACAAAGCCAACCCGCTGGACGGACAACCCGGCCGACGACTTTGCGCCAGCCTGGTCACCCGATGGCACCATGATCGCCTTCGTCTCCGACCGCGACCGGGAAGCCGGCATCTAAGATCTCTATGTCATGGACGTCGTCAGCACTGCGGTGCGGAGGCTGACCGACGACCAGGCCATCGACTACTCGCCCGCCTGGTCGCCCGATAGCACGCGCATCGCCTTCCGCTCGTCCCACGACGGGCCGGCCGACATCTATGTCATCAACATCTATGGCACCAGTCTGACGAACCTGACGGAGGACCCGGCCGACGACTGGGCGCCGGCCTGGTCGCCCGACGGCACCCTGATCGCCTTCCAGAGCAACCGCGACGGCAATTGGGAGATCTATGTCATGTCCGCCGCGCCACCGACAGCCGGGACAGGCGGATCGGGGGCCACCAACCTGACGAACGACTCGGCCGACGACCAGATGCCGTATTGGCGGCCGTAACCAGTCGTCGCCGAGTTGGGGGGCAAGCCGCGGGCGGCGTCAACATCCAGCCTGCAGCCAAGCACAGGCCGCATCACTGCCCGCCAACTCGTCGCACCGGACGCGCTGATGGGGCCCAAGATTCTCAAGGCCGACGGGACAGAGTGGAGCCAATTGGCCTAGCGCACTGGGCCAGCACTAGACCTGCCCCAGGTCACTCGATCCAACACATGGAGGCCCTCGACAAGCCGTTCGTGTTCTTGACCTTGCCGAATCTGAACCACAGCTACAAGGGGCATGGCTTGGTCGCCGCCTTGTCGGTTATGGTCAAGCATGCGGCCAGTAGTGAGGTCTCGACGCGGTTCTCTGGGGCCGAGTGGCTGAAAAATCACGTCAGGATCGCCAAAGCGGACCCGACGCCGATTTGCGATTCTCGCCGGTTGTGGTATACTCCTTCCGACAAGTTTTCAGTCCTGCAAGAGTGGCGACATGGTGTGCGCTCGAATTCGCTCGGGGGCATACATCTTGTTTATACCAGGTAGGAACCTGGCAAATCTGGCAGCGGCGAACCGGTGAGAAATCACTGTGGGAATCGACTTTGGATGCGACCCAAACAAGGCTGCACAGAACCTTTGCTAGCACCGTGTGCCCCTGAAGAGGCTGCGGCAGTACTCCGAGATTACCCCAGCATCCCGTCCAGATCCAGATCGCCGCGATGGAAGAAGAGCGCTTCATCACCGTGCGTCTGTCAAGCCAGAATGGGACGTCTTGCAGAAAGACGTGCTCCTGGAGCAGGGCGTACACGGCAGGGAGCATCGTCCGTGCGGTTCCGGCCAAGCAGGGCGGCGCCTCAGGCTTTCGGCCGTGGCGGATCCACGGGAGGAATGTCGGTGCGCTCCTGGCTCCTGGCAGCGATGACCGCGAGGCGTCGCCTCTTTGTGGTCGGCACTGGGGCCCACCCTGCCTGTATCGTTACCTGCCCCGACCCGCAATTTCTTTTACAGTAGGAGGTGCCTAG
>JBFYTF010000498.1:0-27838 GCA_041300865.1 Anaerolineae bacterium
GGCGATGCCCCAGGTGCGAGGCGACCGTCTTCAAGTCGCCGCTCTGCTCATAAACCTCTCGAGCGTACAGATAGCGCAGTGCCTGGGTGGTCAAGCCCTCCAGGCCAGCTGCTTGGGCGTAATGATGAAGCAGCCGCTGCACCGATCGCGTTGACAGCGGATTGCCATCGCGGTTGACACACAGGCTCTCCACGCCCGGGGCCGCTTCTCGAATATCAAGGTACTTGCACACGGCAGCGTACGCTTCTTTGTCCAGCGGTATCGTCCGGCTCAGGTCACCGTTAAGCCCCCGGACCTCCAGGTGTGGCTGCTCGGCTTCCAGGCGGACATCTTCCAGCCGCAACTCGGTCAGCTCGCCGAGCTTGAGCCCTGCTTTGAGCAAGAGCTGGACGACAGCCCTGTCGCGCGCGGCCCGCTGGGACTGGCTCCCTTCCACGGCTGCCAGCAGCTTCTCCACATCGCCGGGAGTCAGCGATCGCGAGCGCTCGGAAGCGCTTTCGCCGCGTAGCGAAACTTCCTCCGCCGGGTTGCTTCCAGCCCAGCCCGACTCTACGGCCAGCGCATAGAACTTGCGCAGAGCCTGGATCCGGCGATTGACGGTAGCCGGCGCCTGACCCTTGACCTCTTGCAGATAGGCACAGAAGCCATCAATGTCGGAGCTGCCCAGGCTAAACGGAGAGACGGCTTCGACGTTGGTCTTCTCGCACCAGCGCAGAAAGGCCCGGAGGTCGGCCAGGTAGTTTGCCACGGTGGCCGGTGCGAGTTCCAAGCTGGAGAGGTGTGCCTCGAATGTGTCCGCTAGACCGTTGCTGTTGATCGTACCTACCCCCGTCACAGTACGCCCGCTAAAATACGCAAGCTAACATTATATACATTCCTGGCAGTCTGTCAAGTACGAGCGCGGCCATGGCAAGAAAAGTGTCGCCCTCCTCACCGCCACGCGACTTACGGGCGCACGCTTGTGCCGCTCTATCCGAGCGATGGGCGGGAGAGAAGACTTTTTCTCTTACTCGCCAATCGTCGACTGCAGGTACGCCTCTATGAACCCCTGGATCTGCCCGTCGAGCACTGCTTCGACGTTGCCTGTTTCAAACTCGGTGCGCAGGTCCTTGACCATGTGGTAGGGGTGCATTACGTAGGACCGGATCTGGTTGCCCCAGCCGGCCGAAACGTGTTTGCCCTTGAGCCGGGCCTGCTCCTCATCCAGCTTCTGCTGCTCCAGGTCATAGAGCCGGCCGCGCAAGATCTTGAGCGCTACCTCCCGGTTCTGCGCCTGCGACCGCTCGTTCTGGCACGAGACGATAACGCCCGTCGGCTCGTGCAGGATGCGCACCGCAGTCGAGTTCTTTTGCACGTGCTGGCCACCGGCGCCCGACGCCTTGAAAACGTCGATCTTCAGGTCATCAGGGTTGATGTTGATCTCGATGTCGTCGTCCAGCTCGGGCATCACCTCTACCAGGACAAAGGAGGTGTGGCGGCGGTGGGCCTCATCGAAAGGTGAAAGGCGAACCAGCCGGTGCACTCCGCGCTCGGCCTTCAGATAGCCGAAGGCGTTCGTCCCCCTAACGCTAATGGTGACGCTCTTGTAGCCGGCCTCCTGCCCACGCAGCGAGTCCAGGACCTCGGTCTGATAGCCCTGCTGCTCCGCCCAACGGAGGTACATGCGCATCAGAATGCTTACGAAATCCTGCGCATCTGTGCCCCCCGCTCCGGCGTGGAGGGCCAGGATGGCAGCCCCGCGATCATGGGGTCCAGACAGGCGCAGCTCAAATTCGCGGCGGCCCAGCTCCCGCGCTATCTTGGCCGCTTCGGCTTCGATCTCGCCGGCCATGCCCTCGTCCTCGTCGGCCATGGCCAGCTCCAGCAGCTCCAGGGCTTCCTGGGTCCGCCTGTGGAGATCGTGCCATTCTTCGAGTTCGAATTTCAGGTTGGAAAGGTCCTGCATGACCTCCTGGGCCCTGCTCGGGTCATCCCAGAATTCGGGCCGGGCGGCCTGCCCTTCGAGCTCTTCTACGCGGCGAACCTTGCTGGGGAAGTCAAAGACGCACCTGGATCTCTTCGATCCGCTCATTCAATTCCGTCAGTTTGCTCTCCAAATCGTCCATCTTAACCTCCAAAAGCTCGACCGCCCTCGCCAGCGGGCGCTGGGCAAGGGGGCACAAGGCTATGATTCAAACAAACCTTCGACAAAGGCTTCCGGGTCAAAGACCTCCAGATCGTCCAGGGTCTCGCCGGTGCCGATAAAACGCACGGGCAATTGTAGCTCGTGGGCGATGGCAAAGACCATGCCGCCCTTGGCCGTGCCGTCCAACTTGGCAACCACCACTCCGGTAACCTGGACGGCATCCTTGAAATGCCTGGCCTGCGACAGAGCGTTTTGGCCGGTCGTCGCATCCAGCACCAGCAGGGTCTCGTGGGGTGCCTGGTGGACGCGCTTTTGAGCGACGCCGTGGACCTTGCGCAGTTCCTCCATCAGGTTGTACTTGGTATGGAGCCGCCCGGCCGTGTCGACGATGAGGAGATCGGACTTGCGGCTCTGGCTGGCGCGGATGGCGTCGTACAGCACGGCGCCCGGGTCCGCTCCCGGCTGGTGGGCAATGACCGGCACGTCGGCCCTCTCGCCCCAGATCTTGAGCTGGTCGATAGCCGCCGCCCGAAAGGTGTCGCCGGCGGCAAGGAGCACGCGACGTCCGCGCTCCTTGTAGTACTTGGCCAGCTTGGCGATGGTTGTCGTCTTGCCCGAGCCGTTGACGCCCACGATGAGGACCAGGGTGAGCAGGCGCGGCTCGTCTACCTTCATGGGCAGTGGGCTGCCGAGCAGCGCCAACAACTCGCGTTTCAGCAGCTCTTCCAGCTCACTCGTGTTGCGTGCCTTGCCGCGGCTCACCTGCTCGCGCAGGCGGTCGACGAGGGCGACGGTAGTCTCAACGCCGACGTCGGCCTGCACCAAAAGCGCTTCCAGATCTTCCCAGGTTTCCTCGGTGATCTGCCCACCGCCCAACAGGCTGCTGATCTGGCCAAAGAACGAGCGCCGAGTCTTGGTCAGGCTCTCGCGTATCTTCTTGGATCGTCTGAACACCGCTTGTCTATCTCCCTCGAGGTTTCAGCCTGTCATTATACTTGAACTTGTGGCCAGTGCCAAGAAACGGATGCGGCTAAGCAAGACACTTGAAAGCCCGGCCTTTTTCGAGTATAATGCGGGCTGCAGTGGCTTGGCCGCTGGCTGGCCCGGAGTTCAAAGCAGATCGGGAGGGGTCGTGCATAGAATAACGGACGTAGAGATGTTGAAAAAGCAAGCCCGGCGTACGGCTGCCGGTAAGGTTATGGCCGGCGAACCGGCTGACGTGGGGCTGGACCTGGGACAGATGGAAGGCTGCCGCGCGCGCATTTCGGCCGGCTATGGCCAGCACACCGAGGCGCCCGAGCCCCTGGAGCGGGACCGCCTGCTCTGGATCCTCGACGGCCTGGTCGAGGTGCACGAGCCGGGCGACAGGGTCACAACCCTCAGCCAGGGGGAAAGCGCCGTTCTCGTCCGGGGCCGCTCCTATCGCCTGGTGTTCCCCAGCATGACGATCTATTTGTCCATTGAGCCTTGGGCAGGGGATTGATGGCAATCACCCCGGGAACCCTGACGAGGGGCACCAGGACGATCGTGCCTGGAACGCTGTTTGCCGGCCTGGATATCGGCTCGCGGACCATCGCCCTCGTCGAGTGGACCGGGCAGGAGGTGGTGCGTGCCCAGGTGGTGAATACCGGCACCGACCCGATGGCTAACGCCCGTGCTCTCCTGGGCGATGGCGGCTATCGCCGCCTGGTAGGCACCGGTTACGGCCGCCACCTGGCCCTGGAGCGGGAGCTGGCCGACGAGGTCATCTCCGAGATCAAGGCCTATGCCCTGGGCGCACATCACCTCTTCCCCGACACCGGCACGGTCCTCGACATTGGCGGGCAGGACAGCAAGGTCATCCGCGTCGGGCCCGGGGGGCGGGTGCTGCGCTTCGAGATGAACGACCGCTGTGCCGCGGGCACCGGGCGTTTCCTGGAAAATATGGCCCTCGCCCTGAGCCTGGACGTGGCAGACCTTGGTCCCCACGCCCTCGCAGCCCGGGGGGTGCCGGTTCGTATCTCCAGTATGTGTACCGTCTTTGCCGAGTCGGAGGTGGTGTCTTTGATCGCCCGGGGAGAAGACAGCCGGCGGGTGGCCCTTGGGCTGCATCACGCCATCGTCGATCGTGTGGCCGGGATGATCCGCCGGGTGGGCGTCCAAGAACGCTTTGTCTTTGCCGGCGGAGTGGCGAACAACCCGTGCCTGACAAAGCTGTTCGCCGAGACGTTGGGCGTCGCCCTGAGCGTACCTCCCAATCCCCAAATCGTCGGTGCCCTGGGGGCTGCCCTCCACGCCGCTGCGGCGCTGCCGGCAGAAGTGGCCCGGGAAGTGCCCTAAATTCAGGCACCGAGCCCAGCCGCCGGCTTCTGCTGCAGTGGCGTTGAGCGCCTCCTGCACAAGCTTTCCTGGAGTAAGCGTATGAGTTACACGTTAGCGGTTGCCGATTTTCGAGATGCCCGGCGACGCGCTTCTATAGAGCAGCTCATCGCTCGCCTTCGGGGTGAGTCGGTAGACCTCCTGTCCTACGAGGAAGTGCGACAGCAGCTACGGGCCACTGTGACCCCTGGGGTCGAGCTTAAGGAGGTCCGCCTGGACAGCATCGTCGGCAGCGTGGGCCGCTACTCGGACTTTACGCGGAGCTTTCTGCCTCGCCACGACAGCAATGCGGAGCGTTGGGCGAGGGTGCAGCTGGCCATCACCGACCTCGAAGGAGTGCCACCCATCGAGGTGTATGAGATGGGCGACGTCTACTTTGTGCGAGACGGGCACCATCGTGTCTCCGTGGCCCGCCAACTGGGCTTCAAGGACATCCAGGCCTACGTCACCAAGGTCAAGATCCGTGTGCCGCTCACGGCGGGTGACCACGTCGAAGACCTGTGGATCAAGGGGGAGTACACCGAGTTCCTGCAGAAGACCAACCTTGACGAGCTGCGACCTGGATCGAACCTGGAAGTGACCGAGGCCGGCCAGTACGCCAAGCTAGAGGAGCACATTGCCATTCACCGCTACTTCATGGGCCTCGACCTGAAGCGCGACATCTCTTACCAGGAGGCCGTGGCCCATTGGTACGACAACGTGTACCTGCCCGTCGTCGAGTTGATCCGCAGCCAGGGTGTGCTCGACGAGTTCCCGCGGCGGACCGAGACTGACCTCTACCTGTGGCTGCTCGATCATCGGGCAGTACTGGAAGAGTCCCTGGGCTGGGAGGTCCAGACAGAAACAGCCGCGCAGCACCTGACAGCCGAGTACGGCGCCCGTGCCCGGCGGCTTGTGACGCGCACCAGGCAGCGGATCAGGGCGGTGGTGCCCGACGAGCTGGAGGGTGGCCCTCCGCCCGGGCGATGGCGCGAGGAACGCGTGGCGCCGCGGGCCCACGACCGGCTCTTTCCCGATATCCTCCTGCCCGTGAGCGGCCAGGCGGTGGCCTGGCAGGCCCTCGACCAGGCGGCCGAAGTAGCGAGGCGGGAGGGTGCGCGGCTGCGCGGCCTGCACGTCGTCGGCAGCGAGTCGGCCCTGCCAAGCCAGGCAGCCCGCGAGGTGGAGGAAGAGTTTTACCGTCGCTGTGACGCCGCGGGCGTACGCGGCAGGTTTAGCCTGGAGGTGGGCAAGGTGACGCACACCATCCGTGCGCGCGCCCTCTGGGCAGACCTGGTCGTGCTCCACGTGGCCCATCCGCCCGGAACCCGGACACTGGACCGGCTCGGGTCGGGGCTGCGCACCCTGCTGCTCACCTGCCCCCGGCCCGTGTTGGCCGTGCCCGGTGATCTTTCTCCCTTGGGCCGGCCCCTGCTGGCCTACGACGGCAGCCCCAAGGCCGAGGAGGCGCTGTTCGTGGCCGCCTACCTGGCGAGTCGCTGGCAGAGCTCGCTGCTGGTGCTGACTGTGGCCGAGAGCCCATCGACGGCCCTGGCCCAGGCCCGCGCTCGCGAATACCTCGAAAGCCGCGAGGTGGAGGCCGAATACCTCCTGGAGAGCGGCCCCGTTGGCGAGAGGATCCTGAGTGTGGCGGCGGAACGTGAGTGCGACGCGGTGCTCATGGGCGGCTATGGGCATGGCCCCGTCGTCGAGGCCGTCCTCGGCAGCGCCGTCGATCGCCTGCTCCGCGAAAGCCCCTCGCCCGTGCTCATCTGTCGCTGATGAGGGGCACGGCTGCTTCGCCCCGCAGCGCTCGGCAGCTTTGCCGGCGTTCGGGGTGAGATCGACCAAGAACTCGAAAGCGCGGCGAACCGCAGACCATGAACGGAGTGCGCCGCCGCTGACTGCTTAGAACCGCTCACGCCTCAAAGCCTATTGCCGGGAAGCACCAAGTGTGTTACAATACAGACGGTGCGACGCACTTTGCAATCAGACGGTCGACCGCGGAGCGTCTGCCGGCAGGCCGCCAGGTCACATAAGTGCGCCGCGCTTGTTATTTTAGCAGAGAGGCACAACGATGGGATCTACACCGGTTTACCTGGACTTTAATGCAACCACGCCCATCGCGCGCGAAGTCGCCGACGCGATGGCGCCTTACCTCTACGAGCACTTTGGCAACCCTTCCAGCAGCCATGCCTACGGCCTGGCTGCTCGGCGGGCCGTACACGAGGCGCGCGCCCAGGTGGCTGCCCTCCTGGGCTGCGACCCGGGCGAGGTGCTCTTTACGAGCGGGGGCACAGAGAGCAACAACCTGGCTATCAAGGGCGTCGCCTTGGCGGGGCATGAGCGGGGGGACCACATCATCACCACCGCCG
Source organism: Anaerolineae bacterium (assembly GCA_041300865.1). Taxonomy (GTDB): domain Bacteria; phylum Chloroflexota; class Anaerolineae; order JAAYZQ01; family JAAYZQ01; genus JAAYZQ01. The sequence continues at coordinate 6,838 of JBFYTF010000498.1, forward strand.
TCGAACACCCCGCAGTCATAAACGTCTGCGATTGGCTGCGGGAGCAAGGGTATCGGGTCACCGTGCTGCCCGTGGACGAGCAGGGGCTGGTGGACCCCGGCGACCTGGAGCGCGCCATTGGCCCGGGAACCCTCCTGGTAACGGTTATGCACGCCAACAACGAGGTGGGGACCATGCAGCCGGTGGCGGCTCTGGCCGAGATTGCCCATCGCCACGGCGCCCTGATGCACACCGACGCTGCCCAGTCCGTGGGCAAAGTCCCGGTGCAGGTCGACAGCCTCGGCGTGGACCTTCTATCTGTGGCCGGGCACAAGGCCTACGCCCCCAAGGGCATCGGCGCCCTCTTTGTGCGACGAGGCGTCAGCCTCGTGCCCCTGCTTCACGGCGCCGGGCACGAGGGCGGGCTGCGGCCGGGTACGGAAAACGTCCTGGAAATCGTCGGGCTGGGCAAGGCCTGCGAGATCGCGGGCCGCGACCTGGCTGCGAACGAGGAGCACTTTCGGACCATGCGCGACCGGCTCCACGCGGGGCTTGCCGCCGCGCTGGGGGATGAGGCCATGCGCCTCAACGGGCACCCGGAGCTACGCCTGCCGAATACGCTCAGTGTGAGCTTCCGGGGGGTAGAGGCCAACACTCTCCTGTCTGTCATCGGCGACAGGGTGGCAGCCTCGGCCGGTGCTGCCTGCCACGCGGGCAAGGTGGATGTATCGGCCGTCCTGCGGGCAATGAGGGTGCCCGTGGAGTGGGCCATGGGCACGGTACGCTTTTCAGTGGGCCGGGGCACAACCGCGGGCGAGGTTGACCGCACCGTGGCCGTTGTGGGCGAAGCCGTGCAGCGGCTCCGGTCACAGGCAGGTCTGGCGCCGCCGTCACTCCTCGACGCCTAGAACGGAGACACCCGTAGGGCGGCAACTCTGGCCGCCGGCGCATGATGAAGGGAGATCGAATATGACATTCCCACCTCTACTGGACCTCGGCACCGGCGGTACTGTGCTGGTTGCCCTTCTGACCATCGCCTTCGGCTTGCTCAACTGCTTCTTTGGCTATCGCATCTTTCGCATCCTGCTGGTTCTCTGGGGGCTGGTCCTTGGGGCGTACACGGGTGGAACGGTGGCCGGCAATCTCACCGATGGACAACTGCTCTGGATCGTCATCGGCGGCGTTCTTGGTGCCGCCATCGGCGCCGCGCTGATGTCGCTCCTCTATTACGTCGGCGTGTTTATCGTCGGGGCGGCAGGCGGCGTCGTGCTGGCCAACGCCATCGGGCTGACCGTCGGGATAGACATGCCCGACCTGGTGGTCATTATTGTAGCCGTGGTGGTGGGCATCATCGCCCTCATCATGCAGCGGGTGGTGCTGATTCTGGCGACGGCCTTCACCGGTGCCTGGTTCGTCGTCAGCGGCGTCTTGACGCTCTTCACCGGCACCAGGATCGATCCGGCCCAGCTCTACAGTGATGCCGCCCAAGCCGGCGAAGCTGTGGCAGGCGTGCCACCCCTGGTGCTCCTCGCCCTGTGGTTTGTGCTTGCCCTGGCCGGTGCGGTGACGCAGTTTGCGATGACGCGCGTGCGGGCCGCGCCGCCTCCGCCCACGCGCCGGGACCGCTGGTAGACGGGGCTAGTTCCCCTCGAGGAAGCAGGCGATGCCCCGGGCCACGCCCTGGGCGGCTTCGAAGCTCCGCTCCGTGAGGAGCGCCCGGTCGGCGCCCATGAAGCCGAGCTCGATGATCACGCCGGGGGTGAGGGGGTTGATCTCGCGGAAAGCGTGATAGCCGGTCATGTCAAAGGTGATGCTGTCCTTGTGAAAGGCCAGGCCCGTTGCCTGGCCGTACTCGCGGATGAGACAGTTCACCAGGCGGTCCTCCTCCTCCGGAATGGCGCTGCCGCTGACGCGTGCCACCTTGAACCCCGACACTCCGGGCACGTCGCACGAGTCGGTGTGGATGGAGACAAACGCATCGGCCTGGTAGCCCTCCAGGCTGGGCGAGAATTCGGCCAACAGCTCGGCCCGGTAGCCTTCGTACTGAAGGATGGCCACCACCCGGGCGGCAACATCGAGGTTGATGGTTGCCTCTTGGAGCCCATCGGGGCAAACGGCTCCCGAATCGCTCTGGTAGTGGCCGGCGACGATGCCTATCTTGGGGGGCAGGGGAGTGGGGCTCGGCGTGGGGCTGATCTCTGGGGTGGGACCGGGCCGCGGAGTGCGCGTGGGACGTGGCGTTCGGGTTGGCTCGGGCACGTCTTTCGCCGGCTCACCAGACCCCGTCGTCTCCTGGCCCTCCAGTGCAGGCATGCTGGACGTGACCCACATCGCGTAGGCGATGCCCAGGACAAAAGCCAGGGCCAGGAGTACAACCGTTCGCGCCCGATGCTTTGTCCCAGACAACCTCTCCGCCCCTCCTGTCTAGCTGCTGTCGATCATACCCCCAACGCGGCGTTTCGTCAAGCTGCGCGGGCAAAGCCACGCGCCGTGGAGAAGGCTCCCCCTCGAATCAGGGGGAGCGTCACGGCGGCCGTCAGGCAGCGCCGGGCAGAAAAAAGGCCTGGCAAGCGGTAAAGCCTGCCAGGCCTTGTCTGCCTTGGAACTAGAGATTCACCAAGTCCAGGCCCATCCCCAGGTCCGGAAGGGGCTCTTCGTCCTCTTCCTTGCCAAAGTGCAGGGCCTCCGAGTCCTCGTCGAGCACCTCAACAGAAAGGGCCAACGACTGGAGCTCCTTAACCAGCACTCGGAACGACTCGGGTACGCCTGGCTCGACGATCGCCTCCCCCTTGACGATGGCCTCGTACGTCTTGGTGCGACCCTGCACGTCGTCCGACTTGACGGTCAACATCTCCTGCAGGGTATAGGCGGCGCCATAGGCCTCCAGCGCCCAAACCTCCATCTCGCCAAAACGCTGCCCACCGAACTGCGCCTTGCCGCCCAAGGGCTGCTGCGTCACGAGCGAGTAGGGCCCGGTGGAGCGGGCATGGACCTTGTCCTCTACCAGGTGCGCCAGCTTCATCATCGAGATGATGCCGACGGTCACCGGCTGGTCAAAGGGCTCGCCCGTCTTGCCATCGTACAGGATCATCTTGCCGGCGATGGGCATGGGAATGCCCGTGATGCGGCTGAGCTTCAGGGCGGTGAGCGTCACCGCCTCGTCTGTTTCGGGCTCGGACTCGAGGCCCTCGGGCCAGGCCTGGTCCTGCTTTGCCAGCTCTTCGCCCATGTACTCGATCCATTCCCGGAGGCAGGCCACCCGGGCCCGCTCGCGGCGCTTTTGCCGCTCTGCCATGGGGATGAGGTCAAAGCTGAACGAGATCAACCGGTCTGGCTCATAGCCCTTCTCCCGGAGCCACTCTTGCAGCACCACCCGCCGGACGTACTCATGGTCGCGGACCACCCGCTCCTCGTCCAGGTTCTTGCCGGCAAGCCACTGCAGGAGGTAAAAGCTCGTGACCTCGTCATCGGTCACGTCGTCAGGGTCAACTTCGGCTTCCCGGGCCCAGTCCCAGGCGCGCGCGACAAACACGTCCCAGGCGCGATCCATCAGCCAGGCGCGGGCCAGCTCGGCCTGGATCTCTTCCTCGTCGGCGCCGTCAAAGACGGGCGAAACGGTCTTGAAACCCAGCCTGTTGGCGGCCCATCCCAGGTGTGTCTCGAGGATCTGGCCAATATTCATGCGGGCGGGCACACCCAGGGGGTTGAGGATCAGCTGCACCGGCGTGCCATCCGCCAGGTAAGGCATGTCCTCGATGGGCACCACCTGGCTGATGACTCCCTTGTTGCCATGGCGGCCGGCCATCTTGTCACCTTCGGTCACCTTGCGCCGCTGGGCGACCATGACACGCACGGTCCTCTCCACGCCGGCCGGCATGTCGCGGTGCTCCTCGCGCGAGAACTCTTTGACGTCGACGACGATCCCATGCTCGCCGTGGGGTAAGCGCAGGCTGGAGTCCTTGACCTCGCGCGCCTTTTCGCCAAAGATCGCGCGCAGCAGCTTTTCCTCGGGCGTGAGCTCGGTCTCACCTTTGGGGGTGATCTTGCCCACCAGGATGTCGCCGGGGTTGACCTCGGCGCCGACGCGGATGACACCCGTCTCGTCCAGGTCCTTCAGTGCGTCCTCGCCTACGTTGGGAATATCGCGGGTGATCTCTTCAGGGCCCAGCCGCGTGTCACGGGCTTCGACCTCGTGCTTTTCGATGTGCACCGAGGTGAACTTGTCGTCGCGCACCACCTGCTCGCTCACCAGGACGGCGTCCTCGTAGTTACCGCCCTCCCAGCTCATGAAGGCCACAAGCACGTTCTGGCCCAGGGCCAGCTCGCCGAGCTCGGTGGACGAGGAATCGGCGAGGACGTCCCCTTTGTTGACGTGCTCACCCTTGACCACGATAGGCTTCTGGTCCAGGCACGTGCTCTGGTTCGAGCGCTGGAAGCGACGCAGCTTGTAGGTCCGGCGGCCGTCGCCACCCTGGACCACAATCTGATCGCCGGTAACGCTCAACACTTCGCCGTCTTCGTCGGCGACGACGATTTGCCCGGAGTCGATGGCCACCTGGCGCTCGATGCCCGTCCCCACCAGGGGGGCGTCGGGCTGGATCAAGGGCACGGCCTGGCGCTGCATGTTGGAGCCCATCAAGGCGCGGTTGGCGTCGTCGTGCTCGAGGAAGGGGATGAGGGCCGCCGTGACGCCGACGATCTGCTTCGGCGAGACGTCCATGTAGTCCACCTTGGACACCGCCTCTTCCATGAACTCTTGCATGCGCCGCACCGAGACCCGGTCGTACACGAACTGGCCCTCCTCGTCCAGCTCGGCGTTGGCCTGGGCGATGGTGTAGCGGTCCTCTTCGTCGGCCGAGAGGTAGACGATGTCGTTGATGGCCATGGGCCGGATCTGGATCTCGGGCAGCTCACTGAAGAGCTCCTCCAGCCGGCCAGCCGTCGCCTCGTCCAGCCGCTGGTTGGCCTGGGCCAGGATCTCCCCTGTTTCGGGATCCACGATCTGCTCCCGGATGGTCTTGCCGACAAGCCGTTCTTTGCGGTTGGGCACGGTGTGTATGACCTTGCGGTAGGGCGTCTCAATGAAGCCGTACTCGTTGATGCGCGCGTAGGTGCCCAGCGAGCCGATCAGGCCGATGTTCGGACCTTCGGGTGTCTCGATGGGGCAGATGCGGCCGTAGTGGGAGTGGTGGACGTCGCGCACGTCAAAACCGGCGCGCTCGCGGCGCAGGCCGCCGGGGCCCAGGGCACTCAACCGGCGCTTGTGCGTCAGCTCGTCCAGGGGATTGGTCTGTTGCATGAACTGGGAGAGCTGGCTGCCACCAAAGAACTCGCGCGTGGCAGCCACGACCGGCCGCACATTGATGAGCGAGATGGGGGTCATTTGCTCCGGCTCGCGGATGCTCATGCGCTCGCGAACCACCCGCTCCATGCGCAGCAGGCCGATGCGCAGCTGGTTCTGGATCAGCTCGCCCATGGTCTTGACCCGGCGGTTCCCCAGGTGGTCGATGTCGTCGGGACCCTCCACACCGTTGTTGATCTGGATCATCCGCTCGACGACCTTGACCAGGTCTTCGGGCGTCAGAGTCCGCTTGTCCGGCGGCACCGTCAGCTCCAGGCGCTTGTTCAGCTTGTGCCGGCCGACGCGCCCCAGGTCGTAACGCCGCGGCGTGAACAGCAACGACTGCAAAAAGTTCTTGGCGTTATCCAGGGTCGGTGGATCGCCCGGGCGGAGCTTCTTGTACAGCTCAACGAGTGCCTCGTCCGTCGTCTTGGTCGGGTCACGCTCGATAGTGGCCTGGAGGTAGGGATGATCCGGCATCGTGTCGGACATCTCGAACAGAGAGTGCAGCTGCTCGTCGCTGCCGTAGCCGACGGCGCGCAGCAGGATGGTAAGGGGCAGCTTGCGCTTGCGATCGACCTTGACGGACAGGATATCCCGCTTGGCCGTCTCGAACTCGAGCCAGGCGCCGCGGTTCGGGATGAGCTTGGCCATGCACAGCTCCCGGCCGGTGATCCTGTCTTCCGTAACCGAAAAGTAGACGCCTGGCGAGCGGATCAGCTGGCTGACTACCACGCGCTCGGCGCCGTTGATGATAAACGTTCCGTTTTCCGTCATCAGCGGAAAGTCGCCCATGAACACGTCCTGCGTCGTCCACTCGTCGCTTTCCTTGTTCCACAGGGCAACGCGGACATAGAGGGGCACCGCGTACGTGATGTCCCGTTCCAGGCACTCCCGCTGCGAATACTTGGGCTCTTCGAAGCGGTAGTTGAGCCCCAGCTTTTCGTTCACCTCGTGGTTGAAACCGGGAAAGTGAAGCTCGAGGTTGCCGTTAAAGCTCTGGATGGGCGAGATTTCGTCGAAAAGCTCGCGCAATCCCTCGTCCTGGAACCAGCCATACGATTCCAGCTGAACTTCGATGAGGTCTGGCAACGGCAACACATCTGGAATGCGTGCATATGATTTACGCTGCGGTTGGCTCGACATTAACTTACTCCTTGGCTATTGGCCGGGGGAAGCGATGTGCATCGCCCGGCTGTCTCCATCCACGCCTGTTATCGGAACGGGAAGACAAACAAAGCCGTTGAGGGCAGATCGGCTGTTAAGCTTGAACATACAAGAGTGTCTTTTACAGGCGCACAAAATCCGCGGCCCTTTTCTAACCGCAAATTGATATTATATCCACTGCCTGGTTTTCTGTCAAATTCGGGTTAACGAATGGCTAACCTAGGCCCAGAAGATGGCCTGGGCGAGGTTCAGAGCCGCGGCCGCTTCTCCTTGCGACATGAGCCACAGGAACAGGACGACGACGATGATGACGACCGTGACCACCAAGGCGACCTTGATCCAGCTGACAGGTGCCTCGCCCTGCACTTCGCCGGTCTGGCCGTTAACCAGGAAATGATAGACCTTGTCGCTATAACGGTAGGATGCGATCCACACCGGAAACAGCACGTGCTTGTAGGTCATGTTGGAGAAGGCCGTTCTGACCTGCAGGTTCCGCTGCGTGTCGCCCGGCACCTGCTGGGCACAGGCGCTCCGGACCCTGTTCTCGATGATGTCCTGGCCCGTCTGCCACCCGTCGCGGAGGCCAACGGTGTAGGCCTCGGCGCCCCAACCGGCCAGGAAATTGGGTTCATAGGGCACCAGTGCTTTGGTCTCGAAGGGATAGACGCGCTCGATCATGCCCCGGTCGATGCTGTGCGAAGCGGGCACCAGGACGTCGTCGAACTGGAGCCGCAGGTGGCCGGAGGCCGGCTCCCAGCGCGTCTTTTGCACCTTGCGCGTGCGCTGGACCCGTTGGCCCTTGTCGTCCGTCGTCCAGAAGGTCTCATCCTCGTAGTAGAAGTAGCCCGCCTCTGCCTGCCACCACGACGACGTCAGGGAGTCAAAGGTCCAGAAGGGCAAGTACACCCCCTGGAGCCTGGCATCCGCCTCGCGGGCGATCTTTTTCACGGGGTTGGGCCGGAAAAAGCCGCGGCCCAACCACTGGCGAAACTCGGCCACCGCTCGGGCGTTGTCGACCTGGAAGGGAAGCAGCGACTCGGGCTTGACGACCTGGACGACCTGCTCCTGCGGAACCACCTGGTTCGATCCGCAAAACGCGCACTCGGTCGAGATCACCTGGGCATCGACGGTATTGACTGCACCGCAGCTCTCGCACTTGATGGAGCGTTTGCCGTCGCCGTAGCCCATCTGCTGCGGGGCGGAGAGCATTTCCTTGAGGCCTGCCTCCAGGTCGTACTCCTGGATCTGTTGCTGGGTTACGGGAACCGTGGTGCTGTAGCCGCAAAAAGCGCACAGGAGGGCCCCCGTGGCGGCATCGAAATCGACCTCCGCACCGCACTTGGGGCACGGAAACTTGTGGACCTGTTCATTCGTCATGCTTTCCTCTGGGCGTTCGACTGGCCATCGTCGGGCGCGGGCCCATGCCGCCGGCATTCTAACACATTCCGGGCGCGAAGGCAACTCTGGCGGCGTCCGGGCCTCCGGCCCCTGTTTGACACTCTGTGCTGCCTGGGGTACAATGGCAGTCGACAATGCCGCCAGGAGCCCAGCCAATGACTGCCGAGGACCGCTACAATCCAAGGATGACGGATCTGCCGCAGAGTGACAGGCCCCGCGAGCGCCTGTTGGCGCAAGGACCCGCGGCCCTGTCGACCGCCGAGCTCCTGGCCATCATTCTACGTACGGGTATGCAAGATGAGAACGTGGTGCGCGTTTCGCAGCGGCTGTTGTCGACGTTTGGCAACCTGTCGGGCCTGGCACAAGCGAACGTGGCCGAGCTGATGGCGGCCAGGGGTTTGGGCCCGGCCAAAGCCGCGCAGCTGAAGGCGGCCCTGGAGCTAGGCCGCCGCCTTTTGGTCGAAGCGCCGGATCAGCGGCCGCAGGTACGCTCGCCCGCGGACGCTGCAAACCTGCTGATGTCGGAGATGAGCCTGTTGGAGCAGGAGCACCTGCGGGTCATGCTGCTCGACACCAAGAACCGCGTCCTCGGCTCGCCGACAGTGTACGTCGGCTCTTTGAATACCAGCCTGATCCGGGTGGGCGAGCTGTTCCGCGAGGCAATCCGCGCCAACAGCGCTGCGGTCATCGTGGCCCACAACCACCCATCGGGCGACCCGACACCCAGCCCCGAGGACGTGGCCGTCACACGCCAGATCGCGGAGGCCGGCAAGCTCCTCGACGTCGACGTCCTCGATCACCTAATCATCGGCCGCCAGCGCTTCGTAAGCCTGAAGGAGCGGGGGCTGGGCTTCGGGCCATGAGGGGTGGGGCACGCGACCTCCTCGTGGCGGATCTGGCCGGCTGCCTGGTGTTGCTGGTCGCCCTGGCCGCCGGCTGGTACAGCGCCGCGGGCTTTGGCCTGGCCGTCCTGATCATCCTGAACCTGCTGGTCTTGCTGCGCGAGCGGTCGGCTCGCCGTGATAGGGAATCGGAGGAATGACCAAGAAAATAGCCGCCCCCCAGGCCCAGATTGCCACCCGGAGCCGCCTGCCCGCGACTCTGGCCGAGATCCGGCGCCTGTTCGACGCCCTCGATTGGAACGAGATGGCCCGCCAGGTGGAGGCCGAAGCGCAGACGGGCGTGGCCATCGTAGGCCCGGTGAACTCGGGCAAATCGACCCTGTTCAACACCCTCAAGGGGCGCACCGTGTCGCCGGTGGGGGCCGTGCCGGGCACGACGCAGACGATGCAGTACGAGGAGTGGGGTCCCTTCATCCTGCTGGACACGCCGGGCTTTGGCGAAGTCGAGGGCGTGGACCGCGCTCAGATTGCCCTGGAGGGGGTCCGCAGGGCCAGCGTTATTGTCCTCGTCCTGGACGCCGTGGCCGGGGTGCGCCAGGCCGACCTCGAGCTGCTGCAGCAGCTAAAGGCCACCGGGAAGCCGGTCCTGACCGTGCTGAACAAGATGGACCTCGTCGCCAAGGATGACCGGGAGCGGGTGGTGAACCATGCCCGCGACCGGCTGGGCGAGTGGGGCATCATCCCGGTATCGGCCAAGGAGGGCACCAACGTGGCCGGCAGCCTCCTGCCGCAGCTCGTCGACGCGCAGCCGGCCCTGGCCGTGGCCCTGGGGCGCGCCCTCCCGGGCTACAGGCGCCAGGCGGCCAACAGTGTCGTCCGCCAGGGCGCGGTCTGGAACGCGGTCATTGGCATGGAACCGGTCCCGGGGCTCGACATCCCCTTCTTGTTGGCAGTGCAGGCCCAGATGGTCCTGCGCATCGCGGCCATCTACGGTGAGCCCATGAGCGTGCAGCGGGCTCGGACGCTGGGGGCCACCATCGTGGGTGGCGTGGCGCTGCGCTACCTGGCACAGCAGGGTGCCAAGCTCGTCCCCGGGCCGGGCTGGGTCGTCGCCGGTGGTATTGCCGGCGTGGGCACGTGGGCCATCGGCCAGGTAGCCATCCGCTATTTCGAGTACGGCAAGCGGCTGAGCCCCGCCGAGATGCAGGAGATGTACCGCAGCCTGATGCGCAACCCACGGCGGCGCAGGGGGAAGAAACAGCATGGCTGACATCTGGCCCGAGATCGACTATGCAACAGCGCGCACGGCCTACGAGGCCGGCCAGAAGCTGCACCACCGGGGACGGACCTTTTTGGTGCGCCCGGCCCTGCGTGAGCCCGCCGAAGGCCTGGTGCTGTGGGTCACGGATCAGCAGACCACGGGCGAGCATGGGCTGCTCCTCTTTCCCGACGGCCGGGTCGAGGCTCAATAGTCAGGGTCGCGTCGGGTACCGGTCGGGACGGGGGCCTTTACAGGCTCGGGTGGGGTGTGATACAATAGCAGTGTGAAGGAGACGCCATGTCTGAACCCTTGCTCCTGCTGGTAACGGCCGGCTCCCAGGAAGAGGCCGAGGGCATCGCTCAGGCCCTGGTCGCCGAGAGGCTGGCGGCCTGCGTCAACGTCGTGCCCGGGATCACGTCCATCTATCGCTGGCAGGGCGAGGTCCAGCGCGACCAGGAGTGGCTGCTGCTGGTTAAGAGCCGGCGCAATGTGCTGGACGTCGTCGTGCAACGCGTGCGCGAACTGCACAGCTATGACTTGCCTGAGACGATCGCCCTGCCGCTGGTCGGGGGCAGCGCGCCCTACCTGGCGTGGCTCCTGGGCGAGGTCCGCCAGGAGTAAGCAGGAGCAGAGTTGTTTTCCGGCCGGGGGGCCGGGAGGCGTTTCCGGGAGGTGGAGCGGTGCGTGACCTTGTTCGACAGATCCTAGCAGGCTTCAAGTCGGTCAAGCTGGTGGGTCAGGAGGACGGCTACGTCGTCTTTACCGCACAGGAGCCGGATACGCAACAGGCAGTGACCGTGAAGGTCCTGCCCCGGCTCCTGGGCCAGGACGCGCAGTCGAGTCGCCAGTTTGAGGTCCTATCCCGCGCCCTGCGCCAGCTGAACCATCCCAACATTGTAGGCGTGAGGCAGGTCGGTACACGAGCGGGCATGCCCTACATCGTCACCCGCGCGGTGGAGCAGGGACAGCGCCTCTCCGCTGCCCTGGACCGGCCCTGGGACCTTGGTGAGGCGGCCGACGTGGTGATGCAGGCCGGCAGAGCCCTGGAGCACGCATACAACAAGGGCGTGGTCCACGGCGCCTTGACCCCGGAGAACATCACGGTAGACGACAAGGGCCGGGTGTCGGTCGGCGGTTTCGGCCTGAGGGAGCTGCTGGAGATGGCCGGCGCCCCCAGGCAGGGGGAGTCTTCGCCGTTTATCGCCCCGGAGCGAGCTGCGGGCAAACCGGCCAGCCCCCGCTCGGACGTCTACTCCCTGGCGGCCATCCTCTACCGGCTGCTGGCCGGGCGGCCGCCGCAGGTTGTCAAGGGGGAAGTCCTGCCTCCCAGCCGCTTCAACCGCGAGGCGCCGGCCGGGTTCGATCCTATCCTCCTGCAAGCCCTGGCCCCGGATCCCGAGCAGCGTTTTCCCGACGTCAAAGCTTTCCTGGCCGCCCTCGGCGGCGTGACCTTGGCCGCCAGCGTCCACCAGGCGCCGGCCGAGGCTGGGGCCCAGGTTTGCCCGCGCTGCGGGACAGCGAACCAGTCGGCCCGTTTTTGCCGCAAGTGCGGGGGGCCGCTCGCGCAACCCTCCGCCGCGGCACCAGCACCACGCCGGCAGGCCGGCGGGGCACCGGTTCCGCGCCAGCCCGTGGGACCGGGACCGGCAGGGCGCCAAGCCACTGCCACGGCAGCACAACAGCGCCCGCCTGCGCCCAAGTCCAAGCTGGATGAGCCGATCCAGATCACGCGCATCGAAGTGGGCCATTTGGAGATTGGCAAGGGGGTAGAGCTGCACGAGACGGTCATTGCCCAGCCCATGCCCGTGGCCACGGGCTCCATCTCGGCCGAGTTTCCGGAGCCTCTGCCCATGCCCCAGTTAAAAGTCAGCGCGAGTGGCCTGTTTGCGTCGGACTTTGAGCAACCGCCCCTTGCCATGCCCGCGCCGCCGCCTATGCCGGTCATCGACTGGGGGGAAATATCGCCGCCCATGCCCGCAGTGCCGACCATCGAGGACATCCCCATCAAGCAGGAGCGGCCTTGATCTACCTGCAGGACCTGCTCGACGCCACCGGTGGCAGCCTGCACGGGCCGGCCTTCTCCGACGAATTTTCAGATTTCTGTTACGACACGCGTCTGCTGAACCCGGGAGAGCTCTTCCTGGCCGTCGTCACCGACAAGGGCGACGGCCACGATTACGTGCTGGAGGCGGCGCGCGGTGGGGCGGCCGGCGTCCTGTGCCAGCGGCCCTTTGACCTGCAAGAGCTCGAGGTCACCTGCGTGGTGATCGACGACACGCGCCAGGCCCTAGTGGACTGGGCGCGCTTTGTCCTGCAAAAGCTGCAGCCCGACGTGGTGGGCATCACCGGCTCGAGCGGCAAGACGACGACGAAAGAGATGGTGGCCGCCGTCCTGTCGCGGCGGCACACCGTCTTTGCCAACCATGGCAATTACAACGACCGTTACGGCCTGCCCATCGCCCTGGGCCGGTTAGGCGCCGGCCATCGGGTGGCAGTCCTGGAGATGGCCTGCGACGGGCTGGACGAGATCCGCGAGCTGGCGGCTCTCACCCGGCCACGGGTGGGGATTGTAACCGCCGTCAATGAGACGCACCTGGCGTACCTCGGTTCGCTGGAGGCCATCGCCACGGAAAAGGGCCGCCTGGTCGAGGCCCTACCTCCGGCCCAGGAGGGCGGTGTCGCCCTCCTCAACTACGACGACGCCCGGGTGCGGGCCATGGCGGCCAGAACCCGGGCCCACACCATCAGCTACGGCCTCGATCCCGATGCCGACTTGGTGGCGGGCAACGTGCGGGCTGACGAGGACGGCGTGTCCTTTACCGTCTTTGTCAAGGACCATTTTCCTCTGCCCCGGCGCGGCAGGCACGGTGGGCGCGGCAAGATGCGGGTGCGCCTGGGGCTTCTGGGCCGGCACACGGTTTACGCTGCCCTGGCGGCCGTGGCGGCCGGGCTGGTCCTGGATGTGCCACTCGAGGAGGCGCTCGCTGCCCTGGCCGGCATGCGGCCCCTGCCCGGCAGGCTCAATCCCTTGCCCGGCAGGCGGGGGGTGCGCCTCCTCGACGACAGCTTCAATGCCAGCCCCGCGTCAACCCTGGTGGCCCTGGAGACACTCTCCCTTTTTGGCTCGGGGCGCCGCGTGGCCGTGCTGGGCGATCTTCTGGACCTGGGCAGCGCGGAGGCCGGCTCCTACCGGCGCATTGGGCAGGGCATCGCCGCGGGCGTGGACCTGCTGGTGGCCCAGGGGGATGCAGCGCGGCGCATCGCGGAAGAGGCACAGGCCGCCGGCCTGCCCGCCGGCAGCGTTCTGGTCACCTACACGGCTGAAGACACGCTGCGCGGCCTGGCAGGCCTGCTGGCGCCGGGGGACACGGTCCTGGTCAAGGGCGCGACGGAGTCGCGCATGGAACAGGTGGTGGCCGGGCTGCTGGCAAACCCCGAGGAGGCAGCGCACCTCCTCGTGCGGCAGACAGCCGGCTGGAGCAAGGTGCGGCTGCTGCGGCCCGGCCGGCCGACGTGGCTGGAGGTGGACCTGGAGGCCGTTGCCCACAACGTCCGCCGCGTTGTGGGCCTGGCCGGCCCAGGCGTGCGCGTCCTGGCCGTGCTCAAGGCCGACGCCTACGGCCACGGGGCGCTGCGCGTGGCCAGGACGGCGCTCAACAACGGGGCCTCATATCTGGGCGTGGCCAGCATCAACGAGGGAGCAGCCCTGCGCCAAGTCGACATCAGCGCCCCCATCCTGGTGCTGGGCTACACTCCCGCCTGGCAGGCCCGCGACCTGGTGTTGCACGACCTGTCGGCTACGGTCTTTAACCTGGACGTGGCGCGCGTGTTGAGCCGGGCGGCCCGCGAGCTTGACCGGGAGGTCCGGGTCCACGTCAAGGTGGACAGCGGCATGGGGCGCCTGGGGCTCCTCCCCGAGGAGGTGCCGGCCTTCGTGGCCGACCTGCGCTCTCTGCCCGGCTTGATCCTGGAGGGCATCTTTACGCACCTGTCGACCGCCGACACCGACCTGGAATACGCCCGCTGGCAGCTCGAGCGTTTTCAGCAGGTCCTGGCGGCCCTGGCCCGAGCAGGGTTTCACTTCCCCCTGGTCCATGCCGCTAATTCGGCGGCCATCCTCGCCCTGCCCGAAAGCCACTTTGACATGGTCCGCCTGGGAATCGCCATGTACGGCCTCCAGCCGTCAGCCGAGGTTCCCTTGCCGCGCGACTTCCGGCCGGCCCTCAGCTTCAAGACCCAGGTGGCCCAGGTCAAGACCCTGCCGCCGGGCAGCTATGTCGGCTATGGCAAGGACTACCGGACCGCGGGCGAGGAGCGGATCGCCGTCCTGCCCGTGGGCTATGCCGACGGTTTTCGCCGGGCGCCGCGGCACTGGGGCGAGGTGCTCGTCCGCGGCCGGCGAGCACCCATCGTCGGCCGCGTGTCCATGGACCAGACGACCATCGACGTCAGCCACATTCCCGGCGTGCGCCAGGGCGACGAGGTGGTGCTCATCGGCGAGCAGGGAGACGAGCAGATCACGGCCGAAGCGGTGGCCGAGCGGCTGGGAACGATCAACTACGAGGTCGTGAGCGAGATCCTGGCCCGGGTGCCGCGCATCGTCTGAGCCTGGGCCGCGTTCGCCATGCGCCCGCATGGCAGTCGGATCTGGCCCGAAGGGAACTGAAGAGCGCCTCAAGGGACCTTGAATGTACGCGGGGGCGGTCCAAGAGCAGTTGCCGCGGGAGACCTGACAAGATTGTCAATTTGTGTTGTTTACGGGTTACATGGGGGACCAGGACCCCCCCTGGGCCAGCGAGCCCCGGGCCACCCTGGATACTTGAACGGGAGTTGCCATGCCCTGCGGGCGCCACAAGGGATGAAAAGGACCGCGAACGCCAACATCTTGCTGGCAACGAGGGGCCGGCACACTTGCCCTGGCGGGCAGTGCCAGGGGACACTTGCGCCTGCGCGCAGTGCAGGTGTGCCGGCGCTCCCAGGGCGCACGGGCTATTGTCGAAGGGGAACTGACGGAAGCGCAAGGTGTGGGCGCGAGGTGTTCGCGCCGGGCGTGCAGCTTCGCCGAGGGTCAGGCTCCGCTGCCGGCGTTCTGGGCCTCTCTCTGCGCTTCCTTTTCGGCCCTCGCCCGGGCTTTGGCCTTGGCCACCTCCTCGGCCCGCACTTCATTCCACACCCGGCTCAAGGAGGACTTGAAGCGGCGGTCGGCTTTTGGCTTCTCAAACGAGGGGATGGGCCAGAAGTGGATCAGATCCTTCAGGCTGCGAGCAGTGTCGGCCTTGGAGAGGCCCGCCTGGTAAGCGCTGCGGACGTTGCTGCGCACCAAGCGCAGGAACTCGGACATCTTTTCGGTGGCTTCTTTGCCGCTGAGCTCGCCATGCCCGGGCACCAGGACGTCGTAGCGCAGTTTGCGCACATAGGCCAGGGCCTTGAGCCAGCGCTTCGTGCTGCTTTGTGACAGGAACGGCGGCCGATCGGTGACCACGAGGTCCCCGGCAAAGAGCACACGGTCACGCGGCAGGTAGATGACAGTCGTGGCCGCGGTGTGCCCCCCGACGGGGATAAGATGAATCTCTTTGTCTCCCTTGTAAAACACCGCGCGGTCGGTGAAGGTGATCTTGGGCTCGACGATCTTCAGGTTCTCTTCCCACTCCTTGACTGCGGACGGAATCCGGTTGCGGTAAAGGTTCAGGAGCCGGGTACGAAAGCTCTCGCCGTAGCTCTTCATGTTCTTCCAGGCGAACTCGTGGGCAATGACGGTGGCCATGGGAAAGTATTGGTTGCCCATGACGTGACCGCGGTGGTGGTCGGTGTTGACAATATATAGGATCTCCTGGTCGGTGCGCTCTTCGATGAGCGCGCGCCAGGTACGT
Organism: Anaerolineae bacterium; assembly: GCA_041300865.1. GTDB lineage: Bacteria > Chloroflexota > Anaerolineae > JAAYZQ01 > JAAYZQ01 > JAAYZQ01. Next base: position 22,696 of record JBFYTF010000498.1, read on the forward strand.
GCTTCGTCAGGCAACATGGGCGCATCGATGAGGATGACGCCTTCGCCGGTGATGATACAGCCGACGTTCGCCCCATGAAAGCTGGTCTCAACCAAGACGTTTGGAGCGATCTCCTGGACCATGCCTGCCTCCGATTCTCGCTCCCCAAGGAAGCATAGAAGCCGACCTGGCTTCAGCGCGGGGCCCAAGCCAGGGCGGGACGTTCTCCTGGTGGATTATAGCACAACCTGCTACCCGGGTCAAACAGGGCCGGCCGGCCACAGGGGACGCGGCCGCAGGCTTGTGGGGTGGGGCCTCGTCACAGCCAGGAGCTTGTCCTGGTGCCCCGTTTCTGTTCCCCCAGCCAGCGCGCCGCCACGTCGGGGGCCCGAACTGGCGCCTCCCGTATTGCCCCGGCGCTTGACGACGGGGCCGTCGTGCAGATCAGGCCTCTTCCTTGTGGGCTTCGACGATCTGGTCTTCGGCCTTGGGCTCGTCCTCTTCCTTGACAGCATCACGGAAGCCTCGGATCGCCTTGCCGATGGCAGGGCCAACATCGGCGACCTTGCCCACGCCAAAGATCAGGACGACGATCACCAAAATGATCAGAATCTCCGGCCACCCAAAATGAGCCATCTCACATACCTCCCTCAGAGTCTTCATTGTCCCGCAACGTTTCGGGTTGATCTCGCAAGCCTTGCGAAAAGAGCATCAGGTCGCGCCGGATGAGCGCGTGCACAAACGGCAGTGTCTGCGGTGACGTCCGCATGCCTTCAGCCGTGGCCGCTGCCTGCTGCGCGCGTGGTGTGTCACCGGCCAGCCACAGCCACTCGCTCATGATCAGCAACCGCCGGCGCAGGATCTCGGCCGTCTCCTGGTCGATGAGCTCGCCGGCCAGGCGCGCTACCGAGGCATCCAGGACGCGGCCGCCGTGCCGCTGCATTGTCTGTAGCGCCCTCAGCAGCGCTTCGCTGCGAAGTGTCCAGGTTGCGAACGCAGGATGCTGCGCCAGTTGCTCGCCGCCCGCCGCCGGGTTGCCTGTCTCCGGCAGTGGCGGCATGCGCCTGGGCGGCAACTCACCGGCGCCGCCCACGGCCCACAGCCAGGGGCTCAGCAGCCGCAGCGTGCCCGGCACCGGGATCTGGGTCTCGCGGTTCGTGGCCAGGGCATCGAGGACCAGGCGCCGCCCCAAATTGAACGAAATCTCGAGCATGAGCAGAGCGCCGCTGCCGTCGGGCAGGGCGATGTCGTGCAAGGCACCCACCGGCCGGCGCGGCGGCAAGACCTGCACCGGCACCTGCCCGTGCCCGGCCGCCTCCACGGCCCCCGCCCGTTCGTTCAGCAGGACGTTCAGAAACCGGGCGAGTCCCAGACCGTGCTCCTGCTGCACAAACCAGACGCTCTGCCGGCCCAACCCGTCGATAGGGCTCACCATCGCTCGCCACGCAGGGTCTGGCGCGGGCAGCGGCTCCACCTCCACGCCGGCGAAGCGCAGCTTGCGAAGCAGGCGCTCAGCTTCAGGGCGCAGCGGAGGCGAAAGGACGGGAATGAGAGTCTGCAGGGCGCGCGGCGCCTCGGGCAGGCGCAAGGTCCCCAGCGCTTCCAGCGAGGCCGCGGCGATTTCGTCGCGCACGTCCTGGGCCATCAGGCGGAGGCACTCGACGACCAGCCTGGGTGCGCCCTCCGTCCGGGAAGTGCGCAGCACTCTGACCATGGCAAGGACGACGTCGGGCTCCTGGCGATCCAGCCCCTCGACGTACTCGGCCAACAGCGCCGGTCGCCCCTCAGACTGCCTCAGGACCGTCTCCAAGGCAGACAGGGCGGCGCCTTCCGGATCCCGGACAGCGGTCAGCAAATCGTCGTCGGGCACCTGACCCAGGAAGCGCTCCAGGATGGTCATAGCCGCGACCCGGCCCCGATCGGTACGATCAGGCTGGAGCACGGCCTGGCGCAGGGCACGCGCCATCTGCGACCGGTCCAGCAGGCTTGAAACCAGGCCCATCGCCAGCAGCAGCCTCTCGTCGGCAACGTCGAGCTTGCCGACGATGGCCGGGATTACCTGTGGGCCGAGAGTCGCGATCCTCTCTGCCTGGCGGCGAAGATCCTGGTCTGTCAGGGCGGAGCGCATCCGCTCCAGATCTGCTTCGACCTGCCTTCGTTCCATCAATTTGGTAATGATCTTGTCACGAGAAGGAGGTGTTCCTCCTGTGCCGGCGGGCATTATAGCACAGTTCCCCAGCCACCACAAGTGGCCCGCGCCCCTCGCCCCGGAACCGCCGGCGAGGGCACTCAGGCCCTGGCCATTTCTTGCTCAGCCACCTCTTCCTGGCCCGCGTCAACAGGCCGGAAAGTGGCCGGATCCGTCAGTTTGTCGATGTAGAGGATGCCATCCAGGTGGTCGATCTCGTGCTGAAAGACGCGGGCGAGGTAGCCCTGAACCTTGTAGCGCACGGCGCGCCCCCGCTCATCCACGCCCTGGACGGTGACCTCATCGCGGCGAGCCACTTCGCCGATGGTGCCCGGGATGGATAGACAGCCCTCGTAGCCAATCTGCTCACCCCGGCCCTTGACGATCTCGGGGTTGAACAGGATGTAGGTCTCACGGGGCTCGCCTGTCTCCTCGTCTTCAGGCAGCTCGGCCACGAAAAAGCGCAGCGACACGCCTACCTGGGGCGCGGCCAGACCGACGCCGTTGGCCTGGCGCATGGTCTCCAGCATTTCCTCTGCCAGGGCGGCAAGCTTGGGGGTGACGCCCTGCACCCTTCTGGCCCTGGTGCGGAGGACTTCTAGATCCTCCGGGTCATGTATTGTTAGAATTCGATGCTCCGACATCTCACATTTCTCACATCAAACCGCGGCTGAGCGTAAACGTTCGCTGCCGCGTGTTGCGTTGGGCGGCAGCGCATCCCACCCGGCTGGTGCATTCCGGAAAAATCGCTACCGGTCATTGTATCACCGGCGCCAGCCGCTGTCAAACCGCTTCCAGGGCGTCGGCAACGACCTCGGCAATGTCCTTGATCAGAAGCGTGCCCTGCCCCGCCTCTTCGAGCATGATGACGCAAAAAGGGCAGACGGCCGCGGCCAGCGCCGGGCTCAGGGCTTTGATCTCGGCCACTCGGACCTCGTTGACCCGCTTGCCCGGCTCGTGCTCCATCCACATGCAGGCCCCGCCACCGCCGCAGCAAAAGCCCCGCTCTCGCGAGCGCGGCAGCTCCGCGAGCTCGAGGCCGGGGACTGCCTGCAGGGCCCGGCGCGGCTCATCGTAGACATTGTTGTAGCGGCCCAGATAGCAGCTGTCGTGAAAGGTGGCGGTGCCGCCATGCCAGGGGCGACTGGGCCGCAGCCTGCCGGCCGCCACCAGCTCGGCGATGAGCTGGCTGTGATGGACCACCTCCCACGTGCCCCCAAACTGCGGGTACTCGTGCTTGAGCGTGTTGTAGCAGTGCGGGCACTGCGTCACGATGCGCTTGAACTCGTACTGCTTGAGGGTTTCGACGTTGGCTTCGGCCTGCATCTGGTAGAGGTACTCCTCGCCGGCGCGGCGCGCCCACTCGGCGTTGCACGTTTCTTCCTCGCCGAGGATGGCAAACTCGATGCCCGCTGCCCGCAGGATGCGGACCATGGCCTGGCTCACCTTCTGGTTACGGGGGTCATAGCTGCCGGCGCAGCCAACCCAGTAGAGAACCTCGGCGTGGCCAACGTCGGCCATGACCGGCACATCGAGGCCTGCGGCCCAGGCCGAGCGCTGATGGCGGGCTTGGCCCCAGGGATTGCCCTGGCGCTCGGTGTTGCGCAGCGCACCCGCCAGGGTATCAGGCAGCCGGCCCTCCTCCAGGGTCAGGTGGCGGCGCATGCCCACGATCTCGCCCACGTGCTCGATTAACACCGGGCATTCGCGCTCGCAGGCGCGGCAGGTGGTGCACGCCCACAGCGTCTCGTCCTTGATAACGTCGCCGACCAGGGCCCTGTCCGATGGCCGGCCGCTGCCCAGGGCCAGCCGCCGCAAAAAGGGCAGGCGGGCAACGATGGGCTCCTGCCACTGCCACAACTTGCCCGGGTACTCGCTCATGCGGTCGCGAAAGTCCATCACCACCCTCTTGGGCGAGAGCGGCTGGCCGGCGGCGTAGGCCGGGCAGGCGGCCTGGCACCGGCCACACTCCATGCAGGCATCGCCGTCCAGGAGCTGCTTCCACGTGAACTGGGGGATGGACCCCACCCCCAGGGGCTCCTCCGTCGTTTCGATGTTCTCGATCTTGGGCAGGGCGCCGGGCGGATCGCGGCGCCGCAAGAAGATGTTGATGGGGCCGGTCAAGATGTGCAAGAACTTGGTATAGGGCAGGGTGGCAACGAGGCCAAACATGGTCAGCTGGTGCGCCCACCAGACGACGGGATAGATCGCGGGCGGCTGCTCGGGCGGTGGTCCGAAGAGCTGGGAGAGCGCGTTGCCAAGCCACGACCAGGCCGCCCACGGTGGCTGCTGTCCCCGCAGTCGCATGACCTCCAACGTCAGGCCGCTGATGGCCAGGAAGGCCAATGAGCCCAGGACGTAGGCGTCGTCGCGCCGGATGTTGAGCCGGTCGGGGCGCAACACGTAGCGCCGAAAGGCTGCCAGGGCCAGCCCCACGAGGAACAGCAGGGCAAAGGCATTGACCACTGCTTCGAAGGCCAGGTAGAAGGGGCCCTGGAGGATGAGGAGGTGCAAGTCCATCTGGATGCCCACCAGGGACGTGGCGATGAAAAAGATGACAAAGCCGTAAAAGATCAGGCCATGCATCAGCCCCGGGTAGCGTTGGGAGAGGACGCGCCACTGCCCCAGGGCGTAGAGGAGCAGCCCGCCGATGCGACCGCCTGCCCGGTCGGTACGGCGCACCGGCCCTCCCTCGCGCCAGAGCCGGATCCTCCGCCACAGCCCGTAGACCAGCAGGGCGCCACAGAGGACCACGACCACCCAGTGGATCGTGTACATCCACTCGGGCAGGTTCCACAGGTCGTCACGGAATGGTACCATCGCTCGCCTCCCCTTCAGGGCTTGACGTCAATCTGCACAACAGCGGAACTCACGCTGTTATCGAGGTGCGTCACCTGCAGCTCGTAGTTCGCGGTCGTAGCCGGGCATACCCGGCGGGCAGCCTGACCCGGCACTCCCTCCCCATCAAGGTAAACG
>JBFYTF010000525.1:0-24610 GCA_041300865.1 Anaerolineae bacterium
ACGGCCCACGAGTGGGCAGCCCGCCTGGCGTCCGGGCCGACACTGGCCATCGGCGCGAGCAAGCTCGGCATGCAGCGGGCCCTGCACGGCACCTTCCGCGACGCGCTGCACTGGGAGGCGATGATGATCTCGCTCATTGCCCAGACCGGAGACGCAGCCGAGGGGTTGACGGCGTTCTACCAAAAACGAAAGCCGGAGTTTCAGGGCAGATAGCTCAGAACGTCAGCTCCGCTCCGGCAGCATACAGGACTACGCCTGCCCCAAACGCCATCTTCAGCCGCAGGAAACTCCGATCGCCGGTGCAGTGTCCGACCCACAGCTTGGGCGACCCGTAGTCGGGCAGCACCTCAACGATGTGGTCCATGGTCGGCTCGTCGGCGCTTATTAAGTGCAAGCCACCTACCACCGCCATTGGATCCTGCCCAAAAGCACGGTGCACGTGCGCCAGGGTGTTGAGGAGGCCTGCGTGGCAGCAGCCACAGACCAACACGATGCCGTCCCCCACCTTGACTACGACCGACATATCGTCCTGGTAGGGATCCGGATCCCAGCCGTTCTCGCCGCGGACGAGGTGAGAAGACCCCCGGCCCTCGGCCTCGGTACGGGAAACAATCTCGCCCGTGGTCCAGACGCCAGGAATGACCTCCTGTGGCTCGCTGCTCAGCCTGAACAACGCCCGACCCTCCAACTCTGAGGCTGTGAACGGCGGGCCGACCAGCCGGGGGCCGGTGTCTGACTTGGAAAAGCGTTCGCGGAACAGATCTGGGTGGGCGTAGACCACCAGGCCTGGGGCACGCTCCACAAGGCCCCCCAATCCGCCGGTGTGGTCGTTGTGCCCGTGGCTCAACACGAGGGCTTCGATCCCTTCAGGCTCCACTCCCGCCGCCGCCAGGTTGTGCAACAGGACCTCGCTGCTTCCGCCCGCGTCGAACAGCACGGTGCGCCCCTGGCGCTCGATGGCAAAACTGGCCCCGTGCTCGGCACGAAAGGGGGAGCCCGCCTGCGCGCGGTCATCGACGATGATGGTCAGCTTCATGCTTTTCTCCTCGCGGCGTGACATGCCGCTCATTATAGCAGGAAAGGACCCAGGCGCCAAACAGCTTGACAAGCAGGCAAAAACGTGATATCCTTGGAGCATACCCCAGAGGGGTATTTGGCAAGGCAGATGAGGAGGCGAGCATGCCTGTAATGGAATCGACCAAGGCGCAGGTCACCTCAATACCTCGCGTTGTTGATGCGTTGTGCCAGGTGTGCGGGAAGTGCCTGTCGCGCGACGTCTGTCGCAGCAAGGCCATCGTCCGCATCGATCGCGATGAGCCCCCGTTTATCGATCCCAGCCGCTGCTACGGTTGCCGCGTGTGCGTTGCTGCCTGCCCCCACGGTGCCATTGTCGCCGGCAGCCAGCAGGCCTGATCTTCGATCGCCACCACCCCGCATACTTGCCGAGGACCCAGTTTTGGAGTACAATACACCCGGCAAGTGGAACATGCCAGGACGTTAGCGTCTGCTCACCGGACGGAACCTGGGCAAGCTATCCACATCACAGAAAACCGCGGGGTGTGAGGCAGATGAGCGATCCCCGACATACGATTCTCGTCGTCGAAGATGATCCGCAGATCCTCGACATCTTGACAATCCTGTTGTGGGAACAGGGATATCATGTTGTGCGCGCCAGGGATGGCGAGACGGCTTTGTCACTGGTCAAGAGCACGCGGCCCGATCTCATCGTCTCGGACGTCAGGATGCCGGGCATGGATGGCTTTTCCCTTTGCGAGCGCGTTCGCGCTGACCCGGCCTTTGCCCACGTACCGTTCATTTTCCTTACAGCGCGAGACGAAAAGGCCGACAGGCGCCGAGGCATGGGCCTGGGCGCGGACGACTACTTGACCAAGCCCTTCGAGCCGGAGGACCTGATCTCTGCCATCGAGGTGCGCCTGGCAAGGATGGCCAAGGCACAGGAGGCGATCGCCAAGGTAGGCGTGCAACTACAAGACCTGATTGTTCGCACCCTGACGCATGAGTTCCGCACACCCCTGGCCCTGGTCGTCGGTTACACGGATCTGCTCGAGTCTACGGGGCAGGGGATGGACGAAAAAGAGTTCCATGTGGCTCTCCAGGGCCTACACGTAGGTGCCCAGCGCCTCGCCAACCTCGTCGAAGACTTTCTGCTGTTGACCAAGCTCAACACCGGGATCCTGGCCCAGGAGTTAAAAGACGCGGCTATTCGTCCCATCGTGCCTGCTAGAGCCGTTGAGGCTGCGCTCAGGCCTAACGAGCCGCCAGAGTCCGCCAGCCGTATCGTCCTACTCAGGCCCCAGGAGGGTAGTGCGGATCGGGTAGCCATCGCCCAGGACCACCTCGTGGACATCACCCGCCGGCTGGTGGACAATGCCTGCAAGTTCTCGCAGAGCCAGGGAGGTGAGGTGCACGTCAGAACGCGCACTGAGGGCGACTGGTGGCTACTCCAGGTCGCGGACAGTGGCATCGGCATCAGCCCGGAGGCCGTTGGCGGGATTTTTGACGCATTCCAACAGGTCGATCGCGGTCGCATGGAGCAGCAGGGAGCCGGAGTAGGCCTAACCATTGTGCGTGGCCTCGTGCAGCTTTACGGCGGTGACATCTCGGTCGAAAGCACGCTTGGCGAGGGGAGCACCTTCACCGTGCGCCTGCCCCTCGTGACTGCTGCCGGTCAGTCGATACCGGCCGGCGTGCTTTCGCCTGTCGGATAGCGGTTTGCGTTATGAAGAGAATGGGGGTATAATCAGCAGGCCGTGCAGGCAGGATCGCGGCCGGTTCTGATTCGTGTGCGGGCCCAAAAAACGAGACAGGGGGAGTTTCCATCTTCATGGAGGAGAAACAGAACAACGACCCGGAGATTCTAGAAGGAGGGGGAGAGGAGTCAAGCGGCGAGAATCCGATGGCGGCCTTCATGGAGGACGCGATGGCCTTCCGTGCGCCAAAAGCGGGCGACATTGTGGAAGGCGAGATTGTCAGCGTCTCTCCCACCGAAGTCCTGGTGGACGTAGGCGCCAAGTCGGAAGGACTGGTTCCGAGCAAGGAACTGGAGCGCCTGGGGCGCGAGGGGTTGGAGAGCCTGCACGTGGGTGACGCGGTCTCCGTTTACGTCGTCCGAGCCGAAGACCGGGAGGGCAACATGATCCTCTCCATTCGGCGGGCCGAGGAGGAGAACGATTGGCGACGTGCCCAAAAACGGTACGAGCAGGGCGAGAGCTTTGAAACCACGGTTGCCGGCTTTAACAAGGGCGGGCTGATCGTGCGGCTCGGCAGGTTGCGCGGCTTTGTGCCGGCTTCGCAGCTCGCGTCTGGCCACCGCGGCGGCGAAGAGCAGCAGCCAGAAGAGCGTTGGGCACGGCTGGTGGGCTCTCCAATCCACGTCAAGATCATCGAGCTGAACCGGCGGCGGAAACGCCTCATCCTGTCTGAGCGCGCTGCAGTCCGGTTCCGCCGCGAGTCGCAGCGGGTCGAGCTGCTGGAAACCCTGCGGCCGGGCGAAGTGCGGCGGGGGGTGGTCAGCAGCCTGACGGACTTTGGCGCATTTGTTGACCTGGGCGGAGCCGACGGGCTGATCCACCTGTCGGAGCTGTCCTGGAACCGTGCGGCCAAGCCCCGCGACGTTGTGAAGGTCGGGCAAGAGGTCGACGTCTATGTCCTGAACGTGGACCAGGCCAAGAAGCGGATTGCCCTCAGCCTCAAACGGCTCGCCCAGGAGCCCTGGGCAACAGTTGAGGACCGCTACTACGTCGGGCAGCTCGTCGAGGGGACGATTACCAGGCTGACCAACTTTGGCGCCTTTGCCCTGGTGAACGACGAGATCGAAGGGTTGATCCACATTTCCGAGCTGAGCATGGGTCGGATCAACCACCCGCAGGACGTGGTGCGCGAAGGCGAAAAGCACGTCATGCGCATCATCCGCATTGACGCCAAACGGCGGCGGATGGGCCTGAGCCTCAAGCGCGTCGCCGATCCGGAGTACGCGGACATGGATTGGCAGTCCGAACTCGCCGAAGAGGAAGAAGAGGTAGAGGAGGACGAGCCGTCCTTCGAGTACGACGACGATGAGTCGCCCATTGAGGGTGACGACGCGGATGACGACGAGTCGCCGATTGAGGATGACGACGCGGATGACGACGAGTCGCCGGTTGAGGATGACGACGCGGATGACAACGAGCCGCCGGTTGAGGATGACGACGAGCTCTAGACGGCCGGCTCAGCCTTCAGGACCCTTGCGCGACGGATGCTGGCACTGTACGATGCCTGGAAATCCTAGGCTTTGGCACTTTCGGGTCATGGGCAAAGGGTGAGGGCAGAGCTACCAGAGAATGCTGCGCACACGGCCCCACCCTCAAGGTGGGGCCGTTTATATGTGTGACTCTGCTTACCCAAAAAGATGGGGCAATGGTGTATAATATCGCAGAGGGGAAAGAGTAGAGATTGGTGGTTAGGTGAAAGGAAAACAACGTGGCTGAGAATCTCGACCGCTTTACGAAACGGGCCCGCCGGGTGTTGACGGTTGCTGGCGACGAAGCCCGCAAGTTGAATCATCGTTTTATTGGCACTGAACACATCCTGTTGGGCCTGGTTGCCGAAGAAGGCGGCGTAGCCATGCGTGTTCTCCGAGAGCTGAACATCTCGGCCGAGCAGGTACGGAGTGCTGTCGAGCGAACTGTGGGCCGTGGCACGCGTCCCACCTTCACGCAACCGACCCTTACCCCGCGCACCAAGCGGGTCATTGAGCTCGCCGTCGACGAAGCCCGCCGGCGCGGGCAGCACTATATCGGTACGGAGCATCTCCTCCTCGGCCTGGTCCGGGAAGGGGAAGGGGTGGCCGTAGACGTTCTGCGCAGGTTGGGTGCGCCTCCGGAGGCCATCCAGGAGCAGGTAGATCGCGTCCTGAAAGAAGCGCCGGTGCACGCCGGCAAGAGCCGCCCCGCATCCAACACACCCACCGTCGACCAGCTGGGCACGGATCTCACCGCACTGGCCGAGTCGGGCAAGCTGGATCCAGTCGTCGGCCGCCGCAGCGAGATCGAAAGGGTCATCCAAATCCTGGCGCGGCGGACCAAAAACAACCCGGCCCTCATCGGCGACCCCGGCGTGGGCAAGACGGCCATTGTCGAAGGACTGGCGCAGCGCATCGTGAGCGGCGACGTACCCGAGCCGCTGCTGGACAAGCGCGTTCTCCAGCTCGATATCGGCAGCCTGGTAGCGGGCACCATCTATCGGGGGCAGTTCGAAGAGCGCCTGAAGAAGGTCATTGACGAGATCAAGGGCTCGGAGAGCATTCTCTTTATCGACGAGCTGCACATGCTGGTCGGTGCCGGGTCAGCAGGCAGTTCCGTGGACGCAGCCAACATTCTCAAGCCCGCCCTGTCGCGCGGCGAGGTACAATGTATTGGCGCCACGACGATGGACGAATACCGGAAACACATCGAAGGTGACGCTGCCCTGGAGCGCCGCTTCCAACCAGTGTACGTAGACGAGCCGAGCGTGGAAGAGACGGTGGACATCTTGCGTGGGGTCAAGGCCCTTTACGAGCGGCATCACCGCCTGGCCATCAGCGACGAAGCGCTGCAGGCAGCGGCGACCCTCTCGGCGCGCTATATCACCGACCGCTACCTGCCCGACAAGGCCATCGACGTCATCGACGAGGCCGCGTCGCGAGTGCGGATGTACAAGATGCCCGAATCTTCCTCCCTGAAGGATACCTTCTCTCAGATCAAGTCGGTCCAGCGCGAAAAGGACGATGCCATCGATGCCCAGCAGTGGGCCGAGGCCACAGCCCTGCGCGACCGCGAGCGAGAGCTCAAGTCGCAGCTCGAGCAGCTGCGGGTTGATTGGGACTCGAGCTCGGCTGCCGTCTCCGTCTCGGCGAACGACGTCGCCGAGATCGTGTCGATGTGGACTGGCGTGCCGCTCATGCAGCTCGAGACCGAAGAGTCAGAGCGGCTGCTGCACATGGAAGAGCAGCTACACCAGCGCATCGTGGGCCAGGACGAGGCCATCAAGGCCATCTCGCGCGCCGTGCGGCGTGCGCGCGCGGGCTTGAAGGATCCGGGGCGGCCCATCAGCTCCCTGCTGTTCCTCGGCCCGACAGGCGTGGGCAAGACTGAGCTGGCCAAGGCACTGGCGTCCTTCATGTTCGGCAGCGAAGACGCCCTCTTGCAGCTCGACATGTCCGAGTTCATGGAACGGCACACCGTCTCGCGCCTCGTGGGCGCACCTCCCGGCTACGTCGGCTACGAAGATGCCGGGCAGCTGACCGAAACCGTCCGGCGCCGTCCGTTCAGTGTGGTCTGCTTCGACGAGGTGGAAAAAGCACACCCCGAGGCGGTGAACATGCTGCTCCAGATTATGGAGGACGGCCATCTATCAGACGCCAAGGGACGCAAGGTGGACTTTCGCAACACAATCATTCTCATGACCTCGAACGTGGGAGCCGATCTCATCGGCCGGTCCACGTCGCTGGGTTTCAACCGCAGCCGAGACACTGCTCAGAGCGAGCAGGAAGCCTACGAGGATATGAGGGAGAAGGTGCTGGGCGAGCTGAAGCGTATCTTCCGGCCCGAGTTCCTGAACCGCCTGGACGGCGTCATGGTCTTTCACGCGTTGAACCGCGAGCAGATCCAGGAGATCGTCGACCTTGAGGTTGCAAAGGTGTCGGTACGCTTGGCAGAGCACGGCCTGAGCCTGAAGCTGAGCGACGAAGCGCGGACCTACCTGGCCGACAAGGGCTACGATCCCAGCCTCGGCGCCCGGCCCCTGCGGCGCGTGATCCAGAACGAGGTCGAAGATGCACTGTCAGAGGCCCTGCTCGGCGGCCGCTTCCAGCCGGGGGACAAGGTCCTCGTCATCGTGGAGGATGCCGGCATCGGCTTCCGCGCTTTGGACGCCGAGTCCGACGTGGAGGAAGTCGAGGACGGCGGTTCTTCGGTGCTGGAGTCGGTCTTGAGTTAGGCCCCAGCTTTGCAGCCGGCAGAGACGCCCGTTTAGAGATTTGGAAGAGATCGGTTTCTGACCGCAGAAGCCGATCTCTTTTGCTCTGGCATCGGCTTTCGATCTGACCGGCGCCTCGCGAGAACCTAGGAATGGGATCGCAGTATGAGCAAGAAAAGAGTGCAGTACGTTTGCCAGTCGTGTGGAGCCACTGCCCTACGTTGGGCCGGGCAGTGCCATGACTGCGGCGAGTGGAACACGCTGGTCGAGACAATCACCGAGAAGCGCAGCACCGTGGTGGCCAGCCCAGGATGGGTGATGGCCAGCCAGCCGATGGCCTTGCCCGAAATCCAGGCCGATCAGTTTCAGAGGCTGCCTGTGGCCAACGGCGAGCTATCTCGGGTCCTGGGGGGCGGCATCGTGCCCGGTTCGGTGATCCTGGTGAGCGGTGATCCCGGGATCGGCAAGTCCACACTCTTGCTTCAGGCCTGTGCCCAACTGGCGGAAGAGGTGCAGCCGATTCTCTACGTTTCAGGCGAAGAGTCAGTGCACCAAATCAAGATGCGCGCCGATCGCCTGGCCCTCGTGCAGGCGGGCCTCTATCTCCTGTCCGAGACCTCCCTGGAGCAGATTCTGATGCACATCGACCAGTTGGGGCCGCGCATGGTCATCATCGATTCCATCCAGGCCATCTCCGCTGACGAGCTAGAGTCGGCCGCGGGCAGCGTGAGCCAGGTGAAGGCGTGTGCCGCAGCGTTGCTGCGGGTGGCCAAAGCGCAAGGAGTCCCCATGCTCCTCGTGGGCCACGTGACCAAAGCCGGCGCGATCGCCGGGCCCCGAGTGCTCGAACACATTGTTGACGCGGTTCTCTATCTGGAAGGAGATCGCTTTCATACCTATCGGCTGCTGCGCGGTGTCAAGAACCGCTTCGGCTCGACGCACGAAGTGGGCGTGTTCGAGATGGGCGAGCAGGGCATGGTGGCGGTGAGCAATCCCTCGGAGGCATTTCTGGCCGAGCGACTGCCCGACGCCTCGGGATCGGCCATCGCCGTGACGATGGAGGGCACGCGGCCGCTCCTGGTCGAGATCCAGGCACTGGCAAGCACGACCAGCTTCGGGCTGCCACGTCGTACAGCCAATGGTGTGGACATGAATCGCCTCCTGCTCCTGATCGCTGTGCTTTCCAAGCGTGTCGGGCTCCGCCTGTTCGATCAAGATGTCTTTGTCAACGTCGTCGGTGGCTTGAGGGTGGGCGAGCCGGCCGCCGACCTCGCCATCGCTCTGGCCGTGGCCACCAGCGTGCAGAACCTGGCCCTGCCCCCCGATATGGCGGCCATAGGCGAGGTCGGCCTGTCTGGCGAGCTGCGAGCCGTAGGTCACTTGGAGCGACGGCTCAACGAAGCCGCCAAGCTGGGTTTCCGCCGCTGCATCGTGCCGGCCACCCACCGAAAACCGGTGGGCCTGCCCGACGATGTCAGCGTCATCCCGGTGCGGTCCCTGTCCGAGGCTCTCGCGGCGGCCGTGGCCGGACAGCCTCGTCCGCGTCGCAAGAACGTTGACAATTGATGGGGAATGTGCTAAGATTGTGACAGCGTGCGCTGAGCGGCACGCGCATCTGCCTTTGCAACTCTGTTGTTTGGGGAGGGAGGAGGCCAGCCTATAAGGGTTGCGATGGTACGTACAAGTACATACCGCTTGGAGGGTCAGTCTTTATGATCTTGGAGCTTATTGTCCGTTTTGTTGGGATGATCCTCTTGGGGGCAGCCGGCTGGCGATTGGGGGAGTACCTGTCCGGTGGGGCCGCAGCCGACGCATCGATTCGTTATGTCGTCGTTCTTATGCTTGCGGGTGTGGCCTTGGGTGGACTGCTCACGCCCTACCTGGTGATCAAACCGGCCCAGTACGTGATAAGTAAAATCCGGCAGCTTCCCGCCCAAGAGCTGTTTGCCATCATTCTCGGCCTTATCGTTGGTCTGTTAATTGCGGCTTTGCTGTCGCCGGTTCTGGCGAACTTGCCGCCGCCCTTTGGCCAGTATCTGCCGTTCGTCGCCGCCGCCTTTTTCGCCTATCTAGGTATGGCGGTGATGGTGATGCGACAGAAGGATATCTTTGGCCTCATCGGTACGCGACTAGGCAGTGATAGGTCGGTTTCGGCGGAGGAGCGTCCCGTGCTGCTAGACACCAGTGTGATCATCGACGGGCGCATCGCCGACATCAGCCAGACGGGCTTTGTTTCTGGTACAATGGTCGTCCCGCGCTTTGTGCTCAACGAGCTCCAGCACATCGCCGACTCGCCCGAGGTCCTGCGACGGAACCGCGGCCGCCGGGGGCTAGACATGCTGAATCGCCTCAAGGAGGAGTCGGTCTCCCCGGTACGCATCACTGACATGGACGTGCCTGAGGCGCGGGAAGTCGACGACAAGCTGATTATGCTTGCCAAGAATCTGCGCTGTCCGATCCTGACCAATGACTATAACCTAAACCGGGTAGCGCAGCTGCAGGGCATCGTCGTTCTGAACATCAACGAGCTGGCGAACGCGATCAAGGCGGTCCTGCTGCCCGGCGAGACCATCAGCGTTCGCGTCATCCAGGAGGGCAAAGAGCTGGGACAGGGCGTTGGCTACCTGGATGACGGCACGATGATCGTCGTCGAGGAGGGACGGGCCTACATCGGGCAGACCATCCCGGTCCTCGTCAAGAAAGTCCTGCAAAAGACCGAGGGCCGGCTGGTGTTTGCCCAACCAGATCTGGAGAGGTGACAATTCGATGGCCGTTATCACCCTCTCGCGCCAACTGGGCAGCCACGGGGAAGAGATCGCTACTCTGGTGGCCAAAGAGCTGGGCCTTCGTCTTATCGACGCCGAGACAATTAACCGCGCGGCCCAAAAGGCCGGCGTGCCACAGATCGCGCTGGCCGAGCTGGAGTCCGAGACGCAGCGCAGCCTCACCAACCGCATGCTCAACGCCCTGCGCGCCATGCCGGGCCTGACACCCCCCAGCGAAGCCGGTGCCCTCTACCCGGAGCTACCGGGCACGACGCTGCCTTTCACCGGGCTGTTTTCGCCCACTGTGCCACCCCTGAGCAGTTGGCTGGACGGCTACGTGCGCATGGTCGGACTCGTCATCCAGGGATTGGCCCGGCAAGGAAACGTTCTCATCCTGGGCCGTGGGGGCCAGGTGTTGCTCCGCAACGCTCCTGCCGTGCTCCACGTGCAGACAGTGGCTCCGCCTAACTATCGCATCGCGGTTGTTATGCGCCGTCACGAGCTCAGCAAGCGCGATGCCCAGAACCGCATTCGAACCAGTGACCGTGCCCGGTTCGACTATGTTCGCCGCTACCACGACGCCGACTGGCTTGATGCCAGCCTCTATCACCTGACGATCAATACCGGCTGTGTCCCTGTGCCCGTGGCCGTGGATCTTGTCGTGGCCACCCAGAAGGCCCTGGAAGCATGGCCAATAGAGGACTCTGATGCGACCACGTAGGCTGATCGAGCCCACGAAGCACCCGAATTGGAAAAGCCGCTGCACCTGTCTGAAGGGATGCTGCCCTCCTTTCGCAGGGTAGCGTCCCGTCCCCATGTACGAGCAAACTCACCCAACAGGAGGACCAGGATGGCACTTACCGTCTATAACTTTTTGACGCGCCGGAAAGAAGAATTCAAGCCGATCCATGAGGGCTTTGTAGGGCTGTACGTGTGCGGGCCAACGGTCTACGGACATTCACATATTGGCCACGCCAAGGTGTACGTGTCCTTTGACGTTATCGTGCGCTACTTGCGGCACCTGGGTTACCGCGTTCGCTACGTGCGCAACATCACCGACGTGGGCCACTTGACCGACGACGCCGACGAGGGCGAGGACAAGATTCTGCGCCGCGCACGGCAGGAGCAGGCAGAGCCCATGGAGGTGGTGGAGAGCTACATGCACAGCTTTTTCGAGGATATGGACGCCCTCAACGTGCTGCGGCCCGACATCTCGCCGCGGGCAACCTGCCACATCCCGGAACAGATTGGGCTCGTCGAAGCCCTCCTCGACAGGGGCCACGCCTACGAGGCCAGTGGCTCGATCTACTTTGACGTTTCGAGCTGGCCCGAGTATGGCAAGCTCTCTGGCCGCAGGGTGGAGGAGCAAGAAGAGGGGGCGCGTGTCGCGGTCAATCCCGAGAAGCAGCATCCGGCCGACTTTGCAGTCTGGAAAAAGGCCGAGCCGAACCACATCTTGCGCTGGCCGAGTCCCTGGGGCTGGGGCTTTCCCGGTTGGCATCTGGAATGCTCAGTGATGGCGACCAAGTACTTGGGCCAGCCATTTGACATCCACGGAGGGGGGCTTGAAAACGTCTTTCCCCACAACGAGAGCGAGATCGCCCAGATCGAAGCGGCCACGGAAGAGAGGTTCTGCAACTACTGGTTGCTGAACAACATGGTCACCGTCGACGGTGTCAAGATGGGCAAGAGCTTGGGCAACTATGTGACCATCAAAGACGCCCTCAGCCGGCACGACGCCATGACCATTCGCTTCTTCATCCTGAGCAGTCACTATCGCTCGCCGACCGACTTTTCCGAAGAGGCCCTGGAGGCCGCAGGTCGCGGCCTGGAGCGCCTGCTGGGCGCCGTAGGGCTGGTGCGCGAGCGGCTGCGCGATGCACAGGAAGGCGAGCCAGATGCCGGCTGGTCGGCCAAGCTGGAAGAGACCCGGGCACGTGTTGCCGAGGTTATGGATGACGACTTTGGCACGCCGCAGGCCATCGCCGCCCTTTTTGACCTAGGGCGCGACGTCAACGGCCTGCTCTATTCGGGAGAACCTGTCAGCCACGGCACGCTGGAGGCGATCGACGCCCTTTACCGGGAAATCGGGGGCGACGTGCTGGGCATCGTGCCCGACGACATGGCCCGCCAGGCAGGCGGTGATCTCGTGGACACACTGCTCCGCCTGCTCATCGACCTCCGCCAGCAAGCGCGACAGAACCGCAACTGGGCCGAGGCCGACGCCATCCGTGATCGCCTGGCGGAGATGGGTGTGACCTTGGAAGACAGCGCCGAAGGCACCCGCTGGCGCCTGGCGCGCTAGCCGCGGGCCGAGCGACAATGCGCGAAATCTTGTATGGCCGCCAGCCGGTGCGCGAGACGCTGCGCGCCCGGCGACGACAGGCCTTCAAGCTGCTGTTGACCGCCGGCATCCAGCCTACGGGCATCGTCGGCGAGATCGTCTCGCTGGCCCGGCAGGCCCGGTTGCCGGTGCAGGAAGTGGACCGCCGGGAGCTGGACAGGCTCGGCGGCGAGGCCAACCACCAGGGCCTCGCCGCCGAGGTCTCGGGCTATCCGTACGTCGAGCTGGAGGCCCTGCTGCAGGCGGCGCGACAGGCGGGTGAGCCCCCTTTTCTCCTCCTCCTGGACCACGTGCAGGACCCGCAGAACTTGGGGTCACTGCTGCGCAGCGCGGAAGCGGCCGGGGTCCACGGCGTCGTGCTTCCCGGCCGGCGGGCAGCAGGCGTGACCCCTGCCGCCGTCCGCGCTTCCGCAGGCGCGGCTGAGCACGTGCGCGTGGCCCAGGTCACCAACCTGGTGCAGGCCATGCAGGCCCTCAAGGCCCAGAACGTGTGGTTGGCCGGGCTCGAAGCACGCCCGGAGGCCCAGCTCTATAGCGTGGCCGACCTCGGCGGGCCACTGGGGATCGTCGTCGGTAGCGAGGGACAGGGACTGGCGCGCCTCGTTCGCGACACGTGTGATTACCTGCTGCGCCTGCCAATGTACGGCCAGGTAGGCTCCTTGAACGCCGGAGCAGCGGGGGCAGTGGCCCTCTACGAGGCACGCCGCCAGCGAGGCTAAGGTAGCTCCAACTCCCCGAGGAGATGAAGGAGATCGAAAAGTCCCTCCCGGAGGAGGGACCTGGCTGGTGGGCAGGGAAGGATTCGAACCTCCGAAGGCTGAGCCAGCGGTTTTACAGACCGTTCCCTTTGGCCACTTGGGTACCTGCCCACGCTGCACGCCTATTATATCCAGGCTCCCGGGATTGTCAACCTTGGGAGCGCTTCTGGCGCCCCAGAAAGAACCGTCCAAAATTGCCCACGGTCTCGGGCAGCCGCCGCCACGTGTCGAGGCTGGTCGCCCGGCGCCAAATGCGGCTTGGCCGCAGGTAAAAGCGCCGGTAGGCCTCGTGCCATTTACGCTCCACGAGCTCGGGGGGCAGCCCAGGAAGCTCGTAGCGTGCCTTCTCGTCGTGGATGGCATAGTCTCGCCAGTCCATGCTGAACAGCCGGCCGTCGCGCCGGGCAATGTCCCATAGCTCTGTCCCCGGATAGGGCGCGGCGATCATGAAATTGGCCAGATCGGGCTCCAGCTCCAGAGCGAAGCGAATTGTGTCGTCCATGGAAGCCTCGGTATCGGACGGCAGGCCAAAGATGAAAAAGCCCATGGTTTGCAGGCCCGCGGCGCGGGCCTCGCCAAAGGCGCGGCGCACGTCGTCCAGCGTCTGGTGCTTCCTGATCGAGTCCAACACGGCTTGGTTACCGCTCTCGACTCCGAACCCGACCCGCTTGCAACCGGCCGCTTTCATGAGCCGGAAGAGTTCGGCGTCCGTGTGATCGGCGCGCATACCGTGAACCGTGACCCACGGCACGCGCGTTAGCCCCTGATCGATGAGCAGCCGGCAGATCGCCTTGGCGCGCTCCGGCTTCAGGTTCCAGACGTCGTCGGTGATTCCGATCTCGGTCGCACCCATCTCTTCCACGAGGTAGCGCCACTCGGCCACGACGTCCTCCGGCGGCCGCGGCCGCCATGTGTTGCCGGTGATGGGCTTGGAGCAGTAGATGCAATTGTAGGGGCAGCCCCGGCTGGTGACAATGGTGAACGCCCGGGCCCGGGGATCTAGGCCGTCGGTCAGGGGCTGCAAGTTCGTGTAACGCTCGATCTTGAACAGGTGATAGGCCGGCCAGGGGATGCCCGCGATATGTTTGCGCAGCGGCCGATCAGGGTTATACACCACTCGGGCCGAGGCGTCGCGCCAGGTGAGGCCCGCGATTCCGCGCCACTCGCAGGCCGCCAGCCGCTCCCGGCCGGCGGCGATCGTCCCGGCTTGCTCCAGGGCGTGCACGATCTCGACGATGGTCTCTTCCGCCTCGCCCCGGACGACGAGGTCGACCTCGGGCCGCTCCATAGACTCGGCAGGCATGAGCGTCAGGTGCGGGCCGCCCAGGACGGTGATCGCGCCCTGGGCCTGCGCCTGAGCCGCTGCCTCCCAGGCCTCATAGATCAGGGGGGTAGGGCTGGAGATGCCGACGAGGTCGTAGGTCTCGCGGGCCAGATGAGCGGCGACGGTTTCCTCCTCGACCTCGGCGTCAAACAGAGTCACGTCGCGATATCCCGCGGCGATGAGCGCCCCGGCCAGGTAGCCAAGCCCCATGTGGATGTGCTTGCGCGAGTTCCACAGGTTCGACCGGGGACTAACGAGACATATCCTCATTCCACTCTCCAGTCCACATTGCCGATGGTAAGGCTCTGATTCTACCACAGAATCGGCGGGCTGCAAACCCGCTCCAGCGCATTCCCCCGGGGCACTTCAGCGTTGCGCGAAGAGCGGCCAAAGCAGTGCACCACTGTTCACCGCGCACCTGAGCCAAAATGCCGCTAAAGCGGCTACTACAAACGCTCCCGGACTGAACCGCTACTGCCTTTGTCAACGGGCCGATCGCTCGCCGTCAGGGCCAGCCGGTCCGCCAGCAACGCAGCGGCCAGGAGCGCCACGGCGAGCAGGCTGGCGGTGATGCCCACCTCAAAGACCGGGATCGTCCAGGCTCGGTCCTGGCCGGGCTCGCGAAACATGTAGGCATTGACAAAAACAAAGGCCAGCGTCGAGCCGCCGAGCAGGCCCCAGCCTGTGGCCTGGCGCAGCCATCCAGTCCGCAGCCAGCGCGCTCCTGGCTCCCGGCTCAGGCGCTCGGTGATGAGCAGCAGGACGATGACGGCCGATAGCGTCGCCAGCACGTGCCAGTGGCCGACGAGGATCGTCCGCTCCACTGCCAGGTAGGCAGCCGAGCGGTAGGTCTCGAGGTTGAAGGCCACGGTGACGCCGGGCGCGGTCACCACGACGTTGACAAAGATCAGCTCGAAAAAGATGCCGAAGGAGATGGGATCCCGCAGCAGCGTGCGCAGTCGGGACGCCAGCCCCCTGCCTGGTGACGCCGACATGAGCCGGACAAAACCCCAGAAGGCTACCAGGATGGCGCCCGGCAGCAGGAAGGCCGAGCCGACGTTGATCACCCGGTGGGCACCCTCCCAGCCAATGACCGACCACGTGGCGAACGTGACAATCACCGTGCCGATGAGGGTCAGCGGCACTGCCAGCTTTTGGACGCGGCCCTCCACGCGAAAGAAACGGATGACCAGCAGCAAAATGGCGACATCCAGCAGGGTCAGCATGATGTGCAGGTGGGCGATGATCATCAGCTGGAAAGTGGTGTGCGGGTCCTGACGCACAATGTCCTCGGCCAAGAAGGCCTCGAAGCCGTTGCCAAAAAAGGCGCCGGCAGCCCCACCAATAGCGGCCGAAACGAGGGTAAAGACCGCCACGACGAAAAAGGCAAGGCGCTCGACGGGGATGCCGGCCAGGTGCACCTGCCGCGCGCGTTCCGTGGCCCAGCGACGTGAAGGCCAGAGGGCGACGGCGAGGAGCACGCCGGCATAGAACACCAGCGACAGCCCGGCGAGATAGATGCCGTGCCACACCCAATTCCGGCCGCCGTAGGCAAAGGTCATGCCGCCCACGCTGGCCAGCGCGGCACCTAGGGTGACGGGCACCACGATGGAGCGACGAACGCGCGCCTCTTGTTCCGGGCTGCCCGTGGGTACCTGGTCCAGGACCAGATACACCAGGGCGGCAACGAAGGGGACGGCCAGCGCGTGGTAGAGCATGATAATGCGGCCCACGCGGTGCGCGTCGCCCAGATCCAGGCCCAGCATCCCCGCCAGGCCCAACGGGCGCAGTGGCCCCGAGAAGGGTGCCAGGCTGACGACCAGAAGGGCATCCCAGGCCACGGCCAGGACCATCAGGCCGGGAAGGGAGCCAAAAGCGGCGGCGATCCGTGATAGTCGTTGCATCTTTGCCCCTTGCTTTGTCTTGGGTTGCGCGGGCGCACCGGGGGTCATCGCCCAGGGACAAGGAACGCCGCGCTTGTCCTGAGGGCGGCTTTGCTCCTACAGGAGTTGCCCGCCGGCTACGACCGTCTCCACCATGTTCGTGCCAAAACGATAGGCCAGGTGTTGGTGGGAGGGGATCTTGAGCACAATCAAATCGGCCCGCTTGCCAGGCTCGATGCTGCCCACCTCTGGTCCCAGCCCCAGGGCATGGGCGGCATTGATCGTCGCCGCGCTGATGGCTTCCGCAGGGGTAAGGCCCATGTAGCGACAGGCCAGGGCAATCATGAGCTGCATGTTTTCGCACCAGCACGTGCCCGGATTGCAGTCCGTGGCGAGGGCCAGCGCACCTCCTGAGTCGATGAGTGCCCGTGCCGGAGTATAGTCGTGGTGTCCGAGGCCAAACGGCGTTCCGGGCAAAGCCACGGCGACGGTGCCCGATCGGGCCAGGATCTCGATCTCGCTCGCCGGAGTGCTGACCAGGTGATCGGCAGAGGTCGCGCCTAGCTCAACGGCCAGGCTTGTGCCGCCCAGGGCGCGGAACTCGTCCACGTGGATCTTGATTCCCAGCCCCTGAGCCCTGGCGGCGGTGAGGATGCGGCGTGACTGCTCCAGGGTAAAGGCGCCCTCCTCGCAGAACACGTCGCAGAAGGCGGGCGGCTGCTCCATGGCGGCGACGGCCGGT
Source organism: Anaerolineae bacterium (assembly GCA_041300865.1). GTDB lineage: Bacteria > Chloroflexota > Anaerolineae > JAAYZQ01 > JAAYZQ01 > JAAYZQ01. The sequence continues at coordinate 16,771 of JBFYTF010000525.1, forward strand.
AGCATCTCGTCGACCACCAGGTCCACGTACGCATCTTCGCGCCCCCGGTACTCGGCCGGAATCGCGTGGGCGCCCAGGAAAGTGGCGACGAGCGTCGCCGGCGACTCGGCCTGCAGGCGGCGGATCGCTGCCAACTGTTTCAGCTCGTGCTCAGTTTCCAGGCCATAACCACTCTTGATCTCGACGGTCGTCGTGCCATGAGCCAGCATGCGGGCCAGCCGAGGAAGGGTTTGGTCCACCAGATCGCCCAGGCTGGCGGCCCGGGTTTGGCGCACGGTGTTCATGATCCCGCCACCGGCGGCCATAATCTCCATGTACGTCGCGCCAGCCACCCGCATCTCGAACTCCGCGGAGCGCTCGCCGGCCCAGACCAGGTGGGTGTGAGGATCGACAAAGCCGGGCAGGACGAGGTTCCCTGCCGCAGAGATGTTCTTGCCAGCGACCACCTGCCTGCGCAGCTCATGCGACGGGCCGACAGCCAGGATGCGCCCCTCCCGCACGGCAACGGCACCGTCGACGACAATGCCGATCTCGCCCATGGCCGCTCCCCGCTTGGGCCTGCCGGGCGAGGCCACGGTGATGACCTGATTGGCACTGTGGATCAGAAGGTCAGCGTGCATAAGGCTCTCCAGGGGTCAGATTGCCCGGGCAGGGCTGCCTGGCCCGGCACGCTCACCCCGCCGCTTCGTCTGGATGGCGGTCGCTTCCCTTCTCGCCATGCAAGAGCTCCAGAGCGTGCGGCAGGGCAGGCAGGATCGTTTCCAGGTTCTCGCGGGCGGCCTTGGGACTGCCGGGCAGGTTGACGATCAGGGTGTGGCCGCGGATGCCAGCGACGGCGCGCGACAGCATGGCGTGAGGGGTGATGGCCAGGCTGGCGGCGCGCATGGCTTCCGCCAGGCCTGGAGCTGCACGCTCCAGGACGTCACCTGTGGCCTCGGGCGTGACGTCTCTGGGGGCAAAGCCCGTGCCACCGGTGGTTAGCACCAAGTCTAGCCCGACCTCGTCGGCCCAGACGAGTAGCGTGCCGGCGATGACGATTCTTTCATCCGGCACTATGGCTTCCAGCTCAACTCCGGCCGCCAAACGCCCGGCGATCAGCTCCCGGATGGCAGGCCCGCTGAGATCCCGATACTCGCCGCGGTAGCCTCGATCGCTCACGGTCAGAATCCCGACCCGCCAAGGTTCTGTCCTTACCACCTTAAGCCTACCTCGAGCAGATTGGTGCAGGCCGGCCCGGAAGGCTTCCGGGCCGGCCTGCCTATGCCTGGCAACCGCCGGCTAGTCCGTCAGAAAGGCACGCCACGGCCCGTCAATGCCGTCTTCGGTGACACCGTAATAGACCTGCAGGCGTCCGTCGGGCATGCGCTGCACCAGGTCGTAGCGAACTTTGCCGGCGCGCTTGGAAGACTTCCACAGGCCCAGGTGCTCGCTGCCTGGGTCCCACTGCACCTGTTCCTCTTGTACCGGGCTGCCTTCGTGCTGCATGATGGCGTATTGCCACAGCTTGCGGGCCGAAGAACGCGTAACATTGCGGACGACGTTGCCGTTGCGCAGATCGCGTACGGTGTGGTACAGGGTTCCTTTGCGCTCCTCGGTATCCAGGATCTGCACCCCGGTCTTGGGGGTCGGGACGGCACCGGGCTGCGATTCGTGAGCAGCCTCGGCCTCCTCGTCGCATGGCGGTGGCTGGTTCCGGAGCGAACGCTGGACCAGAGCCCGGATCTCGTCGCGCATGGCCGGGTTTGTCTCCGACTCCTGCCGCACATAGATGGACGTCCCGTCCAGAGCGTAGGGGACATCCTCGCCTGCCGGCACACTGATCTGGACCACCGTCCGGCCCTGCGTCTCCACGGTGTTGACGTCCACGTCCAGTGGTGGCTGGACCTTGCGCTGGATCTCGCTCTTGAGCCCGGCTGCTTCGTCCTCGGCGTTCTCGATGCCGATAGGCAACGCCTTGGGGTCCGCCCTCACTCCGACGTACACCGTGCCGCCATTGGTGTTGGCCATGGCCACGACGTCGCGGAGGACGGCGTTGAGGCGTCCGCCCCGCTCGGCCATGCTCTCATGAAATGACTGCACGATGCTCGGCCCTTCCTCCCGGGCCGCCTGGACGTGGTCGAAGGGTGCCTGAGCCGGGCGGTATGGTCGCGTTCGAGAGAAGTCGTCTTCGAGGAACACGGCCTTGATGGCCTCAAAGCTTGGCTCGGGCAGCTGGATCTCGGTCACACGGCTGCCCCAGCCCAGGCGGTTCGGATCCGAGGGGTCGCGGTTCAGCCGGTGTGCATCGCTTGCCTGGATGCAATGCATCCGCCGCGGGTACTCGGGCTTGTGTCCGCCGAAGAACCAGGCCGTTGTCCGGCGTCCTTTTTTCTCCAGATCGGTAACCTCCAGCGCGTGGAGATGCCGGTCCTGCGTGTAGGCGATCCGCGTCTGGCCGCCAAAGTCCAGGCCCCGCAGCGCCACTCCATGGCTGGAGTTGGCGTGGGCCGCGATCACCAAGCCGCCCGCCTCATCTATCAAGCGATAGGCGGTCAGCACATCCGCCGTCGCACCGACCTCTGTCGCGCCCAGGTCGAGCTTTTCCGCCGAGACATTCAACTCGATCAGCAAATGCTCCAGCTTGCGCAAGCTGGTTTCCGGAGGAAAAACCGCCAGAACGTGAAACCCGAGGGTCGCCGTGAACTCGAATCCCGGCAAAACAAGGATCTTGTTCCCGATCCGCCGGTACTCTTCTAGCTGGCGCCGTTCTTCGGGTTGGATGCGCTCCAGGTTGTCCAATAAGGTGAGCTTCTCAATCTCACCCTGCAAGGCGGCGCACCCAGCAACGGTATTGTGGTCGGTGATGGCAATAATATCCAATCCCTGCATCTCGGCTCTGCGCAGCAAATCCAAATAGCGCACGCCTGGCTCCTGCCAATCGGCTGAGGCCGGAGTGTGGAGATGCAGGTCCATCTTGTACCACTGCATCTTACTCTTCTTCTTTCTTGCCACTGTTACTCCTAAGTCATATTTGGTTATTGGCTGCCGCACTCAGATTGTCGATAGGCTAACCCTCCATCATCCTTTCGTTGGGGCGTGTTCACTTCTCGTCGGCGCCGGTACCATCGTCCAGCGCAGCGCGAAACACGTCGTCGACGCGCTCCGCAAACACGAATTGCAGCTCCTGCCTGATCTCCTCCGGGATCTCGTCCAGGTCCACCTGGTTGCGCGCCGGCAGGATGACCGTTTTGATGCCTACCCGGGCCGCCGCCAGGACCTTTTGCTTGATGCCGCCTACGGGCAGTACCTGGCCGCGCAGCGTGATCTCGCCCGTCATGGCCACGTTGGAGCGCACGGTTCGCCTGGTCAGCAGGGAGACAAGCGCCGTGGCGATGGTCACACCCGCGGATGGTCCATCCTTCGGCACACCTCCCGCGGGAACGTGAATGTGGATGTCGCTCTTCTCCAGGAGCTCCTCGTCGATCCCCAGGTCGCCGGCCTTGGAACGGACGTAACTGACTGCAGCCTGCGCCGACTCTTTCATGACGTCGCCCAGGCTGCCCGTCAGGGTCAAGCGCCGGTTGCCCTTCATCCTCGTCACTTCGATAAAGGTAATGTCTCCGCCCGTTGGCGTCCAGACCAGACCTGTCGACACGCCCGGGATCTCGGTTCGCTCCGCGGGCTCAAAGTAGAACCGGGGCTTCCCGAGGTAATCGGTCACGTCCTCGGCCCTGACCTGGACCGACGCACCCTCTCTGGCCGCGACCTTGGTGGCCACCTTGCGACAGATGGTGCCGATTTGACGCTCCAGGCTGCGGACCCCCGCCTCGCGTGTATAGTCGCGGACGATGAGCCGCATGGCGTCCTCGGAGATAGAGATCTCGTCGGGGCGCAGCGAGTTTTCGCGGATCTGGCGCGGGAGCAGGTACTCCTCGGCGATGCGCACCTTCTCGTCTTCGGTGTAGCCATCCAGCTCCAGGATCTCCATGCGATCTCGCAAAGGCGCGGGGATGGTGGACAGCACGTTGGCTGTGGTGACAAACATCACCTGGCTGAGGTCAAAGGGGACATCGAGATAGTGATCCCGAAAGTCCCGGTTCTGCTCCGGGTCCAAAACCTCCAGGAGCGCCGAAGAAGGATCTCCGCGCCAGTCAGAGCCCACCTTGTCGATCTCGTCCAGCATAAAGACCGGGTTCCTGGTGCCCACCCGTTTGAGACCCTGGACGATGCGCCCCGGCATGGCACCAATGTAGGTCCGCCGGTGGCCGCGGATCTCGGCTTCGTCGCGCATACCGCCGAGGCTCATCCTGATAAACTCGCGTCCCATGGCCCGCGCGATGGATTGCCCCAGGCTGGTCTTGCCCGTGCCGGGCGGCCCGACGAAGCAGAGGATCACGCCCTCCCGTTCCTGCCGGATGGCATCCTTTGCCTCGCGCTGCTCGCGCTCCTCGCGGCGCTCCTGGCGGAGCTTGCGCACGGCCAGGTACTCGAGGATGCGATCCTTGATGTCCTCCAGGTCATAGTGATCCTCGTTTAACACCTGGCGCGCGTGCTCGATGTCCAGTTGGTCTTCTGTGCTCAACTGCCAGGGCATGTCGGTCAGCCAGTCGAGGTAGGTCTTGATGACCGAGTATTCGGCCGCCTGGGGAGGCATCTTTTCCAGGCGGCTTAGCTCGCGCAATGCCTCCTTTTCGGCCTCTTCGGGCATGCCGGCCTGGGCGATCTTTTCGCGGTATTCTTCGATCTCGACCGCCTGCTCGTCCTCCTCACCCAGCTCCTTTTTGATGGCCTTCATTTGCTCGCGCAGGAAATAGTCCCGCTGCATGCGCTCCATCTCGGATTGCGCCTCGGACTGGATCTTGTGGCCCAGCTCCAGGACCTCCAGCTCCTTGGTCATGATGTTCGTCAGGCGCAGCAGCTTTTCGCGGACGCTGTCCAGCTCGAGGATACCCTGGGCGTCGGCGGCTTCCATGCGGATGTTGGTCGCGATGAAATAGACCAACTGCCGGGCATCGTCGAGATTGATGGCCGCCATCAGCAGCTCGTCCGGCAACTGGGAAACGAGGGACACGAGGCGCCGCAACAGATCGACGGCGTTGCGCATCAGCGCCTCGACTTCAAGGCTTTCCTCCACGGTATCGGGCAAGACTTCCACACGAGCCCGCAGGTAGGGCTGCTCACTCAGCCACTCGGTGGTGCGAATTCGTTCTACGCCCTGCACGAGCAGGCGAACGGTGCCGTCGGGGGCCTTGATCATGCGATGGATGACCGCCGCCACGCCGATGTCGTAAACGTCTTTGGGGCCCGGCTCTTCGAGGTCGGCGTCGCGCGACGCTACGAGGCCGATCATCTGCTTGTTCACCGTCGCATCGTCCACGAGGCGGATAGAGCGGGGCTGCCCAACGTTCAGCGCCTGGAAGGTGAGGGGAAAGACGACAACACCGCGCAGGGGTAGGATGGCCAGTTCTTCTGGTATGGGGTTCTCTTGCTGTTCGTTTTGGTCCTGGATCTCGAGGTATTCTTCCTGGCTCATGGCCATTATCCTTTATCGCACTGCTACGCAGATTCTTCTGCGTCCACCACCGGCACCCTTCGGGCCGGCGCTTTCGGCAAGTGCACACTCAGGAACCCGTCCTGATATGTTGCCTCAACCCCCTCCTCGTCGATGGCACGCGGCACGAGGATCTCGGTCTCAAAGTAGCCGTACTGAATCTCCATCTGCTGGTAACCGAGCTTGGCCGCAGAATCGCGGCGCACGCCGCGAATCGTCAGTGTTCGCCCGTCGAGCGAGACGGCCACATCGTCATTCGATATGCCCGCGACCTCGACCTTCACGATGACGCCGGTTTCCGTCTCGTAGACATCCGTGGGTGGTCGCCACGCCTTGCGCTGGCGCAGAGAGCTTCTCCGCCAGCCCGGCTCGGACTCGCCCCAAAGGCCCGTCTTGTCAATATACATCTGAGCCATTACTCCGGGGGTTTCCCCTTCTTGTAGTCTCATGGTACTCCTTCTGGTGCCTCCAATCTGTAGGCCACCACACAAACCCTACCAGGGTATCGGCACCGGGTCCCATTGTATCACACATGGCCGCCGAACTCAAGCCGAAGCCTGCGAGGGTGCAGCGCCCCCCACAACGTGTGCCCGGGCAAAGGCCAGGAAATGGGCGAGGAGGGGATCGCCGGCGCGCTGTGGCAGGTAGGCCAGGTAGAGAGAGCGGCACAGGTTTACACCTCGCAGGCTGACGCTCGCGAGGCGGCCATCCTGGACCAACTGGGACGCTGCCCTGGCAGAGACAAAGCCGATCCCGAGACCCGAGACCACGGCCTGCAGCACAGCTTGCGTGCTGCCGAGGGTCAGGGCACGGTTCTGCAGCGACAGGGGTTGGCCGGCAGCATCCAGGGCAGCTTCCACGCTCCGCCTCGTGCCCGAACCCTCTTCGCGCAGCAACAACGACTGATCCCACAGTTCTCTAACGTCGACCTCTTTTCTCCGGGCAAAGGGGTGGTCGGGCGGGACGGCCAGCACGACCTCGTCGTCCAACAGGCGTTCCAGCTTCAGGCCGGGACGGCGCAGGTCAGAGCCGACCACGCCGAGGTCAGCTTCGTTAGCCAGCAGCCGGTCCACGACGGTGGCCGTGTCCGAGATGGTCATCTCGACGACCACCTCCGGATACCTCTGCCGAAAGTCCGCCAGGAGCCGGGGCAAGAGGTATTCGCCGGGGATGGTGCTGGCCGCCAGCTCCAGGGTGCCACGCCGCACCGACCTGAGCGTCGCCAGCTCGGCTTCCAGGGCCTCGTACTCCCCGAGTATGCGCCGGGCGAAAGCGACGACCCGCTCACCCGCCGGTGTCAGCTCGATCTGGCGCCGTGGACCGCGGATGAGGAGCGCCAGGCCCAGGTCGGCCTCCATGCGCTGCAGCTGCTTGGTGACCGCCGGCTGGCTGATGCGCCGGATTCGGGCGGCGGCCGACAAGCTGCCCTGTTCCACGACACTCACCAGGGTACGCAAATGGTCCAGGTTCATGCGACGGATCTCCATTTCCTTGCCAGGGGGGGCACCTCCAATGCACAAAGGGGGACCCCCAGACCTGCGGGCGACCCCCCATGTGACCTCTTTAATTGTTGTGCCCAGTCGTGCTGGGTGATAGGCGTGGTCTCGTGCCGTCTAGAAGCCAAACTGCACAGGTGTGCGGGGCTCCAGGGGTTCGACGTCGACTGCCTGCAGGCCCTTGCGGCCCTCTTCAACAGAGAACTCGACGCGCTCACCCTCTTGCAAGGTCTTGAAACCGGGGGTCCGGATGGCTGTATAGTGGACAAAGACGTCGTCGGCACCATTGCGCTGGATGAAACCATAGCCTTTCGACTCGTTGAACCACTTCACAGTTCCGACTTCTCGCTCGCTCATCTTCCCTTTGGGTCCTTTCCTTCTTTCTTGCTGAGGTGAGGCTAGGAGCTGCTCAGAAGAGAAAAATGCCCAGACCTGCAGGTCCGGGCACTGACACGTCTATTGGCACTAACTCGAACCTCACCTCACGAACGCCGACAGTATACCACGCTGGAGAAGAACTGTCAAATCATCAACTCTGGTCGCCCATCGCCCCCGGGTGCCGTGGGTCCACCCCGCTTTCGCTGCTTGTGTTTTTGACGGCATTGCGGTAGAATCGGGCACCGAGGCGTTGTGTTCAATGAACAGAGGTTATGCTTTTGGCTTCTTGCTCGTTCTCTTCGTGGTTATCCTGGGCCTGTACGTGGCGCTGACCGGGTTCCAGGCGAGCCGCGAAGCTATGCAGGCGCAGGCTACGGTGCCCGTGGCGTCCCAGGGAGGTATGGCCACCCGGCCGCCGACCCGTGCACCGGCCTCG
>JBFYTF010000557.1:0-8129 GCA_041300865.1 Anaerolineae bacterium
CCGCCCCTGCGCGTCTCGCGGCGAGCCGTTCCAGGTTGTGGGCACCACGCATTGGTAGTGGGCGATTTTGCCGTTTTCGATGCGCAGCCAGTGACCCAGGGCGCCGCGAGGCGCCTCTGTCGTGCCCCAGCCCATGGCCTCAGCCGGCCAGGAGGCAGGATCCCACCGCTGGCTATTGTGCACTGCCAGGTTTCCAGCGGCAATGTTCGCCTCCAGCTCGTCGATCCAGCCCGGCATCTGCTCCACGATGGCCTGGGTCTCGATGCCCCGCGCTGCGGTGCGGCCCAGGGTCGAAAAGAGAGCCTCGGGCCCGATGCCCAGGTGCCTCAAAACCTGGCCGGTGAGCTCGCGGATGCGGCTGTGGCCGGCGGCATAAGCCACAGCCACCCGCGCCAGCGGGCCGACCTCCACGGAGCGGTCCTCGTAGCGGGGTGCCTTAAGCCAGGAGTACTTGGCCGCTGTATCGAGGAAATCAAAGGGCGGCTCCGGCCCGGTGTAATCCCAGGAGGTCTCGCCCTGCCAGGGGTGCTTGCCCACGCTGTCACCCTCGGCATAGCGGTACCAAGAATGGGACACATACTCGGCGATGCGAGCCTGGTCCAGGGCCTGGGGAGCCTCGCTCAAGTTCCCCCCCAGGACCAGGCCCTGGGGTAGCCACATCGCCGCCGGGCTACCGCTGTTGTCCTGCGGAAAATCGCCGTAGGACAGATAGTCGCGGACCCCCTGCCCTAACCCGGCCCAGTCCTTGTAGAAGGAGGCCACCAGCAGCAGGTCGGGCAGATAGACCTGGCTGACAAACTGCAGTGCCTTTTCGCTAAGGGTGCGGAGCTCTTCCAGTACGGCAGGGTTGATCGTCCCCGGCTGGCTGGGGTCCAGCGGCGTGGCCATACCGCCCACCAGGTAGGTCTGGGGGTGGGGGTTTTTGCCTCCCAGAAGGGCGTGCATCTTTATCAGCTCGCGCTGCCAATCCAGCGCCTCCAGGAAGTGCGCGGTGGCCAAGAGGTTGCCCTCGGCAGGCAGGGCATAGGCCGGGTGGCCCCAGTAGGCATTGGCAAAGAGACCGAGCTGGCCGCTGTCGACAAAAGCCTGGAGCCGGTTGAGCACCGCCTGAAAGTACTCGGGGCTGGAGTTGGGCCAGTCCGAGATGGAGCGGGCCAGGTCGCTGGTAGCGGTCGGGTCGGCCGCCAACGCGCCGACGATGTCTACCCAGTCCAAGGCGTGGAGATGGTAGAAGTGGATGACGTGATCCTGCACGAACTGCGCTGCCTCGATCAGGCTGCGCAGCAGGCGGGCATTGTCGGGGATAGTGATACCCAGGGCATTCTCTACGGCACGCACCGAGGCGATGGCGTGCACGGTAGTGCACACGCCGCAGATGCGCTGGGCATAAATCCAGGCATCGCGCGGGTCGCGCCCGGGCAGTATCAGCTCGATGCCACGAAACATCGTACCCGCGCTCCAGGCATCGACCACGCGACCGTCCTGGATCTGGACCTCCAGGCGCAGATGTCCCTCGATGCGGGTGATGGGATCAATGGCCACGCGCCCTGAGGCGGGCGGCGGAACCGGCCCCGTATCGGTGGCCTGATAGCTCAAACTGGGCAAATACACCCGGTGCTGCTGGCTTACATTGGTCGGATCGGACATGTTACCTCCTCGCTTTCTGATCTGCACCGTCTAGTCGTCATGGTCGTCGGGCAGCGGCGCGTAGAACGGCGACAGGCTGTCCCAGAAACCACCCGAGGCACAGCCGATGCAGCCGTGGCCGGCGGCCACCGGCCAGCAGGAGCCGTCGTTCCAGCGGACTGTGGGACAGTTGTGCTTGCTGCGAATGCCCTTACAGCCCATCTTGAACAGACACCAGCCCTGCCGATGGCCCTCGTCCCCCCAGGCCAGCACGTAGCGGCCCTCCTCGTAGTGGTCGTGGCGCTCGCACTCTTCGTGGACCTCTTCGTCGTAGGCAAAGGTGGGGCGGCCCTCCGAGTCGGTCGAAGGCCACTGCTGGTATGTCAGGTAGTGGACGATAGTGGCCGTGATGTTCACGGCGTTGGCTGGGCAGCCGGGCAGGTTGATCAGGGGCGAAAGCCCCGGTACCGCGTCCTTGACGCCCCTGGCCCCCGTGGGATTCGGCGCCGCTGCCGCCAGCCCTCCGGACCAGGCACACGTCCCGACAGCGATGGTTGCCAGCGCGCTGCGGCACACCTCTTCGGCGATGCTCAGCGCCGTGCGCCCGCGGATGGTACAGTGGATGCCCCCCGCGGCGGTGGGGATCGAGCCTTCGACCACACAGAGGTACTGGCCGGGATAGTTCGCCATCGTTTGGGCCAGCGATACCTCGGTCATGTCACCTGCGGGCACCATGAGGGTTTCGTGGTAGTTGACTGACAGGAGATCGAGGAGAAGCTCGTCTACGCCCGGCTGGCTGGTGCGAAGGAACGACTCTGTGTCGCCGGTGCAGTCCTGGAACTCCAGCCAGAGCAGGGGCGGACGTGGGGCGGTGAGCAGGGCCCGGGCTATGCGCCCCGTGGCGCTGGCGGGCAGGGCCAGCGTGGCCGTCATCACCCCACAGAACTTGAGGAACTGGCGGCGACTGACCCCCAACTGCTCCAACCGCTCCTGAAATCTCGACGATTCTACACTCATGAACCACCTCCATGAAATCTAAATGCCTTCCGGCCTCCTGCTCCACGTGGATCACTGGGCGCGGTCGGCCCGAGCAGACACGGATTTTCCCGCGGCGCTTTCACGGTGCGCGTCTGCGCCCGGCCCGAACGCTTGATCCTCATCGGGCTCGGCTGTCTCGCCGGGCTCGGGCGTCTCATCAGCCTCGGCCGTCTCGTCCGGCTCCGGCGTGGGGCTTCGTTCGGCCGACTCATCCTGCTCCGGCGTGAGACTTGGCTCGGACGTGTCCTCCGGCTCCGGCGTGGGGCTTGGTTTGGGGGTCTCCTCCGGCTTCGGTGTCTCGCCCGGCTCCAAGGTCAGCTCCGCCCCCGGCGTCTGCCCGTGTTCCGCCGTCGCATCCGGTCCCTGTGGCTCGGCCGTGGTGGGCAGCGGCGAGGCCGATGGCGCCGGCGAAGCCTCCGGCTCATCCGTCGGAGGCGTTTTGGCAGCAGGCCTGGCCGGGGCTGTGGGTGTCTCCCGCGCGGTCGCTGTCGGCCAGAATGAGGGTGAGGCCGAAGCTTGCGGTGTGGCTGAAGCTTGCGGTGTAGCAGATGCACTGGGCGTGGCGGATGGACTCGGCGTGTCGCTGGGCCGCAGTAGTTCTTCCTTCCCGCCCTCCACGACCAGGTCCCGGGCCAGCAGCAACCCACCTGCCAGCTTGCCCCGAACCAGAACGCTCGATCCGATCGCTGGCCAGCCCTCGAGCGCTACGCCGGGCCCAAGCGTGACGGGCAGGCCGCCCACGATCCAGCGCCCAGGCTCGATCGCTTCGAGGACTCCGCGAAACTCGACGGCTGCCCTGTGCCTGGCTACCAACGCCCGGCCGACCTCCTCCCGCTGCCGGGCCTCCAGGCGGTCCATCAGGACCTGCCGGGCACCGGGATCGAGGTTCAGGGACAGGTGGAGCTGCCGGCCGGCCTCCTTCAATGGGTAGAGGCTATCGCCGGGCAGGCTGCCCGCCGAGGCCGCGACCACGCCGCCGCCCAGCAGGCAGAGGGCCAGCAGCAGGGCCGCCACCCGCCACGCCGGGCGGGTAGAGGCCTGCGCCTGCAGCAGGCGGGCTAGGGGTCTCTGCCGCGCCCGGTGCTCCTCACGGCGCGCGACTGCGGCTAACATCTGCTGCCGGCCCGCCTCTCGAGCCGCTGTGGCGGGTGGAGGCGCCAGGGTGCGGCCCAAGGCCCCCACCGTCTCGAGCAAGGGCCGCAGGCGGATGGCATACTCCGGGTAGGCGTCCCGGCAGCTTTCCAGGTCGGCGCCGCTGCGCAAGCGTTGTAGGCAGTCTTCCAGGGCGTCGTCAATGTCAGGTTGCATAACAGCCTTCTCGGTCCAGGGCGCGTCGCAGGGCGTCAAGGGCCCGGTGCTGGAGGGACTTGATGGCCCCCTCCGTTTTGCCCAGGAGGCGGGCCACGTCGGCGTTGCTCAGATCCTCGACAAACTTTAGGAGGATCACCTGCCGTTGCTCCTCGGTCAGGTGGGCCAGGGCGCGGGCAAGGCAGCGGGCCGCCAGGTGGCGGTCGAGGGCCCGGCCCAGGTCGCTCTCCCCTTCGCTGGGGACCGGCGCGGCCTCGTGCAGAGGCAAGTGCTGCGCACGGCCGTTGTGCCGGTAGGTGTCGGTCACCAAGTTGCGGGCGATGGTGTAAAGCCAGGCAAGCAGGGGCCGGCCCCGGGGTCGAAAGGTATCCAGCTTTTCCACCATGCGGCAAAACACCTCGGCTGCTAGATCCTGGGCCAGCTCGCCGTCGCCCAGGCGGTAGTAGCAGTAGTGATAGACGGCATCGTAGTGCCGATCGTAGAGAGCGGCATACGCCTGGGCATCCCCCTCCCTGGCGCGCGCAATGAGCTTCACTTCGTCTTCGATCATGGCTGCACGTGCTTGAATCGATCGGTTTAACGAAGTTTCGGCCTTCAAGATACGGGTCCTGCCTGGCCAGTGGCAAAAGAGGAGGGCTTGGACCGGTGGCGCACGGCCGCCAGCCCGCGCAGTTTACGATGGATTGTGTAATACTGCAGGGGCGAGTTCAACTTGCCCGCCGGTGGCGAGCTTGCGCCAGATCGGTAAAACTGCGCTAGCCTGCGGGCGTTCAAGGGACTCGGCTCGCTCTCGCTCACAGCCTTGACCTCACTGTCGAAATGCAAGGATTTGCCCCAATGAGCAGTGGCAGGATACTATACATTCACTTTTGGTAGATGTCAACTGGCGTGGAGGCTTGGCTCAGCCTGGGAGGGCATCGGGCGGGTCGGCCAGCTCGCCTGCGATGGCAGCCAGTGCAGCCGCAGAGACCGGTCCGGAACGAAGCACGGCGGGCGGCGAGACGGTCAGGTCTAGGACGGTAGACGCTAGGCCTCCGCGGCAGGTCCCACCATCCAGGATCAGGGGCACCTCCCCGCCCAGCGCGTCCAGCACGTGGGCAGCCGTCACTGCGTCGGGGCCACCGTGGCGATTGGCGCTCGTCGCCGCGATTGGCGCCCCAAGCTGCCGAGAGATGCGCCTGACCAGCTCGTAGTCGGGCACGCGGACGGCGACGGTAGGACCACCGGCCGTCACCAAGTCGGGCACCCGGGCGGAGCGCTGCAGCACCAGGCTCAGGCCGCCAGGCCAGAAGTGCCTGGCCAGTTCCCAGGCGAGGTCGGGGATGACAATGCACACCTGTTGCAGGGCCTCGGCGTCGGGCAGAAGCAGCGGAATGGCTCTTTGACCAGGGCGGCCCTTGGCAGCAAAGAGCCGTGCCACCCCCCGCGGCAGAAAGGCGTGAGCGCCCAAGCCATAGACAGTGTCGGTGGGAAAGGCAATCGCCTCCCCTCGCTCTAGCAGCTCAACGGCACGATCCACCGCCTCTGGGGCGCTGGCTCGCAGGCAAATCGTCTCGCTCATCGGCTCTCCCGTCGTTTCGGGAATTGTACACCCTGGTGGGCGTGCGGTCAAGCCCCGTCAAAGGAGACGGGGCTCAACTTTGACACTTTCTGGCGGTTCGGTTATAATGGCGTCATCGTCGACAGCGAACTGCATGCGGTGGGGCGGATACCTTGCGAATCTATGACGTGACAGTACCCATCTCAGAGTTGATGCCTGTCTGGCCGGGCGACCCCCCGGTCAAGATCGAGCGCGTGGCCGAGCGGGCCGCCGGCGCTGCTTTCAACATCTCCCGGCTGCACCTCGGCAGCCACACGGGCACGCACGTCGACGCTCCCCTGCATTTCGTGTCACAGGGGCAAACGGTGGACAGGCTGCCCCTGGACATCCTCATCGGACCTGCCCTCGTGCTGGACATGGAGGATTTCGCGGGCAAGACGATACATCCCCTCGACCTGGCCGGCCTCCATCCGCCCCGTTCTGCCACGCGACTGCTGCTCAAGACGCGCAATTCGATGCTCTGGGCCGATCGCCAGAACGAGTTCGAGCCAGGCTACATCCACCTCCACGCCAAAGCAGCGGCGTGGCTCGTGAAGCGCGGCATCCGCCTGTTGGGAGTGGACTATCTTTCCGTCGAAGCCTTTCGCAGCTCCGACTACCAGGTTCACCAGACCCTGCTTGAGGCGGGGATTGTCATTGTCGAGGGACTGGACCTCAGCGCCGTTCCGCCGGGTCCGTGCCAGCTGGTATGTCTCCCACTCAAAATCGAGGGTGGCGACGGGGCTCCGGCCAGGGTCGTCGTCATCCGCGATTGAACGATCCCTGTGAAGGCTATAGAGGCTAGGAGAATGATCGAGAAGGAACCTGCGACCAAGCCGAACCGGGTGCGTGTCACCTTCCTGTTACCTTCAAACTTGTGGGCCGAGCGTGTCAACCTGGTGGGTGAGTTCAACGATTGGGATACCATGGCCACACCCATGAGCCGGAACCGGACCGACGCCAACTGGCGCGTGACCCTGGAGCTCGAGGAGGGGCGCCGGTACCATTTTCGCTACCTTGTGGACGGCAAGGAGTGGCTGAACGACTGGCATGCGGATGATCATGCCGAGAATCCGTATGGTTCGTACGACTCGGTGCTCGACCTGCGGGTCACCAAACAGGACGAGACAACGGACGAGTAGCTGCCCCACCCAGGGTGCACACCGGTTTCAGAGGGGAACGCGTCGCCGAGCGTATGCTCCAGGCAGCCAGCATTCGCGCTGCAAACGCTTCAGACACATAGCACGCCGTAGAAAAACCCAAGATTTGTTATTTTCGGGTCAAAATAGGTACCAGGGGTATTGCCATAACACGGGAAGTGGTGTATAATAGTTGAGGCAAGGACCCTTGCCGGGATTTTGCTCTGCTCACGAAAGGAGTGCTGTGCGATGAAGACCCGTCTGCTCTCGGTGTTCCTTCTCATTGTCGTCCTGCTTGGTGCTTTCGCCCTTCCTGCGCAAGCCGACACCTGCAAAGGCGTCTATCACGTCGTCAAACCCGGCCAGAACTTGAGTCAAATCGCGGCCGCTTATGGCGTGAGCGTGCAGGCAATCGTCAATGCCAACAACCTGTGGAACCCCAATGTCATCTACGCCGGGCAGGTCCTCACCATTCCTGTCACCTGCCCTGCTCCCGCACCGGCGCCGTCGGGCTGCACAGCGATCCACGTCGTCAAGCGAGGTGAGTACCTGAAGATGATCGCCGTGCGCTATGGCACGACCGTTTCCGTGCTGGTACGGCTCAACGGCATCGCCAATCCAAACCTGATTTATCCCGGCCAGCGGCTGAAAGTGCCGGTTGCCTGTCCCACGCCGCCAAAGCCAAAGCCGACGCCCACGCCGGCACCTGGGCCATCGACCGGCCCCTGGAAGGGGCTCTACTGGCCCAACCGCTTTCTGAGTGGCAGCCCGAAGTTCACGAAGAATACCAACCTCGTGGACTTTAATTGGGGGACGGCTGGACCGGGCGGCGGCATTCCTGGCACCAACTTCTCGGTGCGCTGGAATCGTACCAGGGAGTTTGAGGCAGGACGCTACCGCTTCCACGTGGTCGTCGACGACGGGGTGCGCGTCTGGCTGGACAATGTGATGATCATCGACCAGTGGCACGACACGGCGCCCAAGGAGTACATCGCCGATAGCCAGCTTAGCGGCGGCACCCACAGTCTGCAGATCGACTACTACCAGAACCAGGGCTCGGCCCAGATCAAGTTCTGGGTGGACCGCATTGACGCTCAGGCTGCCTGGAAGGGCGAGTTTCACAACAACCCGCGCCTCGATGATGTTCCAAAAGTCACGCAGCACTATGACGCCGTCCAGTTCGACTGGGGCCTGAACGCTCCCGTCTCGGGCATCACGGCGGATTACTTCTCGGCCCGCTTTACAGGCGAGTTCTACTTTGTCGGGGGCAAGTTCCGCTTTACGGCTACCGCCGACGATGGCATCCGGGTCTACATCGACGACACCCCGATCATCGACCAGTGGCATGCCACGTCTGTGCGCACCTATACCGCAGACGTCGATGTTTCGCAAGGCAACCACCGCATCAAGGTCGAGTACTTTGACCTCGAGCAGTATGC
>JBFYTF010000565.1:0-3303 GCA_041300865.1 Anaerolineae bacterium
CACGTACAAAACGCGGCGTGGTGACGCCCGCCAGCGAAACACTTTCGACCTCCAGCCGCGGCACGCAGTCCTCGGCAACGACGGTGCCCTCCAGGAGCGCTTCCACCTCAAATCCGAGAACCGTCACCCGGCCGCTGATGGCCACGCCGTTATCGTGCAGATCCACGCGGACGTCGCTGTAAGGCAGGGCCGGGTTGTTGTGCCAGACGGCCGCGAGCTCCTGGTTTAGCGTCTCTTCCTGGAATCGAATCTGCACGGCACGCTCCGGGCCTGACCGGTCCATTTCGCTGTTCAGCACAGCCAGGCTGTGGAACTCGGGGTCGACGAGGAGGAGAGGCGCTGTGTCGCCTGTGGCGGCGACGGCATGCAGCGCAGCGCTCACCGGGCCGGTCGTTGCGGGCGGCGCCGCCACCTCTGTCGTTGGCGCCAAAGGCTCGGTGCCGGGCTCCGGACTGCCTGCGGCCTTCAGGCTGGCTGTGGCCTGCGGGCTACCGGCGACCTGCAGGCCGGCTGTGCTGGGGGGCAACGGCACGCGCGCATCGGAACTATCGCCGCTGTCCGGCGAGACGTCGTCAGGCGGCAAGGACTCCGCGGCGGAGGGCAGCGGGCTGCGGTTCTCCTCGAGCGAGACTGTGACCGCAGCCGGGGGCTGCATGCTGCTGCTTGCCGCATCCTGCTCGTCGGGGCGCGAAGCCTGGGCGCTGCCCTCCCCGGCCGGCCGGGGCGAGTTCCTGCTCATGGCCTTTTCCCACGACGCGACGGCCGTCGCCTGCGCGTGGCGCGCGAGCGTCTCGACGCCGAGGTCCATCCCGTCGCCGGCGCACATGCCCACCAGGCAGGCGACGCTTAGCCACAGCGCCAGGTTACCGGCGGCGAGCACGGCCAGCAATGTCCAGCGGCGGTGGCCGTCAAGCATCGGGCCTCCACCTTCCCGCGCCCTGCTCTTCCATCTCGGTCAGGAGAGCGAGGAGCTTGTCTACTGTCGCCTGGGTCAGGGGGCGCGCCGGGAGGAAGGGACAGCTCGCCGCAGCCTGACCATCGGTGCCGGCCACCGTCGAAGGCTCGTAGGTGCCGATGCGGCGTGCCATGTCCATGATCTCGGTCTTGTCCAGGCCGATGAGGGGTCTCAGGATGGGTTTGGCCATCCCGTGAGAGATGACTTCCAGGTTGCTCAAGGTCTGGCTGGCAACCTGGCCCAGGGAATCGCCCGTGACGAGGGCCGAAGCGCCAATGCCCTGCGCGATGCCGGCGGCTCGGGCGAGCATGGCCCGCTTGCAGAAGAGGCAGGCCCAGCGTTCCTGGCGCAGCTCCCGCAGCCGCTCCACGACGGGCCCTACCACCTCCCAGTGGGATAGGACGATGGGCTTCAACGGCCAACCGTAAGCGTGGCGATTGAGGGCCTCGACGATGGACAGCACCCGGTCGGTCTGGGCCTGATCCAGGGAAAAGTGCACGGGGACAACCCCGCAGCCGCGCTTCATCATCAGCCAGGCGGCCACAGGTGAGTCGATGCCGCTGGAGAGCAGGGCTACGACCTTGCCCTGGCTGCCCAGCGGCAGGCCGCCCGGGCCGGGGATCCTCTCGCACAAGATCAGGGCCTGGCTGCGTTAGACCTCGATCCCGATGTCCACATCGCTGCCGGCCAGGCGCACGCGGGCGTCCGTGGCCTGGACAACCGCTCCTCCCACGTGGCGCTGGATCTCGGGCGAGGTCAGGGGGAAAGATTTGTCGACCCGGTTGGCAGTGATGCGAAACGTGCGCTCCCCGACACCCAGGCGCCGGGCCAGCGAGACCGCCTTCGCGGTGATGGCCTCCAGGTCGGGAGGCACCACCTCTACGGGGCTCAACGACACCAGCCCGGCGACGCGCTGCACCGCGTCCAGGGCCGCATCCACCTCTTCGGACTCCAGGTAAAGGCGCTGGCCCTCTTGCCATACCCGCCCCTCGATGCCGTTGGCCTTCAAGCTCTGGCGCACGTTATGGCGCAACCGCCGGGTAAAGTAGGCGCGGTTCTGCCCTTTGAGCCCGACCTCCCCGTAGCGCAGCAGCACCAGGCCCATTACAGCCAGCCCTGCTCTCTATACCAGTCGGCCGTCTCCTGCATGGCCGTCGCCAGGTCCCACTGTGGGCTGAACCCCAGCTCGCGGGCCGCCTTCTCGCCTGAACAGAGCCAGTACGGCGCCCGAAGATCCCGGACCCGCTGGTCGTTGAGGAGCGGCGGCCGCCCTGTGAGCCGGATCTGCACCCTCGACCAGGCGGCCATGGGTGCCAGCACGGCCAGGGGCAAGCGTACCTGGAGGGTGCGGCTGCCGAGCGCGGCGGCGATGGCCCTGGAGAAGTCGGCGTGGGTCAGTGACCAGGCACAGCCAAAGTAGGTCTGGCCCTCGGCCTCGGCCTCGTCCGCTTCCAGTGCCCGAAGGATCAGGCTGACCAGGTCCCGGACGTAGATCAGGCTCAGAGCCCTGTCCTCGCTGCCCAGTTGCAGGTTCAGGTGCCGGTGCACCAGGTCAAAATAGGTCCAGAAATCGCGATCCCGCGGACCAAAGACGGGGGCCGCCCGCAGGATCGTCAACGGCAGGCCGGGCAAGGCGCGCAGGGCCTGCTCGGCGGCCAGCTTGCTCTCGCCGTACCAGGTAATCGGCTGCGGCGGGCGAGACTCGTCCACATGATCGCCGGCCGCCGGCGAAGGCCCGGCTGCGGCCTGGCTCGACAAGAAGACAAAGCGCCGCAGGTCCGGGCTAGCCTCGAGGGCTGCCCGGGCGACGTCGTCGCTGCCCCGGGTGTTGACCCGGAAGAACGTCTCTGCATTGGGCGCCCGAGTCAGCGCCGCACAGTGGCACACGGCCTGGATCCCCTGGCAGGCCTCCAGCAGCCCGTCGCCCTGGCCCACGTCGGCGTACGCCCACTCTACGGGCAGGGCGCGGATATAGGACAGGTCACTGGTGCGCCGCACCATGCAGCGCACCCGGTAGCCGGCCTGGAGCAAGGCCTCCACCAGGTGCGAGCCGACGAATCCGTTCGCCCCGGTGACCAGAACGGGGGCAGCCGGCTTGTTCACAGGCGGTCACCATCCTTCCAGTGAAAGGCCGTGCGGCGAGGAGCGCGTGACAAGGCACGGCCGCAGAGAACACAGTGCGTGTTCCAGGGCACGAGGGCCGCGCCGTGCGGCGAATTGGCACCAGGTCGAAACGCGATCATGGGCGAACTGTTGTAGCGAGCGTCACCGGCGCAGTCTACCACAGCGTGGGCGAATTGTCAATCGTTTGGCACGGTTCGTCAGCCCTTCTCAGTATGGCTTGCCGC
>JBFYTF010000596.1:0-3349 GCA_041300865.1 Anaerolineae bacterium
TGCTCTTCCGATCTCTCGGGACAGATGGCCGCACAGGGCGCCTTGGCACACTGCCGGCAGTAGGACGCGCTGTATTCGTCTCCCAGCAGCCCCACCTGGACGCGCAGCCGGGCTCGGGACGGCGCACTCATGCCGGTGTGTCGCTCAGAACAGACTACCACACAGGACAAACAATGGGTGCACGCCTCTTTGTTCCAGTGGATGTGCTGGGGCTTGATACGAACCCTGTCAGACTCTGACATGACGGTTACTCCCTTTGGTCTACTGCCCGGTTGCAGGCAGGGTGATAGGAATGGGCCTCGTCGTACATGGCCAGGACGTTCTCCACCGGGACGTCGGGATACAGCAGGTGGCTGCTGGCCAGGATGTACCGGCCTCCCGGTCCAAGGACGTCCACGAGCCGGCGTACTTCGGACCGCACCGTGTCGGCGGTGCCGTGCGGCAGGACGTGCTGCACGTCCACGGCGCCGTAGAAGGTCAGATACGCGCCAAATTCCCGCTTGAGCTCCACGGGATCCATTCCCCTGGCCTGGACCTGAACCACCTCGAGAATGTCCAGCCCCACGTCGACGAGATCGCCAAGGATCGGCCGGATTCCGCCGCAGGAATGAAACTGCGCCTTCATCCCATGCTGGTGAGCAACGGCAAAGAGCTGTGCCCAGGACTCCTTAAAGTACTCGCGCCATTTGCGGGGATTGAGCAGTATCCCGCTCTGCCCGGAGAAGTCGTCCCCAAAGGCCAGGATGTCCACGCACCCCTCGCCCGCCCGGGCGATCCCCCGGTACCACGCTTCCAAAAAGCCGGTGATGTGGGCCACCAGGGCCTGTACGACGTCGGGATCCGTGGCCGTCAGCACGAGTGCCCTTTCGATTCCGCACAGGTCGCAGATGCGGCCAAAAATCGGCTCGTAGCCTCCGATCACCCGCGCATACTGCGCGTTTTCCTCGGCCCATTGAGGCAGCGGCTGCCAGGAGTCGGTGCCGTAGGCCAGGTTGGGGATCACCCGGTCATAGTCAAACCACGCCGGATCGGGCCAGGTGTGTCGCTCGACATCGGCGACGCTCCCGACGTCCCGCAGCGGCCTGGCCACGACGCTGTCCGAGTAGGTGTTCAGGCCGGCGTATGCGCCCCAGATGTTCCGAACCGCGTGCTTGTTGGGCCAGGGATCATCGGGCTGGACCTTCGACTTTTCAAGAGGCGGGCCAACGTATTTGGGATTTGCCCAGCGCATATGGGCGCCCAACGCCTGAAAGAGGCTGGCGCGATCGGGCACCTTCAGTCGGGTCATGAGCTGCTCCTCCAGGCGCCAGTGGATCAGGTTCGTCGTCACGTCGACGGGGATCGGATAGGTCTCCACGCCGCTCGCCGCCGCAAGGATCCGCTCTCGAAGTGTGATCATGGCCCTGTCTCAACCTGCTGATACCGGGGTATCTATCCGAAACATCGCGGGCCGGGCTCCCTTACCCGGCAATCTGCTACCACGCCAGTCCGCCCGGGCGCTAGAGCATGTCCCCGATGGCCGTGCGTGCCTCCTGCTCTAACGGGGCCAGGTCGTTCTGGGTAGAACCGGCCCACACCAGCCCTGTGGACAGCGACCCTCCGGCCAGGCCGCGCCTGAGCAGCCCCAGCAGATGGCTTTCCAGCAGCATGTACATCCCCAGGTCGGCAGGGTATCGCCCCCACAAACCGTCCATGGACCGCAGCAAATCCAGGGAGGTCACCCCCTCGCCGCCGGCCTGCACACGCTGCTGCACCTCCTGCTCAAACTGCAGGGCGAAATCCAGGCTGTCCTCCAGGAAGCGGGCGGCCTGCCGCCGGTCCATCACCGGCAAGTGCGAAGGCACCATCGTCTCAAAGTCGAGCCGGGCCACGGTCGCCAGGCTATGCAAATAGACCGCCACGTCTTCATAGTACGGCACGGTTAGCAGCTTGCCCGCGGCGTCGAACTGGCCCACACCGGCCACCGTCTCGCCCTGGGCCAGCACCTTGCTCTTGCGGTCGAGCACGCAGATGTTGCCGGCAGAATGGCCCGGAGCAAAGACGATCTCTAGTTCCAGGCCGACGCCAAGGTCAAAGACCTCCCCCCCGGCCAAGACCTCGTCGACCACGACTCCGTTGCCGGAGAACTGGATGTTGTTCGCCATATCGCCGGCCGACATCAGGCCCAGGTCCATGTAGTGCCCATAGGCCTGCCGGGTCTGAGCCGGCGGATCCTCGATCCAGGGCCGATCGAGCCGGTGCGCGGCAAACCGGGCCTTTTTGCCCGAAGCCAGCCACAGCTCTTCGTTGCCACCAAAGTGGTCGGCGTGGGCATGGGTGATGATGATGAGTGACAGATCGTTCGGGGTCAATCCTGAGGCCCGCAGGTGGGGCAGCACCGCATCGGCCGGCGTGCCCACCAGGCCGGTGTCTACCAGGGCAACCCGATCGCCCCGGAACAGCACCATTGTGAGTGGCCGTCCCCAAAAGGACGTCTCGATAGGCTGAACGCCGGAACTGAGTGACATTGTCCATCCTCCTCATCGGGCATGTGCCGCAGCTCCCATTGCTCCGGGATGCGCTGGTTATGACCGGTCGATGCTGGCCTCTCAAGGGGCGTCGATGCCGCCCTCCCACGCCGGTTGATTCTGGTTAGCCAGATCCATGCCATATTATACCAAAGAGCGCCCCATTTGACAAGAAAGAGGATTCGGCTGTATAATTGGAGCAGACTGGTTAACCAGTTGTGCGCCGCGCACACGCGTATCGTTGATCAAGCCTTCTGATCGCTGGGCGGGTTGACCCAGCCGGGTTTTTTGGTGCCAGGATGGGTGATCGGAGCAGTTTGCTTTTAGAGTGCCGCGTGCCGGCGGGTACGGACGATGCCGCCTGGATCGTCGACACGATCCAGGGACTCATCACGCAGCACCAGCTCCGGGTAGGCGACCGGTTGCCCTCGGAGCGGCAAATTGCCCGGCATCTCGGCGTTGGCCGCGCCGCCGTGCGCGATGCCGTTTCTCTCCTAGAGGAGCGCGGCCTCCTGGTGATCAAGCCCCGCAGTGGCACCTACGTGGCCGACGTTACGCCCAGCCTCATCTCCTCATCCATCGAGCGCTACATGGTCTATGGAGGCTGCTCCCTGCAGGACCTCGCTGTGCTGCGCATGGCCCTGGAGCCCGAGGCGGCGGCGCTGGCGGCCGAGTGTGCCATGGCAGACGATCTCCAGACGCTGGCGGAGCTAATCGACAACATCGAAGGTGGCTTCCGGGCGGGCAACATTGCCAGGTACGTGGCAAACGACGTCGAGTTCCACTGTAGCCTGGCTTCTGCCTCTCACAATGAGCTATTTGCCGCGATTTTGTGTGGACTG
>JBFYTF010000613.1:0-5500 GCA_041300865.1 Anaerolineae bacterium
CTTCCTCCTTCTTGGTTGAATGTCTCCCGGTGATCAACTGCCCAGCTCCAGGGCTTGGTAGAGCAGGCCAAAGTCGAAACGGTCCTCCAGCATCTCCTGGAAGCGCTGGACCTTTTTCTCCAGGTGAAAGCGAGTCTTGCCAAAGAAACGCTCGATCACCTCCACCGCCGTGAGGGTGTCCTGCCGGACCAGGATCATGGGCACGCCTACCTCTTCGGCCCGGCCGAGGATGATCGGGCTGGGCTGCAGGTTGCCGGTGAGGATCAAGCACTTGGTGCTGGTCTCGAGGGCCGCCAGCTGAATGTCGGGCCGGTCGCCGCCGGTGATGACCGCCTTGTTGGGCTTGCGCCGGAAGTACGTCAGTGCCGAGTCAACGCTCATGGCGCCCACCATCAGGTGCTCGACCAGCTCGTCGGCCTTGTCCTCGCAGCACAGAATGCGCCCGTTCAGAAACTCGGCCAGGTCGCCGACGCTCACCGACAGGAGCAGGCGTTCCTGGGGCAGGACGGCCAGCACGGGCACGCCGCGCTGCAGCAGGCCCGGCTTGACCTTTTCCTGCACAAAGGGCATGCGCTGCCGGGGCACGGCGTTTAGCACGGCGCCCAGGAGCGACGGTCCGAGCCGCGATTGCGCGGTCAGGACGTCGTCCATGAGCTGGATGTCGTCGTTGTACTTGACCACCACCAGTTCGCGCGCACCCAATAGATCGGCGACCTTGGGAGTGGGCAGGCCGACGATGTGGCCCTCGCGCAGGTTGCTGCCCCCTTCCAGGAGCACCACGTCTCGGCCGTGGGCCACCCGTTGGTAGGCCTCCACGAGCCTGGCCTGGAAATCGGTTTCCTCCTCGCCAGAGAGGATGGCCTCCACGGTGCGGGGTGTGACGGCGATGGGCACCATGTCGTCCATGGCGTCGGGCACGCCAAAGGTCTGCTGGAAGAACTCCGCGTCTTCGTCAACCAGGCCGGCGGCAAGGCGCGCGGCGGTGCTCACCGGCTTCATGTAGCCGATACGATATCCGTCCCGCTGAAAGTGCCTGGCCAAGCCGACGCACAGAGCGCTCTTGCCCGAAAACGTCTCTGTCGATGCAATGTAGAGAGTTACCATGCCCACCTCCCGTTTCAATCCTAGAGGCAGCAGCTGTCGCTGTCGCGCTCTACTCCAGCACCAACCTCATGTCGATACCCACCAGACCCCGGCCGTCTTCGAAAACGGTCAGGGGATTCACGTCAAACTCGACGATCTCGGGGAAATCCATAACCAGCTGTGACAGGCGCAGCAGGCTGTCCGCCAGTGCTTCGATGTCGAGGGGGCCCTCCCCCCGAGTGCCCCGCAGGATGCCGGCCGCCCTGATCTCGCCAATCATCTCCCGCGCCTCACGCCGGTCAAATGGGGCGATGCGAAAGGTGACGTCGCGCAGAGACTCGACATAGATGCCGCCAAGTCCGAACATCATGAGCGGCCCAAAGTGGGGATCGCGGTGCATGCCGACAATGACCTCTTTGCCCTCCAGGATCATCTCCTGTACCAGGCAGCCCCAGATCTCGGCCTCGGGCATGTAGCGGCGGGCGCGATACACCATCAGCTCGAAGGCGTCGCGCACCTCGCCCGGCGTCCCGACGTTCAGCTTGACCCCGCCGACGTCTGTCTTGTGCAGGATGTCGGGCGACGAGATCTTGACGGCAACCGGGAAGCCGACCTCCTCGGCCAGGTGCACCGCCTCTTCAGGGCTGCGCGCCAGCCGCGTGGCGGGTGTGCGAATGCCATAGGCCTGCATGATTTCGCCGGTCTCGGTGTCGCCCATGGCCAGGCGGCCCTCGGCCCGCACCTCGGAAAACGCTTGCCGCACCACAGCTTCGTCGACCGCGAAGCGCTCCAGCTGCTGGGGTGGGCGCTCGCGCCACAGGCGGTAGCGGCGCATCGCCGCCAGGGCAGCCACGGCCCTCTCGGGCACGGGATAGTTGGGCACGCGATGCCGGTTCAGGATGTTGATGCCGGGGGCGACGGTGTCCTGGCCCATGAAGCAGCCCACGATGGGCTTGTCCACGCGCTGCGACAGCTCGCCGACGACGCGGGCCGTGCCCTCCACGTCGGTCATGATCTGTGGCGTCAGAATGACCACGACACCTCCGACGTTGGCGTCGTGCGCCACCGCTTCGAGCGCCACGCTGTAGCGGTCGGCCGCCGCGTCGCCGAGGAGGTCCACGGGGTTCAGGACGCTGGCCGCCGAAGGCAGCGCCGCTCGCAGCCGTTCCATGGAACGGGACTCCAAGGAGGCTAGCTGCAGCCCCGAGCGCTCGCAGGCGTCGGTGGCCATGATCCCCGGGCCGCCGGCGTTGGTCACGATGGCGATGCGGTCCAGGGCCAGGAGGGGTTGGCGGGCAAAGGCGATGGCATAGTCGAAAAGATCCTGGACCGACTGGGCGCGGATGACGCCGCTCTGGCGAAAGGCCGCCTCGTAGGCGCGTTCCGAGCCCGCCAGGGTGCCGGTGTGGGACGACACGGCGCGAGAGCCGCTGCTCGTCGTCCCCGACTTGATGGCAATGATGGGTTTCTTGCTGCTCGTCTCCCGCGCGACGCGCATGAATTCAGAGCCCTTCTCGATGCCCTCGAGGTAGGCCATGATGACGTTCGTGCAGGGATCATCCTGCCAGGCCTTGACAAACGCGACCTCGTCGGCGTCGGCCTTGTTGCCCAGGCTCACAAAACGGGAAAACCCCACGTGTTGGGCGAGGGCCATGTCCAGCAGCGAGGTACACAGCGCTCCCGACTGGGACATAAAGGCGATGGTCCCCCGCGCGGGCATGCCGGCCGCGAAGGAGGCGTTCAGTCTGACGATGGTATCGATGAGGCCCAGGGAGTTGGGGCCAATGAGCCGCATGGCGTAGCGCCGCGCAATGGACATCATGTCGTGCTCTCGGTGCCAGCCCTCGCTGCCGACCTCCCGGAAGCCGGCAGAGATGACGATGGCGCCCCTGACGCCCTTCTCTCCGCACTCGACCAGAATCTGGGATACCTGGCGGCTGGGCACGAGAACGACCGCGAGGTCGATAGGGTCCGGCACCAACAGGACGCTGGGATAGCTCTTCAAGCCCAGGATCTCCTGGGTCTGGGGGTTGATGGGATAGACCGCGCCCTCGTACCCGTAGCGCAGGATGTTCTGTAGCACGGCATGACCGAGTTTGCCCGGCGTGCGCGAGGCACCCACGACCGCCACAGATTTCGGATCGGAAAACATCTCGAGCACGATTCTGCTCCTGAACGAGCCACGACAAAAAGCTGCGGAGGTATGATACCTTAAAAGCCGCGAAAGCGCAAGCGTGCTCCAGGAGGCCGATGCCGCTCGGCCAAGCCTGGCTTTCGCCCTTCTATGGCTCACGCTGGATAATCCTACCCTGCCGGTAGGCACGGGCAGTCCGGCGTTGCGGTCAAGCGTTCGCATCCCAGGTGCCGGGCGCGTGCGATGTTCAGGATCGCTGCTTGCTGGCGTGTAGCAGAAGTTACTTGACACCGCCTGGGGCTTGTGCTAGAATAATCCCGACACTTTACTAAGGATTAAAACCCGGGAAGGCTGGTCAGTGAGGGTTTCGGCCAAAGAGTTGTATGGGCTGCGAGCGATGGGCGAGTTTGCGCGCCACTACGGGCAGGGGCCGCTATCCCTCGCCGACGTGGCCCGCTCGCAGGGTATCTCACAGCCCTACCTGGAGCAGATCGCCGCCGAGCTGCGCCGTGCCGGGCTCCTGTGCAGCAAGCGGGGTGCGCAGGGCGGGTACTCCCTGGCCCGCTCGCCCTCGAGCGTGACGGCCGGAGACGTGATCCGCGCCCTGGAGGGCAACATCCTGCCCGTGCAGTGCGTGACCGACGAAGTGTGCGTGCCTTGCGCCCACCAGGAGGGCTGCACGGCGCGCGGTATCTGGGAGGTGGTCCGCGACCGCCTGGTAGAGACTTTGGATTCCATCACCCTGGCGGATCTATAGCGGGGGGGAGTAGAGAGATGGAGAGTGATTCGCGCCTGGGGGCGCTGAACACAAGAGACGGAGAAGGCCGGCCTGGTTGGCGGCAGCTCTTGCGAGAGGACATCCAGACGGTTTACGACAAGGACCCCGCAGCCCGCAGCTTGCTGGAGGTCCTGACCTGCTACCCGGGGCTGCACGCCGGCTGGCTGCACCGCGTGGCTCACGGCCTGTGGAAGCGCAAGCACCTCACCCTGGCGCGCATGCTGTCGCACGTTGGGCGCTTTCTGACGGGCATCGAGATCCACCCTGGGGCCCGGCTCGGCCGGCGCTTCTTTATCGATCACGGTTCGGGCGTCGTCATCGGCGAGACGGCCCAGGTGGGCGACGACGTGCTGATGTACCAGGGTGCGGTGCTGGGCGGCACCTCTTCGGAGCGCGTGAAGCGGCACCCGACTGTGGGCGACGGCGTTGTCATCGGTGCCCACGCCATCCTGCTGGGCAACATCTATGTGGGCGATGGCACGAAGGTGGGCTCGGGCTCGGTCGTCGTCGAATCGGTGCCGGCCGGAGCGACGGTCATCGGTGTTCCCGGTCGCGTGGTGCGCATCAACGGGCGGCGGTTGGACGGCCGCCCGCGCGACGTCCTGGATCATGGCCGGCTGCCCGATCCCGTGGTTGAGACGCTGCGTTGCCTGGTGGACCGCGTCGAGTACCTGGAGGGCCAGGTGCGCGAGCTGACCCGGACGACGCCGGTGAACTGGGACGATCCGGTTCCGCTGGACTGCACCTGGGTGAAAGAGAAGGCTGAGTGATGACAACGAGTGCGCAGAGAGCAGAGAGCGTGCTGGACCTGGTCGGCAGCACACCTGTTGTACGCCTGCGGCGGCTGGCACCAGAGGGTGCGGCCACCATTTGGGCCAAGCTGGAGCGGGACAATCCCGCCGGCAGCGTCAAGGACCGCATCGCCAAGGCCATGATCGAGGCCGCGGAAGAGTCGGGAACGCTGCGGCCGGGCAGCGTCATCGTCGAGCCGACGAGCGGCAACACGGGCATCGGATTGGCCATGGTGGCGGCCGTCAAGGGCTACCGGCTGATCCTGACGATGCCCGATACGATGACGGCCGAAAGGCGTGCGCTGCTCAAGGCCTACGGCGCCGAGCTGGTGCTCACGCCTGGCGACGAGGGCATGAAGGGCGCCATTGCCCGGGCCGAGGAGATGGTGCGCGACCGCGGCTACTTTATGCCGCAGCAGTTCCTGAATCCGGCCAACCCCGAGGTCCATCGCCGCACCACTGCCCGCGAGGTCCTGGACCAGGTAGGACACCTCGACGCCTTCGTGGCGGGCATCGGCACAGGCGGGACCATCACCGGCGTGGGCGAGGTCCTGCGCGAGCGGCTGCCCGAGGCCCTCGTCGTCGCCGTGGAGCCGGCAGGCTCCCCGGTGATCTCGGGTGGGCAGCCGGGCAAGCACAAGATCGCCGGCATCGGCGCGGGTTTTGTGCCGCAGGTGCTCAACACCGCGGTCATCGACGAGATCATCACGGTCG
>JBFYTF010000628.1:0-3297 GCA_041300865.1 Anaerolineae bacterium
GACCTGATCCGGATGGGAGTCGCCCGCCTCGGGCTGCGCCAGCCGCGCCACGCGGCCAGCGCCGCCGTCGTGCCCGGCGCCCTGGTCATGGGCGGCGGCCTGACGGGCATGACCGCGGCCCTGGCCCTGGCGAACTCGGGCCAGGCGGCGACCCTTGTTGAGCGGGAGACTGCCCTGGGCGGCATGCTGCGCGACGCCCACTCCCTCTATCCCACTGGGCGCAGCGCGGCCACGTTCCTGGCCCAGATGGTCGAGGCGGTCACCCACCATCCCCGCATCAAGGTCATGCTGGCAAGTCAGGTGACCGAGGTCTCGGGGACGGTCGGGCGCTACGCGGTGCACCTCAACGGGGATGGCCAGCCCCTCGAGGTCGGCGCCATCATCGTCGCCACGGGTGCCCAGGTCATGCAGCCCTGGGGCCAGTACCATTACGACGGCCAGCGCGTCGTCACCCAGCTCGAGTTCGAGCGCGAGCTTTGCGACGCAGCGCCCAATGCCCCGGCATCGAGCATCGTTATGATCCTGTGCGCTGGGCAGCGCGACGAGGCCGTGCCCTACTGCTCCGGCGTATGCTGCATCGCCGCCCTCAACCAGGCGCTGCAGGTCAAGGCAGCTGACCCCGAGGCGCAGGTCACGGTCCTGTTCCGCGACATGTACCTGCTGGGTGAGGATCTGTACGCGGAAAAGGTGCTGGATGCACGGCGGGCCGGCGTGGCATTCCTCCGTTACGCTCCGTCGTCGCCGCCCAGGGTGACCGGCGAGGGGGTCGAGGTCCGCGACCAACAGACCGGAAGAGACCACCGCCTGCTCTACGACCGCGTCGTCCTCGCCACGCCCCTGGTACCCCAGCCCGACGCCAGTGTGCTGGCGCACATGCTCAAGATCGGCCAGGACGAGAACGGCTTCTTTCCCGAGGTGCGGCCTCGCCTGCGGCCACAGAACTATGCCGAGCGGGGCATCTATGTCTGTGGCGTTGCCCATCACCCGACTGGCAGGACGGAAGCCCAGTTTCAGGCCACCGATGCCGCCTTCAGAGCCCTGCGCTACATTCGGGCGGGCCAAGTTACCAGCCAGGCTCCCTTTGCCGCAGTCGACGAAAAGGTATGCACGGGCTGCGGCACCTGCGTCGCGGCCTGCCCCTTTGAGGCCATCACGATGCAGAAACGGGACGGAACACTGGATCTGTCCCAGATCGACCCCTTGCTGTGCACGGGCTGCGGCAACTGTGTGGTCGTTTGTCCGGTCAAGGCCATCTGCCAGCCCCGCGACCAGGACGCCCAGGTGCTGGCGCAGATCGAGGCAGCACTGGCCCCGGCACGCAAAAACGGCCGGCCGCGCATCCTGGCACTCGGCTGTGAGTGGAGCGGCCACGCTGCCGCCGAGCTCGCCGGCGCCAACCGGCTAAGCTATCCGGCTGACACGCGGCTCATCCGCGTCCGGTGCTCCGCCCGCTTCGATCCGATCCACGTCATGTGGGCCCTATTGAGCGGCGCCGACGGCGTCTTTTTGGGGGCCTGCCCGCCTGGCGACTGCCACTACGTCAATGGCAACCTGCACGCTCAGGAGCGTTTCGACACGCTGCGGAGCCAGCTGGCCCAGAGCGGTTTCGACCCACGCCGCGTTTGCCTGGAGTGGATCACGCCCGACGACCCCCACGACTTTGTGCACAAGATTACGGCCTTTACCACGCTGGTCAGGGCCCTGGGATTGAGCCCAGTTACGGTAAAGTAAGTTGGAGAGGAGAGCGACACACATGTCAACAAGACTGCAACAGGAAGTGTGGGCCCTGCAACGCTGCTCAGGCTGCGGGGCGTGCGTGGCAGCCTGCTCCAAGGGGGTGCTCCACTGGGACGCAGAGCAGCATCCCTACCTGGAGGAACGGCAGAAGGCATTGGGTCTTTCGCACCATAAGCTGATGACCTGCGAGGTCTGCGAGAAGTTCTGTGAGCTGAGCTGTCCTCGCCTGGTGGAGTGGTCTCCCATTGAGCCGCGCAGCGCGGTCTCTGCGCGCTCGGCCGGCGTCGTGCACAGCGGCACGCCCAACGACGTCATCCAGGCCTTGCTGGTGGCCGCTCGCTCGGCTGACCTCATCGACGGCGTCGTCATGTTGGACATGGACCCCTGGACTCTGCAGCCCGTCGCCCGCGTGGCCACCACGGTCGATGAAATCGTCAGCAGTGTGGGGATGCAGTATCTGTGGGCGCCGGTGCTCAGCGCCCTCAACAAGGCCGTCTTTGAGCTGGGCCTGACGAAGCTGGCCGTCGTCGGCTCGCCCTGCGTGGCCGAGGGAGCGCGTCGCCTGATGAACGCCGAGCACGGGCGCCTGTGGCCCTACCAGCAGGCAATCCGCCTGACCATTGCCTCTTTCTGCACCGGCATCTACATGCCCGAGATGGTCACCGAGCTCCTGGAAGCGGGTAAGGGCATCCCTCGGCAGCAGATCCGGAGCATTACCACTTCGGCGACGGACGGCGTGCTGCACGTGGCGCTGTGGGACGGCACCGAGCGCAGCATCCCTCTGACCGAAGTTGAGCCCTTTACGCGGCGTGGTTGTGGCAGTTGTGACGACTACCTGGGCGACTCGGCGGACATCGCCGTCGGAGCTATCGGCGCCCTGCCCGGTCACGCCACGCTCATCACCCGCACGCCGGTCGGCGAGCTTCTTGCCCAGAATGCGCGCCGCTTTGGCCTGCTCGAGACCATTAGCCAGGTCGACCACGCAGCACTGCGGGCGGCCAGGGAGGAAAAGGACCGGCGGGCGCGGGCTCAGGCATTTGATGACTTTCGCATCCTGATGCTGGACGCGCTGAGTGATCCCGGAAAGCGGTCCCAGGTCAGGAAACAGTTCGTCAATCTCTACGGTGCGGCACAAGTGAGTGCTTCAAGGAGGGAGGACTGCAATGTCGGTTGTAGTGGATGCTAGAGGACGCGACCTGCGTTCCGTCAGCACAGAGTTGAAGCAGGTCTTGGCACAGGGGCCGGTGCTCGTCCAGGACGCCGGGCATCTACATGGCCTGGTCGCCGGCCTCAAGAGCGGTGAGGTAATCATCGGCGGGGATGGCGGCGACTACCTGGGCGTGCTGAATGACGGAGCCACCATCCGGGTCCAGGCGAACGCCGGTCGCTACCTGGCCGACAACATGACCCAAGGAACCATCATCGTCGAGGGGAACGCTGGCTATGGCGTCGGCTCCTATTGCTACGGCGGCAGCGCCGTGGTCAAGGGAAACGCCGGCGACTTTACCGCGGTGATGAACAAGGGGGCGACCATCATCGTGCAGGGAGACGTAGGCGACG
>JBFYTF010000667.1:0-2876 GCA_041300865.1 Anaerolineae bacterium
GAAAGTACACCCTCTCGCCAAAGTCGGGCGCGGGCGGGTTAAAGGCGGCCGACGTGTCAGGTGTGGCAAGCAGCCAGTCGGTCCACGTCAGGCTCGCTCCGGCGCGCACCTGGACGTGATAGACGGCGATGCTGCTGCAGTTGTCGCTGCCCTGCCAGCTCACCGCAAAGGGCACGGCCTGGACCTGCGGCAGGCTTAGCATCTGCGCCTCGGGCGCCTGGTCGTCGACAATCGTCGTGTAGGCCGGGGTGCTGAAGTCGCTCACGTTGCCGGCCTGGTCGCGGGCGCGCACCCGAAAGCCCAGCTGGTCTCCCCAGCTGCCCGCGGTGTAGAAGGCGCTCAGCCAGGTGGTCGACAGCAGCCAATCGGTCCACGTGCCCAAGTTGACCTGCACCTGCACGTCATAAGCCACGATCCCGCTCATGTCGTCTGTGCCGTTCCAGGCCACGCCCACCCCGCCGCACGGACTGCTGGCGGGCATTGGCTCGATCCAGGCCGTGGGCGGCGTTGTGTCCTCCGGCAGGATCACCCAGCGCTCCACAATGCGGGCGTAGAACGTGTCCGAGATGAGCTGCAGGCCGGCCTGGTCGGGGTGCTTGTCGTCCCACATCAGCGACGGCCAGTCTCCGTAGTCCATGAATGCCTGCCACTGGTCCGCCAGAGGCACGCCCTTGTACTCTGCCACGGCAATGATCGCCAGCTCGTTCAAGAGCCTGGTCTGTTCCAGGCGGTCTGCTCCGTCCAGCCTGGGGATGATCGTGGCCAGCATGGCCTTGACGCCCACCACCCCGGAATGCTTGGTCGCGTTGGCCAGCATCAGCAGTAGATTGTCATACGTCTCGGACGGCGGGATGTCCCGGGAGACGTCGTTGGTGCCCTCCATGATCAGGACGTATTGAGGCCGCCATTCATTAACGACGAGCTTGATCCGGTTGGCGCCCATGCCCGTCCCTTCTCCCGGCTCGCCCTCGTTGATGACGTTGTACCGGGGGTCAGCCGTGACCTGCAACCTGTCCTGCAGGATGGAGGGGTAGGGATAGAACGGGGGCTGGTCTGGGTTGTCGACCGGGTAGCCGCCCCAGGTGATGCTGTCGCCAAAGGCCAGGAAGCGGTAGGGATAGGGGTCCGAGGTTACCGCCCGCGCCTCCGCCGCCTGTGCGGGCGCGGCCAGCCAGGTCGCCAGGGAGTTGTCCTCCTCGAGGGGCACTTCGAAGCGCTCCACGGGCAAAACTTCCTGGGGCAGGGGGTCTAGCCACAGGAGGGCGGGTCCGGTTGCGCCTGCGACGAGCTTGGCCTCGCCCTCAGCCGAGACGCCGCTCTCCGGCCCGGACGCGACCAGAAGCGGGGCGCTCCAGCCGCTGCCGGTCCGCCGCGCGTAGCCGAGGATAACCTCTCCACCGGCCCTGCCTGTCCAGGCCACCTGCATGGCACCCCTGCTGTCGGCTGCCAGGGTCGGGTGCACCTCTTCGATCTCGGCCGCCGGCGGCGAGGAAGCGATGCTTTCCAGCGTCCAGGCCTGGCGGGCAGCGTCCCAGCGGGAGGTGAGGATGCGCAGGTGTGAATCCTCGTCCTCTGTTACGCGGGCCTGCCAGGCGATCCAGGGCTGTCCCTGCCCGTCGAGGGCGAGGGCCGGCCAGGTATCGAGGCTCTCGTCGTCGCGGCTGACCATCTCTTCGGGCGTCCATTCCGCCCCGGTCCAGCGGCTGGCATAGATCTCGTCATCCCCGGGAATGGGTACCCCGTCGCTGCCTGCCTGGTTTCCGGCCCAGCCGATCCAGGGCCGGCCGTCCTTTCCGACCGCCACCTGCGGCTGCCGGTCGTAAAGGGATGCTGATCCTTCGCCGGCACTGACCTGGCGCGGCAGTGACCAGACACCGCCGTTCCAGCGCTGGGCAAAGACGTTCGACTCCTGGGCGTCGGATCCAACCCACGCCAGCCACAGGGTGCCGTCCGCGGCCGCCGCCAGCGCCGGCTCCGTGGCCCATCCGCACGAGCTGCAGCCGCCGAAGGCATCCCCCTCGGGCAGAACCTCGGCGCTGCTCCAGCCGTCGCCGGTCCAGCGGCTGGCGTAAATCCGTGCCTTTTCCGGGCTGCTTCTCAGCGTCGAGGACCAGGCGACCCAGGGCGTGCCGTCGGCGGCCACCGCCAGGCTGGGCGCCCGGTCCCAGGCCTCGGGACGGGAGGTTACGGGTGCTGCTTCCGACCACTGCTGGCCGTTCCACTGCGCGGCATAGATCTCGGAGTCGTGCCCGTCGTCTACCTCCCAGGCGGCCCACAGCGTGTCCCGTTCATCACGGGCCACGGCCAACGACCAGGCCTGCTCCGGGTTCTGGGACGCTGCCGGTGCCTGGGCAAGTGCGGGCTCCGGGCCAAGCCCGACGCCGCCCGCGGCCAGGAGGCCGTTCCCGACCCACATAACTGCCAGAAAAAGCGACACCAACTTCGCTCTGCTCATCTCGTTCCACCCCCATGTAGAGTGCGATGGCTGAGGGGCCTCCCCGCTGCCCCTCGTGTGGTCTGCATCCCGCGCGGCTTCCGAGCCCCCGCCCGCCGGCTTTGGCTCCTGGCGGCGTTCCTCGTCCAGATGCCCATTGTCGGCCGGATTGTTGGCCTCGCGGACCTGGCTAAAGAAGCGGATGCGTGAGCGGACCGAGTTCGCGCCGCGGGCCAGCCGCTTGACGTCGGCCAGGCGCCGCACGCGCAGCGCCTCGCCCAGGATGAAGCGCAGCCGGTAATAGTACTCGCGATAGGCCCGGATGCGGGCCTCTTCCACCTCGCGCGCGGTCAGCCACGGCGTATCGACGACGCACACCTCGGCGGTATAGTCCGCCCAGTTCTCGCTCGTCAGCCAGCCGTTCGCCTTGCACTCTTCGTAG
>JBFYTF010000687.1:0-2593 GCA_041300865.1 Anaerolineae bacterium
TGTCCGAGCCTATGTCGGGATGGTTGAGCAATACCACCCCGAATTGGTGTCTGAGAAATGCATCACGGCATTTCAGACTTGACAAAGGTGACATTTGGCACTATCCCGGTTTCTTTCCGACTTTGCGGCATTTGTCCAGCCATTCTGTGGGACAGCGGTACTATTGACACCGGCTGCCTTTGATGATACATTTGGCCAGAGGGAGAGGCAACACCGTTGGAACGTAGAAGCTTCGGGGAACAGCAGATCCTGGATCGAGCCGACGAAGACAAGGTCATCCCCTGGGCCGAAGGTAACGGCCTGTGGAGTGCCCTGACGCGCGTGGCTTCGGACCTCGTCGGCGCCGACCTCGTCGGTTTCTTCGTGGACAATCCCTACACAAGCGATACCAGCCAGGGCATCGCCGTCCGCGTCGGACGGCAGCCGTCCAGGGTGGCCCCTGTCCTGGAGGCCCTCGTGGAGGCAGAGTTCCTGGTCGTGGTGGAGATGGGCGGCTTGCGGGTCTACCAACTGACCGAACAGCCCATCCTCCGCCAGACGCTGCAGCAGTATGCCACCTGGCTACGAGAGGGCTTTCACTGGGCGCGCCTGGCGCTGGATCGCTGAGCAGAACCACATCTCATCAGGAGAGAAACGAGCATGACGCTTCCCACCCTGGACCTCGCACCGTCCGGACCTCAGGTTTCGCGCCTGGCCCTCGGCTTGTGGCGGCTGGCAAGCTGGGAGCTGGCCGACGCAGAGGTGCTGGACCTCATCCATGGCAGCCTCGACCTGGGCATCACCACCTTTGATCACGCCGACATCTATGGCGACTATAGCGCCGAGGAGCTCTTCGGGCGCGCTCTGGCCCTCGAGCCTTCGCTGCGCCATCGCCTCCAGCTCGTGACCAAGTGCGGCATCAAGCTTGTTTCTCCGCGGCGCCCCGCCCACCGGCTCAAGCACTATGACACCGGCCGGGAGCACATCCTGGCCTCGGTGGAGAGCTCGCTGCGGACCCTGCGAACCGATCACCTCGACCTGCTGCTCATCCACCGCCCCGACCCGCTGCTCGATCCCGGCGAGGTAGCGGAGGCGTTTCAGGCGCTGCGAGCAGCAGGCAAGGTCCTGCACTTTGGCGTTTCTAACTTTACCACGGGGCAGTTTGACCTGCTGGCTTCGCGCCTCCCCATGCCGCTTGTGACCAACCAGGTGGAGCTGTCGCTGCTGAACATGGACGTCCTGCATGATGGAACCGTCGACCAATGCCACCGCCTGGGCATTGCACCTATGGCCTGGTCTCCCCTGGCGGGCGGGCGCCTTTTCGACGGAGACGACGCGCAATCGCTCCGGGTCTGCCGCACGCTGGCAGCCATCGGCCGCGAGCTGGGAGATGCTCCCGCCGACCAGGTGGCTCTGGCCTGGATCCTGCGCCATCCGGCCCGCATTGTGCCCGTGGTGGGCAGTGGCAAGCTCGAGCGCGTTCGGAGCGCGGCGGCCGCCTGCGATCTGCACCTCTCTCGCGAGCAATGGTTCGCGCTGTGGGCGGCCTCTGCGGGCCACGAGGTACCCTGACATGAAGCTGCGCAAAGGGCTCGGCATTTTGTGGCAGCGCCTGTCCAAGCAAGGGGTGAGGACAACCGCCTGGTGGGCCGCCGACCACCTGGTACGCGTGGTGACGGGAGCCCCCATCCGGCGGGTGAGCGAGATCATCCCCGGGCTGTACCTGGGCGGCCAGTACCGGCAGTATGGCTGGCACCGGCTCGAGGCGCGGGGCGTCACAGCCGTGGTCAACCTGCGCGTCGAGTGGGACGACCAGGCCCTGGGCCTTGCGCCGGAGCGCTATCTCTTTCTGCCCACGGTGGATGACGCGGCGCCCTCCCTGGAACACCTGCGGCTGGGCAGCGACTTTATCGCCGAGGAGCTTGAGCGGGGTGGCGCTGTGTATGTGCACTGCGGCTCGGGCATCGGCCGGGCGGCGACGCTGGTCGCCGCCTACCTGGTGAGTGCCGGGCGGTCGCCCGAGGAAGCGTGGGCCGAGATCCGGCGCGTGCGGCCCTTCATCCGTCCTTCAGCGGTCCAGCTCGAGCAACTGGAGCTGTTTGCCCGGGGGAGTGCCGAGGAAGTTCCCGCTCAGCTTTGAGCCACCCCGTCTAGACGACAAGCCCGGCGACATCCTCGTCGTCGGGCTCGGCGCCCGTCAGGCGCCTGGTGTGTCTTGCCTCTGCCTCTCAGCGTTCCTCGTCAGCTGCTCTGCCGCAGCAACACCGTTGTGTGGGACGTGTTGCCTGGCGGCCGGCTTGCGGTCGCGGATCGGTTCTTGTAGGTGGCAGCCCGCGGCGAGATGCGATTGGCACGCGTGGCGCCGGGTGCTTCTTGGCACCGCGCCAAAAGTGTGGTAGAATAGCGGCGTAGTAGGAACAGGTTCCTCGCCACTGGCCAGGGAAGGCCACCGCTCATCGTTGCCGCCTGTGCCGGCAGCAACCGGCCAGGCTTCACAGCGTATCGTCATAGAAGTTGGCTGCCCCGATGCCGGTCCTCTGGCCCTGCGGAGCGCGCCGTCGGGGCAGCACACGAGGAGGGATCGTGAAGCTGGGCGAAATGGTTGAGTGGCAAC
>JBFYTF010000694.1:0-2742 GCA_041300865.1 Anaerolineae bacterium
TCTTGACTTTGACCGAGCCCGAAAGGCGAGAGAGCATCGAGTTGACATTTCTCGCGAGGTCAAGTAGAATCCACCGGCCGTACCCTAAACCTAAGCGAAATGCTCCACGGAGGCGCAGAGCGATGGGGAAACGATGGACGACCTGGACACTGCTGTTGCTGCTGGCAGCCCTTGGGCCGGCCTCCCGGCCGGGCGGTGCGGCGCAGGCGCAGCCGCAGCCAGATCCCTGGCACACCTACGACAGCGTGGAGTTCGGCTTCAGCGTTCGCTACCCGGCGGACTGGAAGGCCCAGGTGGCCTTTGACAACCCGGCGGGCGCGCCACACCTCATTCGCCAGCGGACCGCGTTTCGCAGCGGGCAGCAGGCCCAGGTCGAGATCGACGTCTGGGACCGGGACCCGGAACTGCCGCTGGAGCAGTGGCTCGCGGCGGTGGAGCAGATCAGCCCGACGCTGGAGAGCAACGCCGTTATCAGCGGGCAGGACGCCTACCTACACGTGGAGCCGGGCGGGTGCGGCGTGCCCCCGACCTATGCTGCCTACATCCCCTTTGGCGACAAGGTCTACAAGATCGCCCATGCCAACAGCGGCGACCTGGCCGGTCTGGCTGCCTTCGACGCGATGGTGCGCTCGTTCACGCTGTGGGCCGTAGACCCGGGAATCCGCAGCACAGCCAATCTGCCGGACTATTGGCCCGCGTCGCCCCTCACCTGTGCGACCAACGTCTGCCCCAGCACCTGTTGGTACGGCTGCACCTTTGCCGCCATCAGCGAGGGCTGTTGCGGCTACCATGCGGTCCCCAAGTGGCAGTGCGCCAAGGAGTGCATCGGCGACCAGCCGGCGGGCTTTAATGGGAACTGCGTC
The DNA here is from genome assembly GCA_041300865.1 of Anaerolineae bacterium. GTDB lineage: Bacteria > Chloroflexota > Anaerolineae > JAAYZQ01 > JAAYZQ01 > JAAYZQ01. Next base: position 864 of record JBFYTF010000694.1, read on the forward strand.
TGGTGGGCAGCCTACACCCGCCCCGACGTGGGGGCCCTGGCCAGCGGGAACGCCGACAACTGGGCCATCTCGGTGAGGAACACGGGGCAGCTCCCCGTCGACCGAACCCCGAAAGTCGGCGACATTGTCGTCCACCCCGGCACCTCCTACAACCACGTCGCCTACGTGGTCTGGGTCTCGGCCGACCGGACGAGCTACATGATGTCGGACATGGGCTGGTGTGGCGACTGCGGCCCGACGCCCGATGAAACCAAGCTGCGCACTGTGGACCTGGACGACGAGTTCATCCACTGCAAGGGCGACCCGGCCATTCCGACCGTTGACTGGCCCTTCGACGACTGCCCCTTTGGCTGGACGCCCAGCAAGGGGTTCTCCGCGTCGCAATTGGACGGGTCTGCCTGGGGCTTGAACCCGGGCGTCGATCCTTTCCTGCTCAGTCCCGTCCTGTCCCTGCCGGCGGACGCCTACGACGTTCTAGAGGTCCGCATGTTCAGCCACGCCGCCGACATCACGGGGACGGTCACCTTTGCCACCGCGTCCAGCCCCGCGTTTGACGAGGCCAAGTCGGTCCGGTTCTCGGTCATCAATGATGGAGCGTGGCACGACATCCGCGTCAACATGAGCGGCAACCCCAACTGGCAGGGCACCATCACCCGCCTGCGCCTCGATCCGACCGGCAATGGCAACGCTGATGGCAGCGACGACGGCATCGGCATCGACCGCATCCGCTTCGTGGCGCCTGTGCCGGCCCGGTCAGAGCGCGTCTACCTGCCGCTCGTGGTCCTTGGCGTGGCGGAGAGCGAGAACCGGGCGCCGCACGTGCCCTCGGAACCCTGGCCTGCCGACGGCGCCGTGGACATGCAGCCGCCGCTCACCCTGACGTGGACCGGCGGAGATCCGGACGGCGACGAGGTGACCTACGACGTCTACCTGCGGGCTGGGGAAACTGTAACCCAGTCGCTGGTCTGCGATAATCTGGCCTCGCCGGCCTGCAACCCAGGCGTGCTGCTCGCCGGCACCGGCTATGCCTGGCAGGTGGTTGCGACGGACCAGCACGGGGCCGCCACGGAGGGCCCGGTGTGGCGCCTGACCACCGCCACGGAGGCCTGCGTAGAACTGGTCGCCAACGGCGGCTTTGAGGTGGACGCCGCCTGGGAGCTGCCGCTCACGGCCTACCCGGCCCGCTACAGCACGGCCCAGGCCCGCACCGGCAGCCGCTCCATGCAGGTGGGCATCGTCGCGACGGCCGAAGACGAGTACAGCTTCTCGTCGGCGCAACAGACGATGACCATCCCGAGCGAGGTGGGCAGCGCCGGCCTGCACTTCTGGCTTTACACGGTCAGCGACGAGCCCGCAGTTCCGGCCTCGCTGCCGGTGCCGTCGCTTGCGCCGCAAGAGGTGTTGGCCGACGACGCGCAGTACGTCAAGCTCTACAGCGACAGCGGCGCCCTGCTGTCGACGCTCTGGTCGGGGCGCCTGGACGATGCCTCGTGGACCCAGCACGGCGGCTTTGACCTGTCGGCCTATGCCGGGCAGACGGTGCGGCTCTACTTCGGGGTGTTCAACGACGGCGACGGCGCGGCGACGGGCATGTATGTCGACGACGTCAGCCTGGTGCTCTGCCCGCCGTAAAGAGCCGCCGTCAGTCTGTTCCCAGGGGAATGGGGTAGAGGTCGATGACCTGGCCGCCCTCATCCAGGATGGCCCAGTTGGTGTGCCCCCAGTCACGGGGATAGCCGCCCAGGGCAAAGAGCACCACGCCCAGGACGCGGGGATCCTGCTGCCAAGGGATCCAGCCTGCTTCCGGCAGATCCGGGTAGCGGCCGGCGTTGCCGTAGAAGGCGAGGTTCAGGTAGGCCGCCATCGTCTCGAAGGACAC
>JBFYTF010000017.1:0-3435 GCA_041300865.1 Anaerolineae bacterium
CAAATGGAACTGGCCAAGGCACATGGCATTGAGGCATTCTGTTATCACCACTACTGGTTCAGCGGCAAAAAGGTGTTGCGCCGCCCCATCGACACCCATCTGGCCGATCCCACCATGGATCTACCATTTTGCATTAACTGGGCCAACGAGCCCTGGACAGCGCGATGGGATGGTCACCTCGAAAGCGGCGTCCTCATTGATCAGGCTCATTCCCCAGCGGATGATATGGCCTTCATTCGCGATATAGAACCTTACCTGCGGGATGAACGCTATGTCCGCATTGATGGCAAGCCCTTGCTGACAGTCTATCGTCCCTCATTGTTTCCAAACATCAAGGAAACCATTGATCGCTGGCAGACCTATTGCGTTGAGCAGGGTATCGGGGAACTCTTTACCGCCCTGGTACAATCTTTTGACGGCATTGATCCCAGACCCTATGGTTTTGACGCCGCCATCGAGTTCCCCCCTCTCAACATGGTAAAAGAGCCTGTTGCGCCGCAAAGGTTCTTTCCTGGCGCCATCCCACCCCAGGTCTGGAGTTACCCGGCGATGGCCCGGGGCAGCATGGGGCAACCAAAGCCGGATTACACCTGGTTTAGGGGAGTGACCCTGAGTTGGGATAACACACCCCGCAAGGCACAGGGATGGGTTTTCCACAATTGCGACCCAGGCGTTTATGGCGAGTGGCTCGAAAGTCAATGCCGCTATGCCCAAGCCCATCTCCCCCCCGAGCAGCGGCTTGTCTTTGTCAATGCCTGGAACGAATGGGCGGAGGGCACTTATCTCGAACCCGACCGGCATTTTGGTTACGCCTTCCTCAACCGCACGGGGGAGGTACTGGCTAAGCTTGCCAATGAACAGCCCATTTTAGCGGAGGCATTGCCCAATAGATCCCCGCCGGCAAAGGCCTTGCTAGACTACGTCGCCCTCCGGCATGGCGAAGATTCTCGTGAGTGGCTGCAGCGGCATTTCGACCGCTTCGGCCTACCCGTAACGGCGGAGGAGGCCCTACTGCCCGTGCCCACCGCGACGGAGATTGAAAGGTGGATGGACTGGCTCGTCAGTCTCGCGGAAGCACGAGGAGGCGATGTCCCCGGTGACGAGACCCTGGTTTCCATCCTTCTCCCGGTTTACAACCAGGTTCGCTATTCCTTGAGTTGTTTGGCATCCCTCTTGAGCCATCCCTGCCGTTATGCTTTCGAGGTGATCATCGGCGATGATGGTTCCACGGATGGGACCGAAATTCTCAAGGCTTATCCCCTCCCTGGTATCCGTTACCTTCGCCACCCCAGCAACCTGGGCTTTCTTAAAAACTGCAACGCCATCGCCCGGGAGGCCCGAGGGCGCTACCTAGTTCTGCTTAACAACGACACGGTAACCCTGCCGGGCTGGCTCGAGGGTCTTATCGATACCCTGGAGGAGGATGCCGGGATCGGCCTCGTCGGCTCCAAGCTAGTTTATCCGGATGGCCGACTGCAGGAGGCTGGCAGCATGATTTGGGATGATGCCGGTGGCTGGAACTGGGGTAATCTGCAGGATCCCCAGAACCCTGAATACAACTACCGGCGCGACGTGGACTATTGCTCGGGGGCCTCCATCGCCCTGCCGGCGGCCTTGTGGCGGAGCCTGGGCGGCTTCGACGCGGAGCGCTATCGCCAGGCCTATTACGAGGACACGGACCTTGCCTTCCGGATTCGGGAGGACAAGGGGCTTCGCGTCATCTACCAGCCCCTGTCGCACCTGATCCATTTCGAGGGGGTTTCCTCCGGACGCTCCCTGGACGCCGGCATCAAGCGCTTCCAGAAAACTAACCAGCCCCTCTTTGCCGAGCGCTGGCGCCGGGTCATCTCCCGTCACGGCAATCCCTCCGCTCTCCCCGACAACTTTCTCGACCGCCGGCCCGGTAAGAAGCTCTTGTTGATTGACGTCGTGACGCCCTTGCCGGATCAGGACTCGGGCTCCGTGGATACTTACAACTACCTAAGAATTTTCCAACGAAGGGGCTTCAAGGTGACCTTCCTGCCCGTCAATGGGTCCTATAAAGGCCCCTATGTCCGGGACCTTCAGCGGCTGGGCATCCGGGTTCTCCACGAGCCCTATGTGGCCCGCTTCGAGGATGCCCTGAGAGCCGAGGCACCCAAGGCCGATGTCATTTTCATCTACCGTGAAACTGCTCACCGCTACATGCCCCTGCTGCGATCCCTGGCGCCTAGCAGTCCCATCGTCTTCAACACCGTGGACTTGCATTTCCTGCGGCAAGAGCGGGAGGCGGAGTTACTAGGCACGGCGGCGGCTCGGGAAGAAGCCGCCCAAACCCGGCGGATGGAATTGGCGGCCATGGACCAGGCGGATGCGACCATCGTCCTCAGCCGCTACGAGGAGGAACTGGTCGCCAAGCTGAAACCGGGCGCCAAGCTAGCGCGGATCCCCATTGTGCGTGACATTCCCGGCCGGTCCCCGGTTTCCTTCGAAGAGCGGCGGGATATTGTCTTCATCGGCGGATTTCTCCATGCACCTAACAGGGATGCCGTCCTTTATTTCGTGCGCGAGGTCTGGCCGCGGGTCCAACAGAAGGATTTGGGCAGGCCATGCCAGTTCCTGATCGCCGGAAGCAATATCCCCCCCGAGATCATTGCTCTGTCAGCCCCTGATATCCTGATCAAGGGCCATGTTCCGGATCTTGCCGAGCTCTATTCCCGTGCCCTCATATCGGTCGCCCCCTTGCGCTACGGGGCCGGCTTAAAGGGAAAGGTGGTCAGCAGCCTCAGTTATGGCATTCCCGTGGTGGGGACAGCCATCAGCCTGGAGGGCTCTGGACTGGTGGACGGCCAGCACGTCCTGGCCGCCGACACGCCCGCCTCCATGGCGGCGGCGATCGCCCGCCTGCATGGTGACAAGGCCCTCTGGTATCAACTATCGGACAATGGACTGGCATTTGCGACCGAGCAGTTTTCCCTGGAGGCCGTCTCCAGCCGCTTGTCCACCCTTCTCGCCGGCCTCGGCATCCTCGAATGAGCGCATGGCCGCTTCTGGGTTGTGAGTCCTATCACCCTCCGGTGCTGGATTCCCGCTGGGGCTCGTAACACAGCATTTGTAGCGGGAGTAGGCCTACCAGGCGATCGTGCGGTGATTCGGATCTCAGGGTCCCTTGTCACTGAATATCCCGAAGGCTGATTGCCAGCGAATTTGCGGGCGGGGGCTATAGTAATACCCGCTCGATACCTATTTCCCCGACCCGGTCGAGGAATCGCCCCTGCCAGCCTTGGCCCAGGCATTGGCGGGCCAGTTCAACGACGATATAGTCTGTGGTTAGTCCCGTGTCGTCGGCATATTTGGCCAGGCCCTGCTGGCAAGCGGGGCAACTGGTGAGGAGCTTGACCTCGCCCTGGGCGCGGTCATGGCCGGTGAGGGCGCGGATGCCCTGGACCAGGGACT
>JBFYTF010000047.1:0-3204 GCA_041300865.1 Anaerolineae bacterium
CGCTCTTCCGATCTACAAGGGGGTGTTTCCATGCACAGGCTGTCTGATCAGGCGTTGACACAGCGCCACCGCGCGTTCCTCGACAGAGCGCCTGCCGACCACCCGGTGTTCGTGGCCAACATTGGCTTCTTTATGCCTGAGGTGTTCCCTGCCCTGTCCGGAGCGCTGCCTCTCGGGCCGGTTTCCCCACAGGACATCCGCGTCGACCTGTTCCTGGAGGACGTCGAGCGCCTCCTGTGTAAGTACCAGCAGCTCGACGACGACTTGCCGTACGTGGTGGCACCGTTCGTCTATGTGCCATGGCTGGAGGCGATCATGGGCTGCCCCATTCACTCCGCCGAGACCAGCATGTGGGCCGAGCCGTGCGTTGCCGATTGGCCAGCCTGGCATTGGCAGCGACCGGTGCTGGAAGAAAACCCCTGGTGCCAGAAGCTGCTCGAGCTGCTACGGGCACTGGTGGCCCACTCGGCCGGTCGGTATCCGGTGGGCCACACGCTAATGCGCGGTGTGGCGGACCTTCTGTCGGCCATGCGCGGGGCCTCGAATTTCGCGCTCGACTTTTACGACTGCCCCGACCAGGTGCATCGCGCCGCCGATCTCCTGGCCGACGTCTGGATTGACGTGACCAGGGCGCAGCTCGATCTGGTCCCGGCTTCCGAGCAGGGCTACGCAGGCAGTGCCGGTTGGCGGGTCTGGACACCGGATCGCCTGGCCTGGCTCCAGGAGGACGCCATGGCTCTGACGTCGCCCGCACTGTTTCGCAGGTTCATCCTGCCCCGCGACAGGCACATCCTCAGCCAGTTTTCCTGCACGGGCTTTCACTTGCACGCCTCGGCGCTGTGGGCCGTCGACGACCTGATCGGGGCCCCAGAGCTGGACGTCCTGGAGCTGAACTACGAAAGCGCTCGCAGCGACGAAGAGGGAACCTTTGCGGCCTGGGCGAGGATCCAGGCGTACAAACCCCTCATCGTCTGGAAGCAGTTTGATGGGGAGCCGTTCTGGAGCTGGCTGAACAGCGTCAGGCGCCGGCTTTCGGCGCGAGGGCTTGTTCTGTTTGTGACAACGGCCAACCTGGACGAGGCGCTGGTCGTCAAGAATGCGATCCTGGGCCAGCCGTGGTAGAGGCACCGTCCCGGGAGGCGGCGCCGGTGGCCGTAATCCCGGCGGCACACGCCAAAGAGAGGAATGTTCAGGAGGGGCGAGATCCATGGGGCAAGTGAGACAAGAGGCTCGTGACCCGGCCGGAGAGCGAGCGTCCGATGCCATGCAGGTGGTTCTTGAGCGCCACCGGGCATTCTGGGAGCGCGGAGCCACGGACCGTCCGCTCTTGCACGTGCGGCCCTACAAGGAGTACGAGCCGTACGCACCCTACGTGCGCCGGGATGGGCAACCCCTGCTCGACGGCACCGAGCTCACGCCGGGCCTGTTGGACCACCTGGCTACCTCGACACCGTACCGGCCGCAGGTGCCGCTCGACGGCGATTTCATCCACGGCTGGGGGCCGTACGATAGCTGTTGGACTGAGGCGATCCTGGGCTGCCATGTAGTCCGCGCCGGGCCGAGCGTGTGGTCGGAGCCGTTCATCCACGGCTGGGACGAGATCGATGGGCTGTCCTGGGCTGGCTCTAGCGCCTGGCTGGAAGAGCTGCTGGAGATCAGCCGGGCGCTAGCTGCCGAGGTCCAGGGTGAGTTTCCACTCTGCCAGCCGCTCCTGCGCGGGCCGCTGGACATGGCCGAGGCGGCCGTGCCTACCGACCTGCTGTTCACCAGCTTTTACGACAACCCGGCCGCCGTGCACAAGCTGCTCGATCATTGTACCGACGTCTTTGTCACGACCGCGCGGCGCTGGCTGGACACGACTCCGCAGTTCCACGGGGGGTACATGATCCGCTACGAGTGGGGCCTGTGGGCGCCGGGCAGCACCGTCCAGTTCCAGGCCGATGCCATGCGCAACCTGTCGCCCAGGATGTACCGCAGCTTCATGTTCGAGATCGACCGGCGCATTTCGGCGCAGTTCGAGTACCCGATCATCCACACTCACTCCGGGTCGGCTCACATCCTGCCAGTATTAGCCCAGGTGCCAGAGCTGCGGGCGATCGAAGTGGTCCTGGATCCGGCACCCTACGGCCCGCCGCCCCTGACATTGATGCCGCACCTTCAGACCATCCAGGCCGCGAACAAGTCGCTGCTCATCAATGGGCCCATGCGCCGTTCGGACCTGGACGCGATCCTGGAGAACCTGTCGCCGGCCGGTCTGTGTATCCGGGCAGCGCTGATCTGACATCGGTTCTTGTGGGGTGACTGTCGTGGCTTTGCGGTCGCAACTGAAAGCCGGAGGGTGAGGGAATCATGCCAGTGTCCACGGAACCACCACGACTGCGCGAAACGGTAGTCGGGCGGAGCATGCGCGCCGTCGTGCTGGAGAATGACCTGCTGTCGACCACGGTTCTCCTGGATCAGGGGGCCGACCTCTATGCGCTGGTGTACAGGCCCCTGGGCGTGGACGTCCTCTTCAAATCGCCCTGTCCGGCTCGTGAGCCGGGGGTCGGTCCCAACCCGTGGGGCGACTCGGTGGCGACGTGGATGGCGTACTATCGCGGAGGGTGGCAGCTCGTCTTTCCCAACTTTGGCCCGCCCGTCGAATATCAAGGAGCGACGCTGCCCATGCCCGGCGAGGCGGCGCGCCTGCCCTGGGAGGTGGAGTCGGTGGAGTTGGGCTCGCGGGAATTGCGGGTTGTTCTGAAGGTGGATCTGCTCCAGACCCCCTTTCACATCGAGCGTGTGCTGTCGCTCCATGCCGGTGACCCGGCGCTGTCTATCGAGGAAACGATCACCAACCAGGGATGTGAGCCGCTGGAGTGCATGTGGTGCCACCATCCGGCTTTTGGCCCGCCGCTGCTCTCGAGCGATTGTTACCTCGACACCGGGGCGAGAACGGTCGAGGCGGACGACGGCTACGACGTGCCGGGCAACGACCTGCCCCTAGGCGAGCGGTGGGCATGGCCCCTTGTTCGGGATAAGCAAGGGCAAGAGGTAGACCTGTCCCGACTGCCCGCGCCTGGCTCAGGCCACTCGCGGGTGCTCTTTCTAAAGGACTTGGACGCCGGTTGGTACGCGCTCGCCAACCCGGTGTTGGGGCTGGGTGTGGGACTGGCGTGGGACCGCGAGGTGCTGCCTTACGCCTGCGTCTGGCAAGAGACGGGC
>JBFYTF010000074.1:0-2520 GCA_041300865.1 Anaerolineae bacterium
TGATCCAGGAAAGCCTGCACAAAATCGGGGCGGCGGTTCTGGTAATCGAGGTAATAGGCGTGCTCCCAAACGTCCACGGTGAGCAGGGGCACCTGGTTGCTGGTCAACGGGTTGCCGGCATTTTGGGTGCTGACGACCTTCAGCTGGCCGTTCTCGAGCACGAGCCAGCCCCAGCCGCTGCCAAAGCGGCCGACCGACGTGCCCTTGAACTGCTCGGCGAACTCCTTGTAGCCCCCAAATGCCTGCTCGATCAAGCGGGCCAGCTCGCCGCCGGGCTGCCCGCCGCCGCCTGGCTTCATGCAGTGCCAAAAGAAGGTGTGGTTCCAGACCTGGGCGCCATTGTTAAAGATGCCCGCCTTGGCCGGATCGTTGGCCGTCAGGCGGATAATCTCCTCCAACGACTTGCCCTCCAGGTCGCTGCCCGCGACCAGCTTGTTCAGATTGTCCACATACGCCTTGTGGTGCTTCCCGTGATGGAAGCTGAAGGTCTCGGCCGACATGTGTGGTGCCAGTGCGCCGTAGGCATACGGCAGTTCCGGTAGTTCCCAAGACATCGTCATTCTCCTTTCTGCTCTCTGGTGATTTCGCTCGTGGTTTAGGAGGGGCGGCGCTGCCCACCACCGCGTAGATTATAGTATACAACCGTCTGGGGTGCAACTGGACGAGAGCATTTGGAGGAGTGATCTCGCTGTTCACCTCATGGTGGCCATCCGGCGCGAAGGTCGGGATCCATAGAGGCCGCACTGCCCATTTATCGGTCCTTTTGACGTCCCGGACGGACTGCTATATAATGGGGAAGGTTCGGCCGCCGGTGCTTCCGCGTCGGCGACATGGGGTCCGAGTGGCGAATACGAGGCCTTGGGCGGAGGAAGGGAGACATGCCGTGAAGCGCGAGACCGGGCAGCTGTTTCCAGCGAATGTTTTCGACCGCTTCCCTGTGATCGTTCGCGGGGAGGGATGCAGGGTATGGGACCGGCAGGGCCGGCGATACCTTGACGGCATTGCCGGGATTGGCGTTGTGAATCTGGGCTATGGCCGGGATGAGCTTGCCGAGGCAGCCGCCCGGCAATTGAAGGCCTTGCCCTATTGTGCTCCCAATCTGTTTCGCAATGAGCCGGCCATGCTGCTGGCCTCCAGGCTGGCAGAGTTGCTGCCGGCGGGGCTGAACCATGTATGCTTTGTCTCCGGAGGATCGGAGGCAGTCGAAGTTGCCCTGAAGATTGCGCGCCAGTATCAGGTGATGCGCGGCAAGCCAGGCAAGCACAGGTTGATCTCGCGCTGGACAAGCTATCATGGCGCGACCATCGGCGCCCTGTCGGTGACCGGCCATCCGGGACGAAGAGAAAAGTTTCGTCCAATGCTTTCGGACGTCTCGCATATCCCGCCGCCGTACTGCTTTCGATGCAGTTACGGCCTCGCCTATCCGGCCTGCAACCTTCGCTGTGCCTGGGCGCTGGAAGAGGCCATTCTTGTCGCTCGGCCAGAGACCGTCTCAGCGTTCATCCTTGAGCCCATCATCGGAGCAACCGCTGGCTGCGTGGTACCTCCTGATCCGTACCTCCCCACGATCCGCCAGATCTGTGACAAGTACGATGTCTTGCTCATCGCCGATGAAGTGCTCACCGGTTTTGGCCGGACGGGCAGCACCTTTGCCATCGAACACTGGAGCGTAACTCCGGACCTCATGACCCTGGCCAAGGGCATGAGCAGCGGGTATTGTCCTCTGGGAGCCACAATCGCCAGCGAAAAGATCGCAGCTGCCTTCGCGCAGGTAGACGGTGGCTTCGACCATGTTTTCACCTACGGTGGAAGCCCTTTGGCCACCGCCGTGGGCCTTGTTACCCTTGACATCATGCAACGTGAGAAGCTTGTTGATCGGGCGCGAGATCTGGGTGCGTATCTGTTTGGCAAGGCCGCAGCGCTCAGGGAGCATCCCATCGTCGGCGATGTGCGCGGCAAGGGTCTCATGATGGGCATCGAGTTTGTGCGAGACCGGATGAGCATGGCTCCTTTTGATCCGGAGCTGGCTGTCTATCAGAGGGTGATCTCCGGGGCTTTGGATAGGGGTTTGATCCTCTACCCTGGTCACGGAGCCATAGACGGCGTCAAGGGCGACCACATCAGCGCCTATCCTCCTCTGACCATCAGCGCGGCCGAGATAGACGAGATGATCGACATCCTTCACGCAACGGTCAGCGAAGTGGAGTCTGGGCTAACGCTCGAACGAAAGTTTGCCCCGATATCGTAAAAGGCAAGCTACTCCGCCTGGTCCAGCGCGCGACGCCAGAGCAGGAGCGGCAACCTCCCCGTGTCGTCCTTGTCCCGAGCCAGGAGAACATGATTCTCGCCGATGGCCACAACCCTGCGCGTCCGCCAGCCCAACACTCCTGTGTTACAATAACCCGGCCAAGACAGTGGCGGACTGCTTCAAGTACCGCAACAAGATCGGGCTGGATGTAGCGCTGGAGGCACTTCGTGATTGCCGCAGGCAGAGGAGATGCACCAACGATGAACTGTGGC
>JBFYTF010000075.1:0-5921 GCA_041300865.1 Anaerolineae bacterium
AGGTCGCGGACCGAGTGCTCGCCGTCGAGGTGCTGCCACAGGAAATGGTCCTGAGAGTCGATCCTCAGGTACGTGTTCGCCGCCGGGTTGCGAAGGACATACTGCTCGGCCCCCTTGGCCCTCACCTGGCGAACAACTTCAACCTGCGAGGCACGGCGAGGCTTTCGCCGGGAAAAGTCCAGCCTGTCCTCCAGGCTGGCCCACAGGTTCGTCGCCGGCTCGGGCGCCGCCTCGATGCTCTCCGCCAGTGTCACCCACAGCCCTCCACCGGCTCCCTCGACCGGTTCACTTGTGGGCGCTGGTTCCATGTCCATGCCCCCATCAAAGTCCATTTCGGGCCACCCGTCCACTTTCGACATGGGCGTTCTGCTCTGCACTGATCGCCAGGCTGAGGTAGTGCCCATCATCGCGCAGCATCAACTTTAAGTCGACCAGCTCTGCCAGCAGGCGCTCCAGCGCCGGGCGAGAGTATTCACCCTCTCTCAGGCCCTCGGGTTCGATGGCCCCGGCAGGCTCATGGCCGGGCACACCGGCATTCATGCCCTCTGGCCCACGGGAAGCCGTGCCCCTCGCGGCGCAAGCCCGCTGTGCGTGGGCCTCGATGGCCGGAAAGGCATGGACCTGATCGCAGAATTCATAGACCGCGCACTGGGGTCCCCTCAGGCGAACCCAGGTTACTGCCCGGCCGCGCGCATCGCGAACTAGAACAGTCTCGCCGCTGCGGGTGTTGGTGAGGCTGGCGTCCGTCTTCTCTCGCCAGGCTGCCACGGCTTCGACCAGGGGCGAGACATAGGCCAGTGGGTCGCGGCCATCCGCGTACTCATAGTCGAAGAAGTAGGCCAGTTGCTCGAGGTCCTCCTCCGGGAACGGATAGATGCAGCGGTAGGGGTCAGCGGGCCGCACGTTGCACACACCCAGCCCCTCGCGCTCGTCAAAATACGGGCTGAAGCGATCCAGCCCGATGCGGCGGCAATCGAGCGGCGGCTGCAGGTGAGCCAGCGCCGGCACGATCTCGGCCATTCGGGAGTATTCGACCGGATCCTCGCCGGGGAAGCCCATGAGCAGATTCCAGTTGGTATGCAGCCCCGCCGCGCGCGCCCACTTGAGCAACTGGATGTTCTGCAGGCCGGAGGTCCCTTTGCGCATTAACCGCAGGATAGCGGTGCTCAGACTCTCGATGCCGGGCTGGATTCCCACCACGCCGGCTTCTTTCAGCAGACAGACCTGCGCTTTGGTCAAGTTGGCCTTGGTCTCATAGAAAAGCGGAAGACCGAGCGGTGCGGCTTTGAGCGCGGGAAGCAAGGTCCGGAAGTACGCCATGTCCAGGATGCAATCGACGGCTACCATCATGCACGCCTTGTAGCGTTGGCTGAGGTAGGTCAGCTCGGCGAGGGCGCGCTCTGGTGATTTGCTGCTGTAGGTGAGGCTGGCGCCGTTGAGCCCGCAGAAGGTACAGTGCGATCGCTCGCCCCACCAGCAGCCGCGCGAGGTCTCAAAAGGCAGAATCGGCTGGATCAGGCCGGAGACCAGGTTCTGCTCGAGCTGCGCAAAGTAATCGCTGTAGTCCGGGTAGGGCAGGTCGTCCAGCGCCCCGGTGAGGGGAGGCCGGCGCATGGTGGAACAACTGGTACCCCCGCGGCGGAAGGCAATATTGGGGAGGCTGCCCAGGTCCTCGCCGGAGCGCAGCCGCCGCACCAGCTCGGGCAGCACCCAATCGGCCTTGCCCGAGCAAACAACGTCGACGAACGGGAAGAGGCGGTGCAAGCCTTCGCCCATCTCTTGCTCGCAGGCTGGCCCGCCGAACAGGATCGTCTTCTCGGGGTAGCGCTCCTTGATGCGACGCGCCAGCACAAGCGAGGCGGTCTGTTGGTGGTACGTGCAGGTGAAGCCGACGATGTCGTAGGCGTCCCAATCGACACGCGCCAGACAGTCATCCAGGAATGGCCTGACGTGTGCGCGCATCTGGAGCGCTCTGCTCGACATCGCCTGCCAATCGACCTTCGGCGGAGCGCAGGCATTGTCCACGTACTGCTCGGTGGAGGCAGCAACGAACTCCCCGATATGACCGCCCACTTCCGCGTGCTCGCCAAACAGGTCGGCCGCAAAGAGCCAATCGCCCAGCAGGATAAAGTGCATGTCCATCTGCTGATACGCGATAAAGGCCTTTACCCCTGCCACTACATCCTCCTGCGCCCGGCACATGCGTTCCACGAAGGCCAGGTTGAGATAGAGGACATCGCAGGGGAACCCGGCACGCTCGAGGCCAGCCTTGAGGAGGCTGAGGGCGATGGAAGGAGACTCCGGCGCATGGAGCGGCATATCCAGCAACAGGACTCGTCTCATGGCGATAGCCTCTGGTGCGTCTGCGGTCCAACCATCGCCATCGCGTAGCATGCCGGGTCGAGGTAGCGGTTGGCCACTCTCAGCACATCCTCCGGCGTGACGCCCCGTATCCGCCGCCCGGCTTCTGCGAAGGCCTCGAATTGCCCGGTGAGCAGTGTCTCCAGGCCCACGATGCCGGCCAGGCTCAGGTTGGTCTCAAAGCTCACCGCCAGGGAACCCTCGTAGTTCGCCTGCGCGGCTCGCAGCTCCGCTTCCTCGACGGGCTCCACCTGCAGGCGGCGAACCTCGCCCATAATCGCCTCCACCACCTCCTGCACGCGAGCCGGATCGGCTGCCAGATAGACGGCCAGGTGGCCCGTGTCCTCGTGCTCGGCCCGCACGCTCTGTACGGCATAGACCAGGCCCCGGCGCTCGCGCAGCTCCCGGTACAGGCGGGAGCGGCCGCCCACGCCGAGAAGGCGGTCGATGGCCTTCAGGACATAGCTGTCCGGGTGGCGCAGGCCGACGGCCGGCCAGCCGATCACCAGGTGGACCTGGCGGGTGCCGCGCTCCAGCGTGCTCTGGCGAGTCTCTGACAGCGGCGGCTCAGCCGGCACCGGCTCGAGCTCTGGAGGCTCGCCTTCGAAGCGGCCGAACAGCGCCTCGACCTCTCGCAGCGCTTCCTCGGGGTCGCACTCGCCGCAGATCACGACGACGGCCCCGGGCGGCACGCAGAAACGGCGATAGTGGGCCGCCACGTCGTCCACCGTCAAGGGCAGAACCGCGCTCTCGTAGCCCAGCACCCGGTGTCGCAGCGGGTGGGCTTGCCACAGCGTCAAGTCGTAGAGGTCCCAGATGATCTGCCGCATGTCTGCCCGTCGCGCCATCTCTTCCAGGATCACCAGCTTTTCGGCCTGGAACGCAGCGGGGTCGAAGCGGGGGTTGAGGAGCACATCGGCCAGCACCTTCAGGCCGGTGCGATAGTGCTGCGCCCCGGTGACGGTACTCAGGGCAAGATAGTCCTTGACCGTCTCGCCCTGGATCCTGCCGCCAAGGTCTTCGATCGCACCGTACAGCTCGCGGCTGCTGCGCGTCGCCGTGCCCCGAAAGAGGGCGTGCTCCAGGCAGTGGCCGATGCCATGCCGGTCGCCGTCGTGGCGGCTGCCGGCTTTCAGGAAGACTTTGCTCGCGACTGTCGCCGTACCCGGGCGGCCGATGCCGACGGCCCGCAGCCCATTCGGCAGGGTTGTTTCCGCGCTGTTCACGGGGCTACCCACGCCAGGGCCATCTGGTCGATGCGGCTGTGGCGCATGGCCGGATAGACCCTTTCTACGGTGGAGAGAATGCCGGTGGTGATGCATTCCGGCTGGAGCTCGCACTCCCCACAGTCCGGGCAGTTGGGCAGTTTCACAAAGCGGAATACTTCTCGGGGATCGGCTAACTCGTCCGCCACCTGCCGGCCCTGCTCTCCCCACTCCGGGTCCTGCGCCAGCTGGTCGGCTGCCTGCGCGTGCGTCAGCCCCTCGGCCCGGCGGTCCAGGTATCGGCTCACCCTGGCATAGTATGCGTATCGATACTTTTCCGGGCGTGCGTCGAGAAATTCCTGGATGCTCATCCGGGCCTTGTCGTATTGGCCCAACCTGAGGCGGATCAGTGCCAGGACGAAGGCGAGGTTGACCTGCCGCCACGGAGACGACCCCTTCAACTCGAGCCTGAACAGATCGACAAAGCTCGCCGCGGGGGGCAGGCGCTCAAGAACATCTGCGACGGCGGCCAGATCCTGGTCGGAACAGTGCCTGAGTTTGAGGGCCCTGGCCTCGACGGTGTCCAGGGCAATCATCACGGGCGATGCAGCCGTGCCGGGCGCCGGCGCGTACTTGCGCCATCTTGCCGACACGTCGGGCACGTACACCTGGACCGAGGGAAAGCCCAGAAAAGACACATCGCGGATATAGACGTTGTGGCCCCTCTCGCGGAAAAAGGCGACGAGCCGCCGCACCTCCTCTTCGTACGAGGCCTTCGGGTTCCACACTCCGGGCCCGAACGGATAGCTCGGCTCCTCCCCAAAGAGGGCTGCCGGATAGGGACCTGAATGGTTGTCGGTGAACATCAGTAAGTCAGCAAACCGGTGACAGCGGGAGGCTGCGTCATCACTCACAACGTAGGCCGGATCCTCCCTCGGGATCGGCAATGCCCGCCGGTCGAACTCGTCCTCGTCTGCCACGCCCTGATACACCTCGGTCAGGCAACGGCTGAGCGCGACCGGGAAGGACGTATCGCACCCGACGTTCAGCTTGTAGGTATTTGCCGGTACGTTCTGGATGATCAGCCCCAGCGCGGGGATGTCGACGCCGCAGGAAAAGTCCTTGACCGTCACCCTGTACTTGCCACTCCGCTCGATGAGCTCGATGACGGCGTACTCGTGAGGGAACTGCTGGAGGTAGGACCGCGGGACAGAGGGCGGGGTGAGCCGCCCGAAAAAGACCTCCGCGGCTGCCCAGCGTTCCAGAAGCTCGCAGGAGGCCTGGAAGATCGCCTCCGGGAGCGTGTTGCCGGCCGCCATGCCATTGGAGCCTGTGGCTTGAAGCAGCAGGTTGAGCGGCAGGTGGACCACATCCCGCCCGCATGTGTCGTGGAAGGGCACGGCGACGACGCCTGGCGCCCCGGTTGCCCTGACCCGCGCGTAGTAGAGGCGCATCAAGGTTTCCCGGCCGGCGCTGCGCTCCGGCACCAGGTCGGCGACGACATCCCCCGGCAGCGCCAGGAGCTGCTCCTCGGTCAGGTAACGCTCATCCGGGGCGTAGTAGAACCCGTACCGATCCCGGAAGGATGCGATCATTGTACGGCACAGGCTGTGGAGCATACCGTTCTGTATCCTCTCCACGAACTCGGCATACGCGCTGGCGAGGCAATACTCGACTGACCGGCCCTTGCCGTTTGCGCCGTAGCTGCCCTGGGAAGGGGGCAAGCTCAACCCGAGAGAGTGTAGCCCTGGGTAGGGGTTCAGTAGCGCGCTCTCATCGGGCTCAAGATCGAGCTCGGCCAGAATACGCTGGATGGCCGCAGTCGTTTTGTCGGGCTCACACTCTTTGTACGGCCTTTGCAGCGTGGTCAACGTGGTCTCCCCCTAGAGGATTGGCCGGCCCAAGTCGTCGATACCATCCTCGACGAGCACGAATCTGTCCCACATGAATAGGTACAGGGACCAACTGAAGCTTGGCTCGAATTGTGGTAGAAATCTCATCCCCTCCTCCCGGCTCCTCGTGTGTGAGTGGGGGCTGTGCCTGCCAGTGCGGCAGGCACAGCACATCGCAAGCAGCGGCGCCCAACGGCAGGGCAGGAGGCGCGGAGGAACCTCCCCGCAGCCCGCCAACCTCGCGCCGCGTGCCAGCTCCTACACGCGGCGGAGGACCTTGGACAGCCGCTCGTCCAGGCCCTCGAGCGCCTGCCCCAGGTCCGATGCCCTGAGCCCGGCCAACTGCTCTTCCGTCAGGTCGTAGCCCAGGCCCCTGGCCGCTTTCACCGGGTCCTCGGCCAAGGCCGCCCGCAGTTGCGGGTCGGTCAGTGCCCGGCCCAGCAGTTCGTACATCTCTTTCTCG
>JBFYTF010000120.1:0-4276 GCA_041300865.1 Anaerolineae bacterium
TGGCCGGCCTGATCGCCTTCCTCGGCTACAAGGGCGGCATGTACCTGATGGGCTGGACCGGCGGCTATGTGCTCCTGGCCGTACTCCTGGCCCCCTATCTGCGCAAGTTCGGCAAGTTCACGGTGCCTGAGTTCATCGGCGACCGCTACTACTCCCAGACCGCCCGCGTGGTGGCCGTGATCTCCCTGCTGTTCATCTCCTTCGTCTATGTCGCCGGCCAGATGCGTGGCGTCGGGATCGTCTTCTCCCGCTTCATGGAGGTGGACGTCATCACAGGCCTGATCGTCGGCATGGGCATCGTCTTCGTCTATGCGGTCTTCGGCGGCATGAAGGGCATCACCTACACCCAGGTCGCCCAGTACGTGGTACTCATCTTCGCCTACACGGTGCCGGCGGTCTTCATCGCCCTGCAGCTCACCGGCAACCCGATACCCCAGATCGCCCTGGGCAGCCAGTTGACCGACGGCAGCAACATGTTCCTGCTCGATCGGCTCGACAAGATCGTGGTGGACCTCGGCTTCACCGCCTACACCAATACCCTCAGCGGGTCTCCGCTGCTGGACATGTTCTGCATCACCATGGCCCTGATGGTGGGCACCGCCGGGCTGCCCCACGTCATAGTCCGGTTCTTCACGGTCCCACGGGTCCATGATGCCCGCACCTCCGCCGGCTGGGCTCTGTTCTTCATCGCCATCCTCTATACGACGGCCCCCGCTGTGGGCGCCATGGCGCGCATGAACCTGACGAACACCGTCATGGGGCCTGACCTGACCGGGGTCGAGTACACCGCCATGCCGGGCTGGTTCAAGACCTGGGAGAAGACCGGGCTGCTCAAGTTCGACGACAAGAACCAGGACGGCAAGATCCAGTACTACGACGACAAGACCAAGAACCCAGCGGCGGCTGCTTCCTTCACGGAGAAGGGGTGGAAGGGCAACGAGCTGACGGTGGACCGCGACATCATGGTGCTGGCCAACCCGGAGATCGCCGGTCTGCCCAACTGGGTCATAGCCCTGGTGGCGGCGGGCGGTATCGCCGCGGCCCTGTCCACCGCGGCGGGGCTGCTGCTGGTCATCTCGTCGAGTATCTCCCATGACCTGCTCAAGAGCGTCTTTGTCAAAGGGATGAGCGAGAAGGCAGAACTCTTGGCGGGGCGCATTGCCATCGGCGTGGCCATCCTCATCGCCGGTTATCTGGGGGCCAACCCGCCGGGGTTCGTCGCCCAGGTGGTGGCCTTCGCCTTCGGGTTGGCGGCGGCGTCGCTGTTCCCGGTCATCCTGCTCGGCATCTTCAGCAAGCGGATGAACAAGTGGGGGGCCATCTCCGGCATGCTCTCGGGCCTGACCTTCACCCTGGCCTACATCATCTACTTCAAGCGCGACGTGTTGCTGGGGATGCCGGCGGTCCCGTCGTCTGAGTGGTGGCTGGGGATCTCCCCCGAGGGCATAGGCACCGTCGGCATGCTGCTGAACTTCCTCGTCGCCTGGATAGTGTCGAGCCTCACGGCACCGCCCCCGGAGCATATCCAGCACCTGGTGGAGGACATCCGGGTCCCGCGTGGGGCTGGTGAGGCCGTCGACCACTGAGGTGGGCGAGGCCTGATGCAGACCACTTGACCTGAACCCCAACACCTGAACCCAGGCCCCGCCCAGGCGGGGCCTTTTTCGTTGCCGGGACCGAACCAGGTCGCCGGGGCACCATCCACAGCCGGAACCCTATGGACGTCGAGCTGATCGAGATCCGCGACTTTCTCGCGACCCACCCGCCCTTCGACCTGTTGCCTCCCCAGGCCCTGGATCGGCTCCCACGGCGTCTGAAGGTGCAGTATTTCCGCCGCGGCAGCGCCTTCCCCCCGGAGGTCGCCGCGGGCGTCGAGCCCTCCCTGTACATCCTGCGCCGGGGGGCCGTGGAACTGCGCGACGTCGCCGGGGACCTGCTCGGCAAGCTCGCCGAGGGGGACATCTGTCCCCTGCGCTGCCGTCTCGACACCCAGGTCCCGATCTATTCCGGGATCACGGTGGAGGATACCCTCGCCTATCAGATCCCCTGCGCCGAACTCGACGCCCTGCGTCAGAAACACGAGGCCTTTGCCCAACATTTCGATCACTCGGTGACCCAGCGCCTGCGCAAGGCCATCGACGCCCTCAAGGAGGGCCCAGCCGCCGGGGTGGGCCTGATGACGGTCAAGGTCGGCGACCTTGTCGTCCGTAATCTCGTCGCCTGCACACCGGACAGCAGTATCCGCGAGGCGGCCCGAGTCATGACGGAGCACCGCGTCTCCTCCCTGGTGCTGATGGACGGGGAGCGCCTGGCGGGGATGATCACCGACCGTGACCTGCGCAGCCGCTGCATCGTCCCCGGGCTGTCACCGGACGAACCGGTCTCGCGCATCATGACCGAGAACCTGCACACCACGGACGTGCGCAACCTGGGCTTCCAGGCCCTCATCGCCATGACCCGACTCAATGTCCACCACCTGCCGGTGATGGAGGGCGGCAAGGTGGTGGGGGTGGTGTCTACCTCGGACTTCGTGCGGGTACAGAGCTCGAACTCGGTCTATCTGGTGGGGGACATCCACAAGGCCCGCAGCCTCGAGGTCCTGGTGCAGATCAGCGCCAAGATCGGCGAGCTTCAGGTCCAACTGGTCCAGAGCGGGGCCACCGCGGATCAGGTCGGGCAGGCGGTGAGCGCCATCACCGATGCCATCACCTCCCGCCTGCTGGTCCTGGCGGAGGCGGAGCTGGGCGCGGCACCGGTCCCCTATGCCTGGCTGGCGGGCGGCTCCCAGGCCCGGCGCGAGCAGTCGTCCCACTCCGACCAGGACAATGCGCTGCTGATCGCCGACCACATGAAACCTGAGGACGATGCCTGGTTCGCTGCGCTGGCCCGTTATGTCAACGACGGCCTCAATGCTTGCGGCTACGTCTACTGCCCGGGTGAGGTGATGGCCTCCAACCCCAAGTGGCGCCAGCCCCTGCGCCTGTGGCGCAAGTACTTCACCACCTGGATCGAGCGCCCGGACCCCATGGCGCTCATGCTCGCCAGCGTCTTCTTCGACCTGCGCGCCATACGCGACCCCGAGGGGCTGTTCGAGGAACTCCAGGAGCACATCATCGAGCACAGCCGCGCCAATCGCATCTTCATCGCCTACATGGCGTCCAACGCACTGAAGCACCGCCCGCCGCTGGGGTTTTTCCGGAACTTCGTCCTCATCCACGGCGGCGAGCACGACCACACCTTCGACCTCAAGCACCGGGGCACAGTGCCAGTCATCGACATGACCCGGGTCCATGCCTTGGCGGCCGGGATTGCCCCCGTCAACACCCTGGAGCGGATCGAGGCAGCGGCCCGGGTCGGCGCCCTGAGCGCCGAGGCGGCGGCGAACCTTACCGATGCCCTCGAGTTCATCGGGACCCTGCGCATGCGCCACCAGGCGGGACAACTGCGCCGCGGCGAGCCGGCCGACAACTTCCTGTCGCCGGATGACCTCTCGCCCCTGGAGCGGGGGCACCTGCGCGATGCCTTCGTGCTCATCGGCAGCCTGCAGGAGTCCCTCGGGCAGCGTTATCAGGCCGGGCGCTTCTCCTGACGATGCTCGGGTACCTGCTGCTCGACTGGAAGCGCCGGCGCCTGCTGCGCAAGGCCCCGCCCGGGCCCATGCGGGACTACCTGGCGACGCCCTTTCCCGCCGCCGGGTCGGACTGGCGCGCCGTGGAGTTTCTGGCCATCGATCTGGAGACCACGGGCCTGGACCACCGCAAGGACGTCATCCTGAGCTTCGGCCACGTGACCCTGAGCGGGGGGACCATAGTCCTGGCCAGTTCCGAGCACCGGGTGGTGCGCATCGACCGCGACATCCCCGCCGCCAGCGCAGTGATCCACCAGATCACCGACGACCAGGCGGCCCTGGGTGAGGAACTTGGGGTCATCCTGGCGGATCTGCTGGCGGTGCTGGCGGGCAAGGTCCTGATCGCGCACCACGCCCACATCGAGACGACCTTCATCAGCCGGGCCTGCCAGCAGATCTACGGGGTCCCCATGCCTGTGCCTGTGGTCGATACCCAGGTCCTGGCCCAACGCCAGCTCGAACGTCGGCAGATCGCCTACAAGGGGTCCGACCTGCGCCTGCACGCCCTGGGGGAGCGTTACAACCTGCCGCGGTATGCGGCGCACAATGCCTTTTACGACGCCCTGTCCGCCGCGGAGCTGTTTCTGGCCCAGGTAGCCAACCTGGGCGACGGGCGTCCCCCGACCCTGCGCAGCCTCCTTGCCTGAG
>JBFYTF010000147.1:0-3236 GCA_041300865.1 Anaerolineae bacterium
CGCCATAGACCGCCGCCATGTAGGTGACGAGCGGGTTGATGGCCAGGGCATAGAGCACCAGGGGGATGCCGAGGCGCTTCAGGCGGTCCAGCAGGAAGGGTCCGGCCCCCTTGCGGTCAAAGGGGCCCGGGGTGAAATAGCCCGCGATCAGGTACAAGAGGCCCAGCAAGAACGCCCAGCCGACGCCAAGGAGAAGCGACGCAAAGATGGTCATGATGACCGGCACCTCGCCTTGGCCCTCGCCCACGAGATACCAACTGCCGACGGAGAGCCCATAGGTGATGGCCATGTGGCCCACCACCACGAGGGTGATGAGGGCCAGGCGCAGGTTGTCGACGTACAGCAAGCGGTCCTTGAGGGACGTCGCCGGGGCAGCGACGGTCAGCGTTTGTGCCATGGCCAGGTTCTCCTGTCAGCAGGGATGCGTGTTGGGACGGTGGCTACAATACCCGATCGAAATACGGGATCCTGCGCATCCCGGCCGCCAGCCCAAAGCAGAGCGGCACCAAGATCAGCGCGGCCACCGCGAGCTTGAGCAGGAGATAGAGCATCACGCCCGCGGTCAAGACGACCAGCGTCGTGATGACCGGCTCGTGGATGAGATAGGCGCCGTAAGCAGCCCGCGACAGCTCCCCGGCCAGCGCTCCCTGGCGATCCCAGCGGCGGCGGAAGAGGTAGATCAGACCGGTACACATGCTGATGCACACGAAGGCTTCCCACTGGGCGTAAACCATGGCTTGCCAGTGCCAGCCGCCCTTCAGGTAATCGACGGTCTCTGCCATGAGCAGGCCCAGGGGCACGAACAGCAGGATGAGAGCAACCCCAATCCACAACCAGCGCCGGCCCTGCTTGTCGGGCAGCGACAGCAGCCAGTTGCGGCGATAGGCCACCAGGCCGGCAACGAACAGGGCAATGTACTGGGCAAAGAAAGGGAACTGAAGGTTCAGGGGCTCGAACCGGGTGTCGATGGGATATGCCAGCCGCACCAGGAAGCTCACCACGCCCAGGAGCACGGCAAAGAGTACGAGCCAGCCGCTGCTCGGAAAACGCGCCCCTGGAACCGGCCGCGGCGGACGCGAGGCGGTGAGGACACGGACCAACACATAGACCAAGGAGAAGATCAGCAGAGTCTCGATGAACCAGAGCGGCCCACCCCCCAGGAAATCGTACGCGCCAAAGTAGTACTGGCTATACCAGCTCCCAAAAGGCATGCCCTCGCGCCAATTCAGCACGAAATAGATCCACAGAGGGCGCAGGACCCAGCTGTAGACGGCCAGGGGAATGCCCAGGCGGACGAGGCGGTCAACCAGGAAGCGCACCGGCCCCTTGCGGTCGTAGGAGCCGGGCACGAAATAGGCGGAGATGAGCAGAAAGAGCCCCATGAAGTACGACTGGTTGACGGCACAGAACCAAGTTCCGAGGATGTTCGAGATCTCGTCTTCGCGGCCCTCGTGGTAGATCCAGCCGCCGGAGCCGGTATAGATCACCACCAGGTGGTGCAGAATGACCAGGACCGTGAGAAAGATGCGGATGTTGTCGACGAAGAGCAGGCGGACAGCCGCCCTTGCCGCGCCGGCCCCTGTGGGCGCCGCTATCGGCTGTTCCCTCGAAACGACGAACTCGCTCGCCATGTCTCCCCTCCTTGCCGGGCTAACCGGTCACAACACGCTGCCGGCAGACGGCAGCTTTCGGCTGTGGTTCCCATCCATACAGCGCCGGGCAACGGCCTCGGGCACCTCGCACAGCAAATGGGCCCGGACGTTTGCCCGAGAGCGGGCAGCTGGCGACCGTGACATGAAGGGGTTCTTGTGTCGCGGGGGATGCAGGATGGAACAGCGGCTGCGATAGGCCGGCCGAGGTCGATTCGATGTGAAGCTGGCGTTCGCGGGATCGCGCAGAGAAGAGCATGCCTTGCCCCTCCTCGGGCACCTCGTTGGACCAAGCTAGCTCATTGTATCGCAAGAAATAGGAAATGTCAATCACGTGTTGCGCGACGCGAGCAGCTCGTCGTGAAGCGGTGGGCCGGCGCCAGGT
This sequence comes from Anaerolineae bacterium, assembly GCA_041300865.1. Lineage (GTDB taxonomy): Bacteria > Chloroflexota > Anaerolineae > JAAYZQ01 > JAAYZQ01 > JAAYZQ01. The sequence continues at coordinate 2,035 of JBFYTF010000147.1, forward strand.
GCGTCGCACCGGGAGGAGCCGCGCCTAGTCGTGGATGCGGCGAAGCTCCTCAATCTGGAACCAGCAGCTTTCCCACTCGTCGCACTGCCACCTGCCACGGAGCCAGATAGGCTCCCAGGCGGGCGGGTTTTCGGTGCCCCGCTGCGGGCGGGCGACGACAAACGTCTGGGCGTCGCCCAGGAAAAAGCCCTGGCCACCCGGCCAGCCCGGCAGCCGCACACCGGCGACGGCCACGGGCCGCCCCCCGGTTTCGGGCAGACGGGCCAGGGGCACGCGGTCGTGCACGCGCTCGGGCAGGCGCCCGGCGACAACCTCCAGGGGGTGGACGCTGAGTGGTTGGCCCAGCAGACGCCGCTCCCAGGCCAGGCGCTGAGCGGGTGTCTCGGGGGGCACGGCAGGGCGGCCGAAGGAAAAGGCCATCTGCAGCGCGCTGCCGGCACGCTGGATCTCGGCGGCCTCGGCCAGGAGGGCAGCCCGGCTGGAAGGCTCCCCGGCGTCCACATCACCTGCCGGCAGGCCGTCGAGGGCACCGCATTGGACCAGGTGCTGCACCTCCTTGGGCTGGAGTGGCAGGCGGGCCAACAGGTCCCGCAGGCCGGCAAAGGGCCGCTCCCGCCGTTCGGCGACGATGGCCCGCACCGACTCGCGGCGCAGGTCGCGCACCTGGCCCAGGCCCATCCACAGCACGGGCCGGTCGTCCTCGCTGCCCAGGCGAAAGCGGCGGTCACTGTGGTTGACGTGGGGCGGGCGGACGGCGATGCCCAGGCGCCGGGCTTCGGCCATATAGATGGCCGGGTGGTGAAAGCCACCCCACTCGGCCAGGCGGGCGCAGAAAAAGGCAGCGGGCCAGTGGGCCTTGAGGTAGGCCGAGCGGTAGCTGACCAGAGCATAGGACGTCGCGTGCCCCTGATTAAAGCCGTAGCCGGCAAAGGCCAACACCTGCTGCCACAGCGTTTCGGCCTGCTGCTGGCTGAGGCCAGGGCCCGCCGGCAGCGGGCGCCGGCAGCCGGCCACAAACTGCGCCTCAAGGGCCGCCATCTCGCGGCGGCCAAAGTGGCCCATGCCTCGTCGCAGTTGGTCGGCCTGCGCCCAGCTCAGGCCCGCCACTTCGCGGGCAACGCGCAGCACCTGCTCCTGGAACAGAAGCACGCCCATGGTGTTGCCCAGGATCGGCTCCAGGGCCGGGTGCAGGTAGCTGACCG
>JBFYTF010000157.1:0-4026 GCA_041300865.1 Anaerolineae bacterium
GCCTTCCAAAGTGGGGGGCTAAACGGTTACGAAACTCCAGCATTTTTAAGTCAGTGCCATTCGGTCTGACCCCGGTTTCCAACCACGGTTTCCGACACCGGTTTTCCCTCAAACCCTTTGCGCTGCTCACCGAGGCGCGGACGTCCGCCAAGGCGTGCATTCGCGAGAAAGGCCATCCGACGAAGCAGCGCTAAAATATTATTCACAATTAGAAGGTTGGGCGCAGACGCCCGGGGGAGAGGGGAACTGCTTAAGTCAGTGCCATTCTCCTCGGATGCCTCTTGGGGTTGCTTCTTGCCTAACAGCCCGAAACCCATAATCAGCCTTCTGTTTTGTCCCTCACTGAGCCAGATGGGACCAACCGACGTTCTCGGCTGAGAGGTTGTGAAAGAACCCCAATCCGCGACAAAGCCCCGAACATTGGCCCTTTGAAACAAGGCGATACGATTGTATCTGCTCCGAGTCTTCGATTCGTTCGCAAACTCTGAGCTTGCTATTCAACCCTTTTCCGATCCACCCATGTACACGTACTTCGTCACTCGCCCACTAGTCTTGAACGCCACTGGACAGCGAAAGACCCTCTATCCGGCCATGCGCGCGGCGGCGCCTGCGACGACGGACGTACACCTTCCCGCCCAAAGGGAAATCGAACTGGTGCGCATCGCGTTGAAGGCGACCTACCCGGAGGAGCGCCTCCATCACATGCTTCGCATCTTGGGGTCGGGGGTCCTCGCGCAACTGCCCGAGCATCCGGCCACCCTTGGTGCAAGGTGCTTTGCCGATCCGGATACGGAGGCAACGCCGAACTGCCTCACCCTGCAGCTGCAGGCCCTGAAGGCAGCCCACCCGAATCGAAGGCACTTTCGGCTGCTGCTCATCAACGCCTTTGGCAGCAATCTCGGCGACAACCTCATCGGCCTGACGGCATTCCGCCAGGTGCTGGTGGTATTACGAAAACACCTACCAGAAGTGTCGGTGGATGTCCTGCTCGGTTGGCATATGGACGACAGGCTAGCCCGGCTGTTCCGCGACATCGATGGCATCGACAACATTCTCACGCAGGGACCAACGCTCGCAGAACTCTCCCGTTACCAGGCAGTATTCGACAACAGCGAGCTCCTGCTTCTGCCCCGTTACGGCAAGATGCCCATGATCGACTGGTATCTGTGGTGGCTAGGTGTCGACCACGAAACCGTCTCCGCAACAAAAAAGCGCAATGCGGTCGCGATTCCGGATGAGGCCAGGGAGTTCGTCGCCGGGCAACTGCCGGCCACCGATGGGCCGCGTATTCTGGTCAACCCGAAGGCATCGGTGGCGCTGCGTAGCATGCCCGAACCCGCGACCCGGCGCCTAGTCGATCACCTCCTAGCGACCTGGCCGGAAGCCCACGTCGTCCTGGTGCATCCACTCGCCCTCAATCACCCACGCGTGCGTAATCTGTCGGCCGAAATCAGTGATATCGATCGGCTGGCTGCGCTGGTTGCGCAGGTTGATGGGCTGATTGGCGTAGACACCTATACTCAACACCTCGCAGATGCCACGGCGACACCTGCGGTGACGCTCTACACTTCAGTCTTGCCTGAGTTGTATCCGTACTACCCACTGGGAGAAGCGATTCTCGTGCCCGATGCGCAGAAGTTGCCAGCGTGGGGCCGGATGAAAGTCCCGCCAGGGGAGTGGAAGGGCATCGCCATTAGCTACGATGCAGCCTGGCAGGCCATGGATCTCAGTATCGTGCTGGACGCCCTGCGCGGCGTCATGGAACGTAAGACCATAGGGCCGACATCGTTTGCGGTGGAAATTCAGCCTGCCCCCGCGCCCACGTCACTTCTACGGACGCATCCGCGGAGCACAAGCGCGTTCAGCATCGCCATCCCACGGCGTCAGCGCGATGACCCCATGGCGGCCATGCTCAATAAGACCATCGCCGATCTCGCCAAACAGGTTCTTTGCCCGGGGGACACCGTTGTGCATCTCGGGTCGGGAGCAGGGGAGGCAGCGCTCGGCCTTGGCAATGCGGTGGGCCGCCATGGCCGCCTAGTCGTATTCGAACCACGGCGCGAATTGCACCAATTGTTATGCGTAAATCTGGCTGGAGCGGGCATCCATCACGCCGAAACGCACGCCGTTATGCCGGAGGGGAAAGGGTTTGCGCTGCGTGCGATGAATCGCCTGCGCATCGAGGACGAGTACCTGCCGTCAAGTCTTTGGAACTGTGGACAGCCTGAGCCGGTGGTCTGCTGGCCGCTCGATGCGCTGGCCCTGAAGGCCTGCCGAATGCTGGTGGTGTGTTCGCCGCTGCCCCTGCTGTCGTGCCTGCAAGGCGCCCGCGCAACGGTCGAACGCCTTCGGCCGGTGGTGCTCGCCGGAGTGCTGCAATTGCACGACGGGGCAATCATGGAGGCATTCTTTGCCGAACTGGGCTACGGGACCCGCATCCTGCTGCTGGGCGACGCGGCGAACGCGAGCCAGATCCCCCTCTTCGGCATCCTGATTGCGGAGCCAACAGGGCCAGTCGGCGCATAGAGGCCGCTCAGACATTTCGATCTGTCGGGCGGCCGCTTAAGGTCCCTTAGCCGTCGCGAACGGAACTATGCTGGGCGACCGCTCCTGGCCGCAAAGCGCCCGCCGCCAAGGGGCGGTTAGGGCGGCACAGGCCGTGACCAAGCCCCGTGCGACGATGCCCAAGATGTTCGTAATCCTCGGGAGCCTGTAGTCCCGCGAAACGCCACGACGCCGTGCTCCACCGGACCTGGGAGCGGTCGACGACAGCGGCCCTATGGGTTGCCTTCGCCAAACGCCGTATCGACATCGCGCGCACCATGCAAGATGCGCACGACGTCGATCCCGTCACCGATCGGCAGGTAGAAGACGAGGTCTCGGCCGAACGGGAAACTCCGGATTCCGGCGGCGAGTTCGTCGCGGGCGCGCCCCATGAGCGGCTGCGTGGCCAGAAGCCGAAGCTGGGCGTCGAGCTGGTCGACCCAGTGATCAGCGGCATCCGGGTTGTCGTTGGCGATGAAATCCCAGACCCCCGTGATGTCCTCGGCGGCTTTAGGTCGGCGTAGGACGCACCCCATCAGGCCGTCGCGCCTTCGCCGGGGGAGGAGTGCCGCACGCGCGCCAGGCGCTTGGTCTCCTCGGCATCCCAGGGCTCGCCCGGTCCACTGTCGAGCCCCTCTTGGATGTCGTTACGCAGTTGCGCCAGACGCGCCGCCCGCAACTGGTCTTGCCCCTCCATCAGTCGCAACGCCTCGCGCACCACCTCGCTGGCCGAGGTGTACATCCCGGAGGCCACCTTCCGGCGTACCAGGTCTTCGAGTTGGGGGGTCAAATTGACGTTCATGCCCATGGCGAAATCCTCGTCGCGGTTAACTTCATGGCGGGTGATCGTAGCAAGGTTTGACAATTTTGGATATTGCCCCGCCCCAGGGCGGGGGCGGGCAGTAGCGGGTTAACACTCTGTACGCTCGGCCATCTCCAAGGCGTCGTCGACCTCGATGCCGAGGTAGCGCACAGTGCTCTCGATCTTGGTGTGCCCCAGGAGGAGCTGGACGACGCGCAGGTTCTTGATCTTGCGATAGATCAGCGTGGCCTTGGTGCGGCGCAGGGACTGGGTACCGTACGCGTCCGGGTCCCCGCCAAGGAGGCCGATCCAACTTTTAACGATGCGTGCGTATTGCCGGGTCGAGAGGTGGGGCGATCCGCGTTGCCGGCTGGGAAACAGGTAGTCCCCGGGGGCCAGCTTCGCCTTCGCGATCCAGGCCGTGAGGGCCTCGCGGGTCTGGTCGGTGATCTCGAAGCGCACCGGCTGCTTAGTCTTCTGCTGCACAACGGTCGCCCGCGCGAGGACCTGGCTGCCGTGGGCCACGTCGCGAACCATCAGCCGGACGAGGTCACAGCCGCGCAGCTTGCTGTCGATGGCGAGGTTGAACAGGGCGATCTCGCGGGTATTGCCGGCCATCTGCAGTCGGGTGCGGACGGTCCAGACCTCCCGGAGCTTCAGGGGCGGTTTCTGTCCGATGA
>JBFYTF010000166.1:0-32522 GCA_041300865.1 Anaerolineae bacterium
AGGCGCTGGTGGAGGCGGGGCTGCGGGAGCAGGTGAAGGTGATGGTCGGCGGGGCGCCGGTGACCGAGGCGTTTGCCCGGGAGATCGGTGCCGACGCCTACGCGCCGGATGCGGCCAGCGCCGTGGACATTGCCCGGAGCCTGTCCTGATCTGGGGCGGGGTGGTCCCGCCCACGAGGTGGGCGGCGGTCCCCAAAAAGAGCATTAGCGGGCGCTTAAGAAATATCTTGCGGCCGCGGTGGAGTACTACCGATTGACAGGTAGTACATCCCGTGGTATAATGGCGTGTGCCGTGTGAGGTCTCGGACAGGAGAGGACTGTGCCCGAAGAGTCCTGGAACAATGGTACCCGCAAGAACCGGATCTACGCCGACCTGCGTAGATCTGTGATCATGGGCCATTGTCCTCCCGGAGAAAAGATCGACGCTCGGGACCTGGCTCGTCACTACGGCACGAGTATTACCCCCGTCCGCGAAGCCCTGCAGATGTTGCACCAGGAAGGGCTGGTGACAATCAAGCCTCACGTCGGCTACCTTGTGACGCAGGTCACCTTTAAAGAACTGCGCGATCTCCTGGAGCTGCGCGAGATCCTGGAACTGGCTGCTGTGGAGCGGGCCGCGAGCCGCATCACCAGCCAGCAGATCCAGGAGTTGGAGCGGGTATACGCCGGCTACACGGGCGACGACGACGAGTCCTACACGCGCTACACCGCCGAGAACCGGATCTTTCATTGCACCATCGCTCAGGCGGCAGGTAACCAAGAACTGACCGATCTGCTGGGCCACTTGCACGACCGGCTGGCACGCTTCATGGTCCTGCGCCGTGCCGGCGAAACGATGCACCTGAGCCACGGACGCATCGTCGACGCCTTGCGGGCCCACAAGGTGGACGAAGCGTGCCAGGCAATGCGCGACGAGCTAACCGAAACCCACGGCATTGTCCTGGAGCGCGTGATTCAGGAACAGGGCGACTACTGGGCCCTGGACAGGCGTCCTGGTCCATCCCGTAGGACAGGCAAGGATCAAGGCGACGGAGAGTGAGCATGGTATCCGGGAGCGGAGGGCAGCGGATGGCTTTTGCACGCCGCATCGCACACCTACGGGCCGAGGGAGCCTATGCCATTCTGGCCCGCGCCCAGGCACTGGAGGCACAGGGCCGCGATATCATTCACCTCGAGATCGGCCAACCCGATTTCGAGACCTACAGCCACGTGGCTCTGGCCGGCGTGCGGGCCATCGTCTCCGGCAAGACCCGCTACAACCCGCCGTCGGGCGTGCCGGTCCTGCGGGAAGCCCTGGCTGAGGACGCCGGCCGCCGGCGCGGCATGCACTTTAGCCCCGGGCAGGTGGTCGTGGCGCCGGGCACCAAACCCCTGCTCTTTCTGCCGCTGCTGGCCCTGCTGGAGCCCGGCGACGAGGTCATCTATCCCGATCCCGGCTTTCCGAGCTACGAGGCGGCCATCGGCCTGGCAGGCGCCAAGCCGGTGCCGGTTCCCCTCGTGGAGGAGGCAGGCTACGACCTGGATCTGGCTGCCCTCGAGACAGCCATCGGCCCGCGTTCGCGCCTGATCATCCTCAACTCACCCGGCAATCCTACAGGCGGCGTGCATCCGCCCGCAACCCTGGCGCGCGTCGCCGAGCTGGCACAGCGCCACGACCTGTGGGTCCTCTCCGACGAGATCTATGCCCGGCTGGTGTACGAAGGGCAGGCGCCGAGTATCGCCGCGCTGCCGGGCATGGCCGAGCGGACGATTATCGCCGATGGCTTCTCCAAGACCTATGCCATGACCGGCTGGCGGCTGGGCTTTGGCCTCATGCCGGCCTCGCTGGCAGACAAAATGGACCTGCTGCTCACCCACTCAGTGGGCTGCACGGCGACATTCACCCAGTTCGCCGGCCTGGAGGCCGTACTTGGGCCGCAGGACGAAGTCGACCGCGTCGTGGCCGAGTTTTGCCGCCGCCGCGACCTCATCGTCGCCGGGCTTAACGCCATCCCTGGGGTTCGCTGTCCGGTGCCCAGAGGTGCCTTCTACGCCTTTCCCAATGTCTCGGCCTTTGGCCGGCCGGCGACAGAGCTGGCAGACTATTTGCTGGCAGAAGCCGGCGTGGCGCTGCTGCCCGGCACGGCCTTTGGCCGCAACGGCGAAGGCTACCTGCGACTGACCTATGCCAACTCGGTGGCAAATATCCAGAAGGCTCTTGAGCGCTTGGCCGCTGCGCTCGCAGCCGTGCCATGAGAGCCACCCATGCTGCGGCACTAGAAACGGCCCCTCACTTGGGAACGGGCTGGACCGGTTCCCCGAGGGCCAAGGAAGGAGGAGGACTGGAAAAAGGAACAAGCGGGTAGATCTTGGGAATCGCGGCCAAGCCGTCCGCGTGGTTCAGTAGCTGCCCTGCCGCAGGTAGGGCACCAAACAATGTTGTGAGGAGAAGAACGATGGAGATCATCAAGAAAAAGAAAAATACGGAAGTGCATCCCTATATTCCGGAGCTGCAGGACTTGTACACCCGCGGGCGCATTAGCCGACGCGAGTTCCTGCGCACGGCAACACTTCTGGGGATGTCGCTGACCAGCGCCACCGCCTTCGTGGCCGCCTGCGGGCCGGCGGAACCGACCACCGCGCCGGAGGCGACGCAGGCACCGGCAGCCGCTACAGCGGCGCCGCAGCCCACCGCGGCTGCGGCCGGACCCAAGCGCGGAGGCACGTACACCATCGCCAGCCGCGTACAGCGCATCGACCATCCTGCCCGCCTCTCCTGGATCGAGGGCGTGAACCAGTGGCGGCAAGTGTGCGAGTACCTGACCTATACCGGCTACGACAACATCACCGTGCCCTGGCTCCTCGACAGGTGGGAGGCCAACGCCGAAGTCACAGAGTGGACCCTCTACTTGCAGCAGGGCATCAAGTTCAACGATGGCGCCGATTTCACGGCCGACGATGTCGTCTTTAATTTCCAGCAGTGGCTGGACGAGGCCATCGGCTCCTCGATGCGGGGCCTCATGGAGGGCTACCTGTCGGCCGACGATGTGGAAAAGGTGGACGACTATACCGTCAAGCTGCACCTCAGCGCGCCCCAAATCGCCGTGCCCGAGCACCTCTTCCACTACCCGGCCATGATCGTGCCCAAGACCTTCGAGGGCGACATCACCAAGCAGCCCGTTGGCACCGGTCCCTTCCTGATGGAAGAGTACGTCGAGACCGAGCGGGCGGTATTCACGCGGCGGGAGGACTATTACCGCATGGGCGAGGACGGCCAGCCGTTGCCCTACATCGACAAGCTGGTTTACCTGGATCTGGGCGAGGAAGACGCGGCGCGCATCGCGGCCCTGCAGAGCGGCCAGGTCGACAACATCTTTAACCCCTCGGCCGAGATCTGGCAAGCGGTCAAGGATCTGCCCGGCATCAAGGTCTACTCGGCGCCCACGGCGCAGACCTTTGTCATCCGCATGCGCGCCGACAAGGAGCCCTGGAGTGACAACCGCGTGCGCCAGGCGCTGCGAAAGTGCATCGACCGCCAGAAAATGCTGGACCTGGCCTGGTTCGGCGAGGGCGTGCTGGGCCACGATGCCCACGTCGCCCCGGTCCACCCCGAATACTGCGAAAAAGAGATCCCGCCCTATGACCTGGAAGGGGCCAAAGCCCTCCTCCAGGAAGCCGGCCTGACGCTGCCCGTGGCCGTGGAGCTGGCGACCCAGGAGGCCCGTGCGGAGCCGGCCATGGCCCAGGCGCTCAAAGAGTCGGCGGCGGGTGCTTTCGACATCACCCTCAACATCATGCCCAGCGCCAACTACTGGGAGGTCTGGACAGAGGTGCCCCTGGGCATCACCATCTGGGCACACCGGCCCCTGGGCACCATGGTCCTGGCCCTGGCTTACACCGCCGATGCCGCAGGCACGCCGGCTGCTTGGAACGAAACGTACTGGGTCGACGAAGAGTTCAGCACCATCCTCAAGGATGCCGAGCAGACCCTGGACGTGGAAAAGCGCCGCGAGCTGATGTGCCAGCTGGAAGACATCCAGATGGACCGCGGCTCCGTAGGCATCGCCTTCTGGACCAGCGTGTGGTACATCGCTCACGAGAAGGTCCAGAACGTCGCCGCGCACCCCACCAACTATGACATCCTCCACGACGCGTGGCTTGATGCGTAGTCCTGTCTTGATGGACGAGTGCGACAAGGTCCCCGTGTCGGTGGACAGGGTCCCCGTGTCGGCGGACAAGGTCCCCGTGTCGGTGGACAAGGTCCCCGTGTCGGTGGACAGGGTCCCCGTATCGGTGGACTAGGCCTGTGGGGGCGCAGCGGTACCGCCGCGGTGGACGCCGCTGTGCCCCCTCAGGTTCTCCCCGTGACGTTCCCCCACCAGGGGGACGATGAGGAGGACGAATGGCCAGATTTATCATCCGGCGTCTGGGCTTTATGGCCCTGACCATGCTGTTGGTGTCCATCGCCATCTTCATGATCTCGGAGGTGGCGCCCGGCGATGTGGCCAGGCACATCCTCGGCCAGTTCGCGACCCCGGAACAGATCGAGCTGCTGCGCGACCAGATGGGCCTGGACCAGCCCGCGCCGGTGCGCTATTTCGATTGGCTCGTTGGCAACGATTGGCGCCTGAAGAATCTGGTGGGCATGCCCCTCGTGCGCGTTAGCACGACCGAGACCGAGGATCCGAGCTGGTGGGCGCAGGCACCCGACGGCACGCTAAAGCGTTGGCGGATGCGCAAAGAGGGCCTTGTCGAGCTCAGCGTCGCTCCCGATGGTACACGGGCCGAAGTCCCCTTTGACAACTGGCAGGTGGACGAGAACGGCGACGAGATTCTCTGGGGGGTCGACACGGCCGACCACGTGGTCCTCTGGAAAAAGGATATCGCCAACGTCGCAGCCGCCGCTTCGGCCGGACGGGCCATGACGGAAGCGAGCGGCCAAGACTACTATCCCCTCAAGAAGGGCCTCCTTCGCGGCGACCCCGGCATCTCGGTGCGCACCAACAAGCCCGTCGGCCCAACCCTGGCGCGGCGTCTGCGTAACTCGTTGACCCTGGCGGCCATTGCCTTTGTCTTTGTTATGCCCGTTGCCCTGGTGCTGGGCGTCATCGCCGGATTGAATGAGGGCCGCCCCACTGACCGGGGGCTGTCTCTCTTGAGCCTTATCACGACCTCTATACCCGAGTTCGCCACGGGTGTCTTCTTGATCCTTGTCTTTGCCTTCTGGCTCAAGATCCTGCCCGGTGCCGCCGTGTACACCAGCGACGTCGCTCCCTGGCGCGAGCCCATGCTGCTCATCCTGCCGGTACTAACCCTGACCCTGGTCGAGGTGGGCTACGTAGCGCGTATGACCCGGGCCAGCATGATCGAGGTCATCAACGCGCCCTACATCCGCACCGCTCACCTGAAGGGGCTGCCACGGCGACGCGTGATCATGCATCATGCCTTGCGCAACGCACTCATTGCACCCATCACGGTCATCATGCTCCACGTGAACTGGCTCATCGGCGGCATCGTCGTCGTCGAGTCGGTCTTTGGCTATCCAGGCCTCGGCATGTACCTCCTGGACTCGGCGCTGTTCAAAGACATCAATGCCATCCAGGCCGGCGCTATGGTGATGGTCGTCGTCGCCGTGAGTACGCAGTTGATCGCGGACATCACCTACACCTTCTTGAATCCGCGGATCCGGTACTCGTAGTAAGGTCCCCGACTCGGTGGACCAGGAGGAAGGCTTATGGCATTAGCAGAGACGGCGCCCGATATGTCCGGGCCCCCGCCGACGCCCGAGAGCCGCGCGGAAACGCGCCCCCGGCGAGGGCAGCGCCTCCGGGAAGGGGCGGCGACGATCCTGCGTTCCCGCGTGGCAGTCATCGGCCTGTCTATCGTCCTCTTCTGGGTGCTGGTCGCCATCCTGGCGCCGGTGATATCGCCCCACAATCCTACCGCACAGGACTCGAGCAACATTAACAGCGGACCGTCGGCCCAGTATCCTCTGGGCACCGACAACATGGGCCGTGACATTCTCTCCCGCCTCGCCTACGGCAGCCGCACGATCCTTATCCTGGCCCCTCTCGCCGTGCTGGCGTCCGTGGCCCTCGGTACGGTTCTGGGCCTCGTCGGGGGCTACTATCGCGGCATCGCCGACGAAAGTGTGATGCGCGTCCTCGACGCTATTATGGCCTTTCCCACCATCCTGCTGTACCTGATCATCATCTCTGCCATCGGACCTTCGGCGCTCAACGTGGTCATTGCCATTACCTTCGTCGGGGCGCCGGGAGTGGCCCGCCTGGTACGCAGTCTCACCCTTGACATTCGCACCCGCGACTATGTGCGGGCGGCCGAGACCAGGGGCGAGAACCCGTTGTACATCATGTTCGTCGAGATCTTGCCCAATGCGCGGGGCCCGCTGATCATCGATTCCATGCTCCGCGTGGGCTATGCCATCTTTGCCATCGGCACCCTCGGTTTTCTGGGCCTGGGCCTCCCACCCCCGACGCCGGACTGGGGTGGGATGATCAGCGAGGCGCGCAAGTACATCTGGACTAGCCCTCTGAACGTGCTGTGGCCAGCCCTGGCTATCGCCAGCCTGGTTGTCGGGCTTAACCTCTTCGCCGATGGCCTGCGCGAAGAGAGCACGCGGTACCAGTAGGGGGACAGCATGGAGAGACACAAACAGCAGACCCCGGTCCTCGACGTCCGCGACCTGGCCGTCTCCTACGAGACGCGCCGCGGCGATGTGCCGGCCGTCCGCGACGTGACCCTCGACATCGAGCGCGGGCAGGCCCACAGCATCGTCGGCGAGTCAGGGTGCGGCAAGAGCACCGTGGCCTTTAGCATCGTCAACTTCTTGGGGCGCAACGGCAAGATCGTGGACGGCAGCATCCTCTTCCAGGGGCGAGAGCTCATCGGACGCTCCGAAGAGGAGCTGCGCCGCATTCGCGGCGACCAGATCGCCATGGTGTACCAGGATCCGATGCAGGCCCTCAACCCTTCGCTGCGCATTGGCGACCAGCTGTCCGAAGTGCTCATCGTCCACCGCAACATGGCCAAGGCCGACGCCGAGGCCAAGTGCATCCAGATGCTCGACCGGGTGTACATGGCCGATCCGGCCAATGTCATGCAGCGCTACCCCCACCAGCTATCCGGTGGCCAGCAGCAGCGCGTGGTGATCGCCATGGCCCTGCTCAACGGGCCCGCGCTGCTGATCATGGACGAGCCGACAACAGCCCTGGACGTCACCGTGGAGGCAGCCGTGCTCGACCTCATCGCCGGGCTGCAAAAGGACTTTGACACGGCCATCATGTACATCAGCCACAACCTGGGCGTCGTGGCCCGCGTCTCACACGAAGTGAGCGTCATGTATGCCGGCCAGATCGTGGAGCAGGCTCCGGTAGAGGACATCTATCTCCACCCCAGACATCCCTACACCCAGGGTCTGATGCGCTGTGTGCCCCGCCTCGGACAGGACAAGCGCAGCAGCTTCTTGTACCCCATTCGCGGCCGGGTGCCGTCGGCCGCCAACCTGCCGCCCGGCTGCATCTTTGAGCCGCGCTGTGATTATGCCCGCGAGGAGTGCCGCCGCAGAAAGCCCGACCTGTGCCTCTCGGGGGTCCAGCACTGGGCCCGCTGCCATTTTGTAGAGGAGGTGGCTGCCCAGGGATGGACGCCTCCTGAAGAGGTGCTGGCGCTGATGGCCGAAGTCCAGGCGTCGGCTGCGGCGGGCGGGCAATCGGCTGCTGCAGAGATCATCCTCCGCGTCGAGGGCGCCAGGACCTACTACGAAGCGCCGTCGAACAAGCTGGTCGGCGGCGGCAAGCAATACGTCAAGGCCGTCGACGACGTGAGTCTGACCGTAGCCAAGGGCCAGACGCTGGGCATCGTCGGAGAATCGGGCTGCGGCAAGAGCACCGTGGTCAAGACGCTCATTGGGATGGAAAAGCCAACGTCCGGCAAATTCGAGTTCCTGGGCGTGGACATCTCGGCCCCCGTTTCCAAGCGTGACCTGGCTCTCATCCAGGAGCTGCAGATGGTCTTTCAGAACCCCGACTCCACGCTGAACCCGTCGTTCACCGTGGGCGCACAAATAGCCCGGCCGCTGCGCCGCTTCAAGACGGTGCCGCGCGACCAGGTGCGCGACGAAGTGATCCGCCTGCTGGGCATGATGCGCCTGGGCGAGCGTTATTACGACCGCCTGCCCCGACAGCTCAGTGGCGGGGAGAAACAGCGGGTCGGCATTGCCCGGGCCATTGCCGGCCGGCCAGAACTGGTCCTGTGCGACGAGCCGGTCTCGGCCCTGGACGTGTCGGTGCAGGCTGCGGTTCTGAACCTGCTCCTCGAGATCCAAAAAGAATTGGGCATGGCCATGATCTTTATCGCCCACGATCTGAGTGTTGTCCGCTTTTTCTGCGATCAGATCGCGGTCATGTACCTGGGCCAGATTGGCGAGGCCGGCCCCGCCGATGCCATCTATGCCCCGCCGTACCATCCCTACACCGAGGCTTTGCTATCGGCCGTGCCCTTTCCTGACCCCACGGCACGGCAGAAGCAGATCCGCCTCAGCGGGACGGTGCCCAGCGCCCTCAACCCGCCCAGTGGCTGCCGCTTCCACACGCGCTGCCCTCGCCGGGCCGAGATGCTGCCTGACGGGGGCCGGATCTGCGAGGTTGAGGTGCCGGTCTGGCAGAATGCGGGCAACGGTCACCGCATCTTTTGCCATATCCCGCTGGAGACGCTCTGCGAGATGGATCCCGTCGTGACCGTCAAGCAATGAGCGGGGGCCGGCCCATTTCGGGCTCCCGGATGAGCGTCGGCCAAGGGGAGAGCCAAGGAGGAGAACCATGCTGGTCAAGGAGTACATGACGCGGCATCCACTGATGGTGGATCCAGACATGTCCATCGTAGACGCCCAGGGCTATATGAGCCAGAACAACATCCGGCACCTGCCCGTGGTCGGCGATGGCAAGCGCCTCCTGGGGTTGGTCACGCGCGAGCGGTTCCTGGTCGATCCGAACACCCTGGCGAGCCTCGATTTCTGGGAGATTGCCCGGGCTCTTTCGGGGCTCACCGTCAAGGACGTGATGATCAAGGGCAGGGACGTCGTGACCGTCGATCCTGACCTGACCATCGAGGAGGCCGCGTACTTGATGGTGCAGAAAAGGGTCGGCTGCCTGCCGGTCCTCGAGGACGACGTGGTCGTAGGGATGCTCAGCCAGGTTGATCTGCTGGCCCACTTGGCCGAGATGATGGGCACGCGCTGGATGGGCGTGCGCGTAACGGTGCGCATGCCAGACCGCAGAGGCGAGTTCGCCAAGATGGTCGCCGCCATCAGTGCCCACGGCTGGGGCATTACCGCTATGGGCGGCGTGCCCACCCTCAAGGACCCGAGCACTTGGGATGCCGTGGTCAAGATCCGTTTCGTCAAGCCCGAGGAAGTTGTGGCAGCGCTGGAAAAGGTGGAAGGCCATCAGATCATTGATGTGCGCGAGACCTGACGGCGGCGCCCAGGGGGCTTCGCAACGTTGGGCGGCTGAGGGGCGTGGAAACGCTGTTTCCACGTCTCTTTGTGCCGGCCCTGGATAGGGTGGGCCGCCGGCCCGCCCAGGAGGCGCAGTCGCCAGGCGCCGGTCATTAGAGGAGGAAAGGTGCTCTATCAGAATCGAGACATGGGGATCAACTACATCCAGGCCCGGAAGGACCGCCGCTGCTATGGCATGGGCCTGGGCATCATCATCCTCGACGACGTGTTTCCGGGCTTCCCCGGGGACGTGCGCAACGCCAGCGCTTTTCCCTTTCCAATCCAGTACGAGATCGCCGAGGGTCTGGACATCCAGACCCTGGTCCACGGCGAGGACAAGTCCGTGTGCCTGGAGCCGATCCTGCGGGCAGCCAGGAAGCTGGAGAGGATGGGCTGCCGGGCCATCGCGGCCGAGTGCGGCTACTTTGCCTACTTTCAGAAGCTGGTCGCCGGCACCGTGCAGGTCCCAGTGTTCATGTCCAGCCTGCTCCAGGTGTCGTGGGCGCAGCAGCTCATCGGCCCAGACCAGGTCGTCGGCGTCCTCGCCGCGCGCAAGGAGCAGTTGACCCTGGCCCACCTGGAGGCGGTGGGCGTGCGCCCCGGGAGCAATTATGTGGTTGGCGGGGCGCAGGACGAGTGGCAGTGTCCGGAGTTCGAAAACCTGTGGTACGCCCCCGTCCGCCCGGACCCGCCGCGCGCCACCTATGACAAGACCGAGCGCGAGTTCGTCGGCCTGGCCGTCGAATTCTTCCACCGCTATCCCAACATGCGCGCAATGGTCATGGAGTGCACGGGCATGCAGCCCTTTGCGCGCGCCGTGCAGCGCGAGATCGATATTCCTGTTTTTAGCTGGGGCACGCTCCTCGATTACGCCTATTCCGTAGCCGTCCATCGCGACTACTACGGGCACGTTTAGAGCGAGAGCGATGGAGAAAAAAGAGATCGTCTATCCCTATATTCCGAACTCGCTGCCCGCCGCCAGGGAAGAGATGCTGCGGGCAACGGGAGCCACGAGCGTGGCCGAGTTCTACCAGGACGTGCCTCCCGACCTCTGGCTGCAACAGCCCCTGGATCTGCCCGAGCCCCTGCTCTCGGAGGTTGCGCTCAAGAGACACGTGGAGGGCCTGCTGGCCCGCAACCGGCCCGCCGGCAGTGAGCTCCTCAGCTTCCTGGGAGGCGGCTGCTACCAGCATCATGTACCGGCCGTCTGCGACGAGATCAACCAGCGCAGCGAGTTTCTGACGGCCTATGCCGGTGAGCCCTACGACGACCACGGCCGCTTCCAGGCCCTCTTTGAGTACACGAGCATGATGGGCGAGCTGCTCGAGATGGACGTCGTCAACGTGCCCGTCTATGACGGCTTCCAGGCAGCGGCTACCGCCCTGCGCATGGCAGGCCGGTTGACAGGCCGGCGGGAGGTCCTGCTGTGTGGCACGCTGAGCCCCGCCAAGCTGAGCAAGATGCAGGACTACTGCCGGCCGGCGCTTGATCTGCGGCTGCTGCCGCATGACCGGCTCCTTCGGACGGGCCAGGTCAGCCTCGAGGCTCTGCGCGGCGTCCTCTCCGAAGCTACGGCGGCCGTGTATTTTGAGAATCCTTCCTACCTGGGATTCATCGAGGGCCAGGGCCGCGAGATCAGTGCTATGGCCCACCAGGCCGGCGCCGTGTGTGTCGTGGCCGCTAACCCCATGTCGCTCGGCGTGCTGGCGCCGCCGGCCAGCTACGGGGCCGACATTGTCTGTGGCGACATTCAGCCGCTAGGGATCCACATGCAGTTTGGTGGGGGGCACGGCGGGTTCATCGCTACCCACGACGACCCGCGCTACGTCATGGAGTATCCGTCGCGCCTGTTCGGCATCGCACCCACGCGGGTGCCAGGCGAGTACGGCTTTGGCGACGTGGCGTATGAGCGCACGTCTTTTGCCGTGCGCGAGGAAGGCAAGGAGTGGGTGGGTACGGCAGCTGCGCTGTGGGGCATCACCGCCGGAGTTTACCTGGCGCTGATGGGTCCGCAGGGCATGGCCGCAATCGGCGAGGGGCTCATGGCCCGCGCCCGCTATGCCATGCACCGCCTCAACGCAATCGACGGGGTCCGCGCCCCGGCCTTCCAGGGTGCCCACTTCCAGGAATTTGTCGTCGACCTGACCGGCACCGGCCAGACCTTCGCCGAGATCAATCGCGCGCTGCTGGAGCGGGGCATCCAGGGCGGCCACGACCTGGGCGGCGAGTTTGCCGACCTCGGCAAGTGCGCCCTCTACTGCGTCAGCGAGGTCCACACCCAGGCCGACGTCGACCGCCTGGCAGAAGCGCTTCAGGAGGTGGTGGCGTGAGAGACATCACCCGCGAACGCCAGGTCCCTGCCCGCCACGACGGAGGCCCAGCCCAACCGCGGCTGCGGCGTTTTCACCAGGCGCGCTGGGATGAGCCGGTCATCTTTGAGCTGAGCCGCGAGGGACAGCGGGGCATCCTTGTGCCCGAGGTGGAGCCGGGCATACGGGCCGTCGTGGGCGACGTCCTGGCCGGGCTGCCCGCGGGCATGCGCCGCCAGGCGCCCCCGGCTCTGCCTGAGATCGCGCAGCCCCAGGTGCTGCGCCATTACCTGCGGCTGTCGCAGGAGAACCTCGGTGCCGACCTCAACGTGGACGTGGGCCAGGGCACCTGCACCATGAAGTACAGCCCAAAAATCAATGAGCACTTTGCCCGCTCGCCCCGCGTGGCCGAGCTGCATCCCCTCCAGGATGAGGGCACGGTGCAGGGCATACTCGAGATCCTCTACCGCTTTGAGGAGATCCTGAAGGCTATCTCGGGCTTGGACCGGTTTTCGCTCCAGCCGGGGGCCGGTTCGTCGGCGATCTATGCCAACGCGGCTATCATCCGTGCCTACCACGCCTCCCGGGGCGAGGCAGAGCAGCGCACCGACGTGATCACCACCATCTTCTCGCATCCCTCGAACGCCGCGGCGGCCCGCACGGCCGGCTTTCGGATCATTACCCTCTACCCCGACGAGGATGGCTATCCCGACCTCGAGGCGCTGCGCGCTGCTCTCTCGGAGCGGACGGCGGGGCTGATGATCACCAACCCGGAGGACACCGGCATTTACAATCCGCGCATCGTGGACTTTGTGCAGGCCGTGCACGAAGTTGGCGGGCTGTGCGCCTACGACCAGGCGAACGCCAACGGCATCCTGGGCATTACCCGTGCCCGGGAGGCCGGCTTTGACCTCTGCCACTTTAACCTGCACAAGACCTTTGCCACGCCGCATGGCTGTGGCGGACCGGGCGGCGGGGCGGTGGGTGCGACCGCCAACCTGGCCCGCTTCTTGCCGGTGCCTCTGGTGGCCTGCGACGGTGAACGCTACAGGCTGGATTGGGACCGGCCCGAGAGCATCGGCAAGATCGCCCCCTGGTATGGCAATGCCGCGGTGGTTGTAAAGGCTTATGCCTGGGTCATGAGCCTCGGCGCCGAAGGACTGCGCCGGGTAGCCGAGACCGCCGTGCTCAACAACAACTACTTGCTGAGCCGTGTCCTCCAGATCCCGGGCCTCAGCGCCCCGTACGCCCGGGGCAAGCGCCGCATCGAGCAGGTGCGCTACAGCTGGCAGGAGCTGGTGGAAGAGACGGGCGTGCACTCCGAAGAGATCGGCCTGCGGGCCGCGGACTATGGCGTGCACTACTGGACGAGCCACCACCCATTCGTCGTGCCCGAGCCCTGCACCCTGGAGCCTACCGAGTCGTTCTCGCAGGCCGATCTGGACGAATATGCCGCCATCCTGGCCCAGGTGGCCCAGGAAGCGCGCACCGATCCGGAGCTGGTGCGCACCGCACCGCACAACAGCACGGTGCACACCATCGATCCCCACCCCCTGGACGATCCGGCGGAGTGGGCTGTCACCTGGCGGGCCTACCGCCGAAAGGTGGGGGCCGGATGAGCGGCGACGTCCGCCAGGTGGGGGTGGTCGTCAACCCGGTCGCCGGCCTGGGTGGCCGGGTTGGCCTGAAGGGCAGCGACGGTGCCGAGATCCAGAGCCGAGCGCGGTCGTTGGGTGCCGAGCCCCGGGCCCAGTCCCGGGCGACAGAGGCCCTGCGCCGGCTACAGCGCCTGCCTGCCGTGCGCATCCTCACCTACCCGGCTGAGATGGGCGAGGATGCCGCCCGAGCGGCGGGCCTGGACCCGGAGGTCATGGGCAGCATCGTCCCCGGCGAGACGGCGGCCGCGGATACCCGGCGGGCGGCGCGGGAGATGCAGGCGCGGGGCGTAGACCTTTTGCTCTTTGCCGGCGGCGACGGCACGGCTCGGGACGTCTATGAGGCTGTGGGGCTGGAGCAGCCGGTCTTGGGCATTCCCGCCGGGGTCAAGATCCACTCGGCCGTCTATGCCACGAGTCCGGCCCACGCCGGCGAGCTGGCGGCCCTCTACCTCGAGGGCCGGGGCGTGGGGCTGCGCGAGGCCGAGGTGATGGACATCGACGAGGAGGCTTTCCGCCAGGGCTCCCTCTCGGCCCGCCTGTATGGCTATCTCCGCGTTCCTTACCGCGCCAGCCTGATGCAGAGCCAGAAGGTGCCCACCAGCGGCGAGGAGGAGTCCATGGCCGAAGTCGCCGCCGACGTGGCAGCCAGGATGGAGCCCGGCGTGCTCTATATTCTGGCCCCGGGAACCACGACGCGGGCCATCGCCCGGGAGCTGGGCGTGGACAAGACGCTCCTCGGCGTGGACGTGGTGCGCGCCCCCGGGGAGCCGGGCAGCCCGGCGGAGCTCGTGGCGGCCGACGCCAACGAAGCACATCTCCTGCGGCTGCTCGACGGCGAGGGGGAGGGCCAGGACGCCCGCATTGTGGTGACGCCCATTGGCGGCCAGGGATATCTCTTTGGCCGGGGCAACCAGCAGATCAGCCCGCGGGTCATCGAGCGGGTGGGCAAGGAGAACATCCTCGTGGTCAGCACGCCGGCCAAGCTCCATGCCCTGGGCAGCGCGCCGCTCTTGGTCGACACCGGCGAAGAGGCCGTGGACGAGATGCTGAGCGGCTACGTCATGGTGGTGACAGGCTACAACCAGCGCGCAGTGCGCAAGGTTACCAGCTAGGAGGAACCCATGCGATTTGCGGACAGGGTGGTATTGGTCACGGGTGGCACGTCGGGCATTGGCCGGGCGGCCGCCGTGTTGTTCGCCCAGGAAGGGGCGAGCGTCGTCGTCGCCGGGCGAAATGAGGAACGGGGCCGGCGGGTCGTGGCCGAGATTGAAGCGGCGGCACCTGTAGCGGCGGGCGGCGCCAGGAGCGGCAAGGCCATCTTTGTGACGTGCGACGTGCGGCTGGCGGATGACTGCCGCCGGGCCGTGGACGAGACGCTGCGGGCCTTCGGCCGCCTGGACGTGCTCTTTAACAACGCCGGTGTGTTTTACCCCCACACGGTCATCGACTGCACCGAGGAAGAATGGGACCTGACGGTCGACATCAGCCTCAAGGGCACCTATCTCATGTCCAAGTTCGCCCTGCCCCACATGATCGCCCAGGGCGGCGGCTCTATCGTCAACAACTCCTCGGGCTGGGGCCTGGTGGGGGGCAACGAGGCGGCGGCCTATTGCGCCGCCAAGGGCGGGGTAGTGCTCCTGACCAAGGCCATGGCCGTCGACCACACCCGCGACAACGTCCGCGTCAATTGCGTTTGCCCGGGCGATACCGAGACTCCCATGCTCCAGGATGACGCCCAACAGCGCGGCATGTCGTGGGTCGACTATGTAGCGCAGGCGACCGACCGGCCCATGGGCCGCCTCGGTCAGCCGGAAGAGGTGGCCCGGGCCGTGCTCTTTCTTGCTTCTGACGACGCGTCGTTCATCACCGGCGTGGCCCTGCCCGTGGACGGCGGTGGGGTGGCCGACTAGGGTTGTTCTTGGTCCTGGAGCTTGTGGTTGGGACCGGCGACCGTTTAGGGGGGAAAGTGTGGGAGCACTGAGCGGTAGGGTGGCCCTCGTCACCGGCGGCGCCTCGGGCATCGGCCGGGCCACGGCCCTGCTGTTCGCCTGTGAGGGCGCGGCGGTGGTGGTGGCCGACCTGGACGAGGTCAGGGCCGGCGCTGTAGTCGGCGACATCGAGTCGGCCGGCGGGCGGGCCCTGGCCGTGCCCTGCGACGTCAGCCGGGCGGAAGACTGCCGCCGTGCGGTGCAGGCCGCCCTGGCGACATTTGGCCGCCTGGACGTGCTATTCAACAACGCGGGCATCATCCGGCGCGCCGACGTGCTGGGCACGACGGAAGAAGAATGGGACCGGGTGATGGCCGTGAACGTCAAGTCGATCTTGCTCATGAGCAAAGAGGCCGTGCCGGTCATGGCCGCGCAAGGCGGGGGCAGCATCGTCAACACTGCGTCAGGCTGGGGCCTGGTGGGCGGGCGCAACGCCGTCTCTTATTGCGCTTCGAAGGGCGCCGTGGTGAACATGACGCGGGCCATGGCCCTCGATCACGGGGCGCAGGGGATCCGGGTGAACTGTATCTGTCCGGGCGACACCGACACGGGGATGTTGCGCCACGAGGCGCGGCAGTTGGGCGCGGACGAAGAGGTTTTCCTGGCCGAGGCTGCCCACCGGCCCCTGGGCCGGGTCGGCAGGCCGGAGGAGATTGCGCAAGCCGTCCTCTACCTGGCCAGCGACGCCTCGTCCTTCGTGACGGGTACGGCGCTGGTGGTGGATGGTGGGGGGCTGGCGGGGTAGGAGCCGGAGGCGAGATGCTCAGCAAAATGCAAGAGTGGCAGCCCCCTGCGGGCTGGCTAAAGATTACAACCGTTGACGCGCACACCGGGGGCGAGCCCTTCCGGGTCATCACCGGAGGGTATCCCGAACTGCCGGGCGAGACGATCCTCGAGAGGCGCAGGTTTGCGAAGGAGCACTTGGACCACCTGCGCACGATGCTCATGTACGAGCCACGGGGCCACGCCGACATGTACGGCTGCATCGTCACGCCGCCGGTCACACCCTGGGCCGACATCGGCGTTCTCTTTATGCACAACGAGGGCTACAGCACCATGTGTGGCCACGGCATCATCGCCATCGCCAAGGTCGCCCTGGAGACCGGCCTGCTGCCCATGGAAGAACCCGAGACAGTCGTCCGCATAGACACCCCGGCAGGCCTGGTCACCGCTCATGCCCACGTCGCAGGCGGGCAGGTGACGAGCGTCGCGTTTCACAACGTCCCTTCCTTTGTCCTGGCCCTGGACGAGACCGTGGACGTGCCGGGTTTGGGCTCTGTGCGCTACGACCTGGCCTTTGGCGGAGCCTTTTACGCCTACGTGCGCGCGGCTGACGTGGGGCTAACTCTGTCACCCGCCGAGTTCCGGCCCATTATCGAAACAGGCATGGCCATCAAGCGGGCGATCATGGCCGCCCGGCCCATCCCGCATCCCTTCGAAGAGGATCTCGGCTTTCTCTACGGAACCATCCTGGTCGGGCCGTCCACTCCGCCGCGCTCCGGGATTCTACCCCTGGACGAGGGCGCGGGCTCGCGCAACGTCTGTGTGTTCGCTGAAGGCGAAGTCGACCGCTGTCCCACGGGCACGGGCGTCAGCGGCCGCCTGGCCCTGCACTACGAGCGGGGCGAGGTTGGCATTGGCGAGCCCATCGTCGTCGAGAGCATTATCGGCACCCGCTTCCGCGGCCACATCATAGCCACGACCAGCTTTGGCCCCTACCAGGCGATCATCCCGGAGATCGAGGGCTCGGCCCACATCACCGGGCGCCACGAGTTCCTGGTCGATCCAACGGACCCGCTGCGGGACGGGTTTATCCTGCGCTAGGATTCATCCTGCGCTAGGATTCATCCTGCGTTGGATCTGTCCTGTTGGAGGGGAAGGATGCGTGGACTGGGCGGCAAACGGGTGCTCATAACGGGCGCAGGCGGAGGGATCGGGGCGGCGACCGCGGCGCGGTTCAGCGAGGAGGGGGCTCGCGTGGTGGCCCTAGATCGGGATGCGGGCGCGCTCGAGCGGCTCCAGGACCGGGTAGCGCTTCATGGGGTGCTGCAGGCCGACGTAAGCGACCCCGAGCAGGTGGCCCGCGCCCTGGCCGAGATGGACGGCCTGGTGGGCGGCCTGGATGTGCTGATCAACAATGCCGGCATTAGCATTCGGCATCGATTTCTGGATATCTCGCCCGAGGAGTGGCGGCGGGTGCTCACCGTCAACCTCGATGGCGTGTTCCACGTGGCGCAGGAGGCGGCCCGGCGCATGCTGACCGGTGAGGGAGGCGTCATCCTGAACATGGGTTCGACCAACGGGCTGCTCGGCTATCCGTACTATGCCGACTATAACGCGTCAAAGGCCGGCGTTATCGAGCTGACGCGTTCCATGGCGCTGGAGCTGGCGCCGGCTGTGCGGGTCAATGCCGTCTGCCCGGGCTGGATCCTGACGCCGATGCAGGAAGCGGAGTACACGCCCGAGATGCGCCACACCTTTGCTCAGAAGGTGCCACTACAGCGGCTGGGGCATCCTGAGGACGTGGCGGCGCTCTTTGCTTTCCTGGCGTCGGATGATGCGGCCTTTATCACCGGGCAGGTCGTGGTCGTCGACGGCGGTGAAATCGCCGGTGGGCTGGCGAGCCAGCCTTAGGGCGCAGCGATCCTTGAGTCTCTAGCATTTTACGGCAGGTGAGCCTGGTTTTGCAGGCAGAAAGGGGAGGAAAAGAGAGATGAACAGCGGTTTCAAGAACCAGTGTATGCCCAGTTACCGGCTGCTGACGGAAGAGCAGATCCAGGAGATCCACCGTGCCAGCCTGGAGATCCTGGAGACGGGCGGCGTGCGCGTGTTGAACGCGGAGGGCGTCGAGCTGTTGCGGGCGGCCGGCTGCCGGGTGAAGGGCCAGGACCTCGTCCTGATCCCCAACTGGCTGGTGGAAGAAGCGATTCGCAGCGCTCCTTCGCGGATCACGATGTACAGTCGCGAAGGGGCCGAGGCGATGCGCCTGGAGGGGCGCAACATTCACTTTGGCCTGGGCACCGATCTCATCAAGACCTGCGACCTGAAGACGGGCGAAGTGCGGCCCACCCGGCTGCAGGACGTGATCAATGCCGCCCGCGTCGCGGATCACGCCAGCGACATCGATTTCATCGCCTCCTATGGTCTGGCCAACGACGTGGCGACGAACACCATGTACGTTGAATGCGCCCGGGCCTTGATGGAGAACTCGACCAAGCCCATCTTTTTCACGGCCGGTGGCCTGGAGGACCTGCAGATCGTGGCCGCCATGGCGGCCGCAGTGGTCGGAGGCGAGGAGCGGCTGCGAGAGCGACCCTTCCTCATCCACTACTCGGAGCCCACGGCTCCCCGCACGCACTCGTACAACGCCGTGCGCAAGCTCTTCTTCTGCGCCGACAGGGGCATCCCCATCTGCTATACCCCCGGCGACATCATGGGCGGCAGTACGCCTACGACCCTGGCCGGCGGCATCGTCCAGGCCACGGCCGAGGCGCTGAGCGGCTTGGTGCTGCACCAGCTGCGGGCCAAAGGAGCGCCCATCATCACCGGTTTCGTGCTGGCCCCCCTGGACATGAGAAAGGGCACCATGGGCTATGGCGCACCCGAGACCCGCCTGACCAACTCGGCTTTTGCCGACATCTTTCACTATTACGGCCTGCCCATCTGGTCCACAGTGGGCAGCGATGCTCAGTGCCTGGACGCCCAGGCAGCCATGGAGCATTCGATGGCTACATTACTGGCCGCCCTCGACGGCGCCAACCTGATCCACGACGTGGGCTACCTCGGGGGGGGACTGCTCAGCCACCCGGCGGCCCTCGTCATGTGCAACGAGATCATTGCCTTTGTCAAGCGCTTCGTGCGCGGCTTTGACCTCACCCCGGAGAAGATGGCCCTGGACGTCATCCGCCAGGTGGGCTCCGGCGGGCAGTATATGACCCAGGCCCACACCCGGGACCATTTTCGCGAGGAAATCTGGAGCCCACAGCTCCTGAACCGCGACGCCCCGGAGGCCTGGGCCAAAAAGGGCGGCCTTTCCTTCGAGGACGTGCTGGTCCGCCGGACACTGGAAATCCTGGAAACGCACCAACCGCGGCCTCTGGCCGACGATGTGCGGCAAAGATTGGACGACCTCGTTGCCCGGGCCCGCGAGGAGCTGGCGGGTATCCAGTTTGTGTCCTGAGCAACAGTAGCTTGGGCCCAGACACCCTGGCACCCAGCGTGGGCAACCCGGAGACGAGAGAGGAGAAGAAACTTGGCACTGGATCGAGAAGCCGTATCCACCCTGAGGGCGGGGTTTCCTGCCCTGCAACAAACCTGCAACGGCCGGCCCCTTATTTTCATGGATGGGCCCGGTGGCACCCAGGTGCACGGCTCTGTCATCGAGGCCATGGGTCGTTACCAGGTGGAGGCCAACAGCAACGCCCATGGCGCGTTTCTCTACACCCGGCGCACGGACGAGACCGTGGCTGCCGGCCGGGCAGCCCTGGCCGACCTGCTCAATGCCCGCCGGCCGGAAGAGATCGTCTTTGGCCCGAACATGACCAGCCTGACCTTCACCCTCAGCCGGGCCGTTGGCCGCCTGCTGTCGCCTGGTGACGAGATCGTCGTCACGCGGCTGGACCACGACGCGAACATTGCCCCCTGGGTGGCCCTCGAGGAAAAGGGCGCCGTCATCCGCCACGTCGACTTCGACCCGGTGGACTGCACCCTGGATCTGGCCGGCCTGGAGGCGGCCATCACCCCTCGCACGCGTCTGCTGGCCCTGGGCTACGCGTCCAACGCCGTGGGCACGGTGAATGACGTGGCGCACGCCGTCAAGCTGGCACACGCCGCGGGCGCTTGGGTCTATGTCGATGCCGTGCACTATGCGCCCCACGGCCCCATCGACGTGCAGGCCCTGGACTGTGATTTTCTGGCCTGCTCGGTCTACAAGTTCTTTGGACCGCACCTGGGTGCTCTCTACGGCCGCTACGAGCTCCTGGACGAGCTGCCGGCCTACAAGGTCCGGCCCGCGGGCGACGCGCCCCCGGACAAGTTTGAGACGGGCACCCAGAGCTTTGAGGCCATCGCCGGGGCGACGGCCACCGTCGACTATCTGGCAGCACTGGGTCGCAGCTATGGCATCCCGGAGCGCAGCGGTGTGGAGGGCGGCGAGTCTGCCTCCTCCTTCCCGGGATTCACCGGGCGGCGGCGCGATCTCAAGGCCGGCCTGGCGGCCATCCGCGCCTACGAGCGCGCCCTGGGCGAGCGTCTCGTCGCGGGCTTGCTACAGATTCCCGGCCTGCGCATCTATGGCATCGTCGAGCCGCAACGTTTTGACGAGCGCGTGCCCACGGTGTCCTTCACCATGGAAGGGTTGGCACCCCACGAGATCGCCTGCCGCCTGGACGAGGCCAACATCTTTGCCTGGAACGGCAACTTTTACGCTCTGGCCGTCACCGAGCGCCTGGGCCTGGAAGCGCAGGGTGGATTGCTGCGCCTCGGCCTCGCCCATTACAATACCGCGGAGGAGGTCGACACGCTCCTGGGCGTGCTCGCCGACCTCCCCCGTTGACCAACGTGAGGAGAAAGGCTGAAGAAATGATCGAAACACACTACACAACTACGGCCAGCGCCCACTATGCCCGCATGGGCCGGCCAGAATGCGACAAGATCCACGCCGCGAGCCTGGAGATCCTGGAGCGGGTGGGCATCGACGTTCACGATGCCCGGGCGCGGGACCTGCTTGTGGGGGGCGGCGCCCGCGCCGACGGCCTGCGCGTCCGCATCCCCGAGCACATGGTCCGCCGCGCCCTCGACCAGGCACCCCGGCGCCTCACCCTCTATGACCGCCGGGGGCAGGTCGCCATCCGCGCCTGGGGCTATAACACCCACTACGGCGGCGGCTCTGACTGTCTCAACGTGTTGGACCACCGCACCGGCCAGCGGCGCCGGCCGACGCTGCAGGACGTGGTCGAAGCGGTGACGGTACAGGATGCACTGCCCGAGTTCAGTTTCGTCATGTCCCAGTTCCTGCCGGAAGACGTGGACCAGCGCATCTATGACCGCTACCAGATGGAGGTCATGCTCAACCACACCACCAAGCCCATCGTTTTCGTCACCCCCGACTTTGAAGGCTGCGTTGCCGCCGTGGAGATGTGCGAGATCGTGGCCGGCGGGGCCGACGCGTTCCGCCAGCGGCCCTTTGCCACGTGCTATATTAACGTGACCTCCGGGCTGGTAGCTAACGCCGAGGCGCTGCAAAAGTGCATCTTCCTGGCGGACAAGGGCCTACCCATGCTCTGGATCCCGCTCAACGCCGGTGGCGTCAATTCCCCGGCGACAACGGCGGGCTGCATGGCCTCCATGAACGCCGGCATTCTCCTGGGCATCGTCCTGGCGCAGCTGGTGCGCCCGGGCACGCCCGTGGCGGTGCCCGGTTGGAACGGCGGCCCCTACAACCTGAAGACCATGGTGGGCAACTATGTTCTGGCGGACGAGCAGGGAGTGCCCACCGAGATGGGCAAGTACTACGGGCTGCCCGTGTTTGGCCTGGGTGGCTCCACCGACTCCAAGGTTCTGGACCAGCAATGCGGCATGGAAGCCACCCTGAGCCTCACAACTGCGCTCCTCCACGGGGCCAACATCGTCCACGACGTGGGCTTCATGGACTCCGGGCTCCAGGGCTCGTTGCAGATGCAGGTCATCTGCAACGACACCATCGGTTTTCTGCGGGCCATGACCCGTGGCGTGGTTGTAGACGACGAGACGTTGGCCCTGGACGTGATAGAGGAGCTGGGCCCGACGGGTGACTACCTGGGCCATGCCCACACTCTGCGCCACTTCAAAGAGCCTTACTACTCCAAGCTGGCCGACAAGGGCACGTATTCGCAGTGGCACGAACGCGGCGCCACGACCATGGAGGAGCGGGCCGCCCGGCAGGTGACCAAGATCTTGGAGACGCACCAGGTCGAGCTCCTGCCGCCCGACGTTCAGCGCGAGATCGAGAGGGTGGTTGCGGCCCAGCAGGAGTGGATTGCTCAAGTCTGACCGCGGCGGTCAGTTCCGCTTACAGGAGGAGATGTGCACGATCGAGAGCTGTTCTTTATGAGAAAACCGTGGGTCTATGAGCCCCAGGCCCGGCCCGCGGACCGAGGCGACGCAGGCCTGGGTTTCGATACCCGGGCGCTGCACGCCGGCTTTCATCCCCTGGGCGACCTGGAGCGCTTTCGCTCCTTCGTGCCGCCCATCACACCGTCGATGACCTACCCCTACCACAGCTTTGACCAGATCCCCTACCCGGTCTATGGCCGCACCAAGACGCCGACGACAGGCCTCCTCGAGGAGCGCCTGGCCTCTCTGGAGGGCGGCGAAGCGGCGGTGACCGCCGGATCGGGCTCGCAGGCGCTATTTGACCTCATGTCGACGATTGCCCGGCCGGGTGACAATGTCGTTACCAGCCTCAACATCTTTGGCGAGGGCTACAAACAGGCGGCGGCCATCTTCCCCGAACGCTGCCAGGTCGAGTTTCGCTTTGTCCCGGAACCCGGCAACGCTTCCGCCTGGGACGCCCAGATCGACGGCCGCACCAGGCTGGTGTGGGTCGAGACGCCGAGCAACCCGACCTTGTTCGTGACGGACATTGCCGCCGTGGCGGCTGTGGCCCACGCCCACGGCGTGCCATTGCTGGTCGACAATACCACCGCCACTCCCGCTCTGCAGCAGCCTCTCTCCCTGGGCGCCGACATCGTGCTGCTCTCCGTAACCAAGTTCTTGGCGGGCAACGCCAGCGTCCTGGGCGGGGCCGTGGTCGGCCCCGAAGCGCTCGTCGAGGACGTGCGCTGGAACACCACCGAGTTCATCGGCTCGGTCATGCAGCCCTTCGAGTGCTGGCTGACCCTCATGTTCCTGGAGACGCTGGGACTGCGCATGGAGCGCCATAGCTGCAACGCCCAGGCTGTTGCCGAGTTCCTGGCTGCGCATCCCCGGGTCAGGCACGTCAACTACCCGGGCTTGGCGTCCCATCCGCAGTTCGAGCTTGCCCGGCGACAGATGCGCGCGCCGGGCGGCATGCTGTCGTTCGTGGTGGAGGGTGGCAAGCCCGCGGCGGCGCGGGCCATGGACAGCCTGAAGCTCGTCTGCCACGCCGTGACCTTTGGCACCAGCCGCAGCATCTGCATGCACCCGGCGACCATCACCCACGAGCACATGACGCCCGAGGAGCGGGCGGAGGCAGGCATCGACGACGGCCTCATCCGCCTCTCCGTGGGCCTGGAAAATGCCGCGGACATTATCGCCGACCTGGATCAGGCCCTGGCGAAGTGAGGGACGAGCGCGCAGGAGAGGTTCAAACATCGTGACGAGCATGTTTGAGGACTTTTGCCAGGCCTTTGGCGTCTGGGATGAGGCGCGGCCCTACGTGGCGCTCATGGTCGACGAGGAAGAGATGCGCCTGGTGCTGGCCCTGGGTCAGGATGCCTGCACGGCGGCGGAAGTGGCCGGCCGCCTGCTTGCGCCTGACGCGCAAGCACAGGTGGGCCTTGAGGCCGAGGTGGCGGCCGCCGCCCTGTTGGAGCGAGCCTATAGCCGCCACGTGGTTGACCGGGAGTTTCACGAGGGCCACGCAGGCTGCGGTCCCGATCGAGAGGTGCGGTACAAAGCGTCGCGCTTCGACCGGCGGCTGGACCAGGTGGCCAAGCACGGCCGCTGGAGCCAAGTGCCGGAGCAGGCGCGCCGCGCCCTGGACCGCCGCTTTCTGGCCGAGTTCGTCGAGCAGCACCGCCGCGCGGTCGAAGCCATGGTGCAGGCGCGCCGAGACGGGGACCCCGACCGCGAGGTCGAGGGCCGGCGGCCGCCCAACGACGCCCTGCTCCTCCTTCCCGAAGTGGAAGAGATGATAGACGCCGCGGCCCACATTGCCCTCGAGCCCTGCGACTGTCGCCGCCTGGGCGAGCATTGTAGCCGTCCGGTGGACACCTGCATCTGGCTGGACGACCTGGCCCTCGAGGCCCTGGAGCGGGGCCATGGCCGGCGCCTGAGCGGCGAGGAGGCCAAGGAGGTAGTGCGCCGCGCAGACAAGGCAGGGCTGATGCACACCGGCGATGCGCAGTGGCGATCGCGTGGCCTGGGCGCCATCTGCAACTGCTGCGCGTGCGATTGCTACCCCTTTCGCGCGGCCCAGATCCTGGGCAGCAAGGGCGTCTGGCCGCGCAGCCGCTTTCTGGCACGCTATGAGCCCGATGCCTGCAACCTGTGCGGTGCCTGCGTCAAGCGCTGCCACTTTGGTGCTTTTTTCCACGAGGGAGAGCGCCTGGTCACTGTGGCACGCAGCAGCGGGCAGCGCGCCAGGCTCAAGCCCGGGGTGTCCTACGATCCCGCCCTTTGTTGGGGCTGTGGTCTGTGCGCCAACACCTGCCCCTCGGGGGCCATCACCATGGAACCGCTGCCATGACCCGTATCCTACGCCTCCTGGCTGTTCCGGCGACCGGCGCGGGCTTTGCCGAAGACCTGGCAGCCCTCCAGATGCGCCATGTGCCGGTCGGCGAGCGGTATACCGCCCCGGCGCACACCCCCGGGTTGCGCGCCATCCGCGAGGTGGCCGAGGCCGTGTCCGTCGGCATCGTCCTCGACACCGGGCAGGTAGCCTGGGGCGATTGCGTGGGCGCGTCAAGCGGCGGGCTGGCAGGGCGCGAGCCCATTTTTCGCACCGCAGACGGGCTGGCGGCCATCCAGGGCCTCGTCGCGCCGGCTCTCGAGGGCAGGGAGCTGGGCTCTTTTCGAGAGCTAGCAGCCATCCTTGACGCCTTGGAGCAAGGTCGCACCGCGCCCGAGACCGAGGTGTTACCCGCGGTCGGGCCCGACGTCGCGGACTCGTCGCGCCGGGCTCTCCTGTCTGCCCCTCTCCGCGCCCTGCGCGCTGCTTCTCGTTCCGATCCCGATTCCCCACCAGAGGAAGCCAGGCATCGCGCGGGCCGGCTGCACAGTGCGGTGCGTTATGGCGTTAGCCAGGCGCTGCTGGCCGCCGCAGCCCTCGACAGGGGAACGACCATGGCAGAGGTGATCGCCCACGAGTGGGATCTGCCCCTGCCGCGGCGCGCGGTGCCCCTGCACGCTCAATGCGGCGACGAGCGCCAGCAAAACGCCGAAAAGATGATCGCCCGGCGCATCGCCTCGCTGCCCCATGCCCTCGTCGACAACGTCGTGGAGCAGGTGGGCCACAACGGCGCCGACCTGACCCGCTACATCCGCTGGCTGCACGACCGGATCGGCGTGCTGGGAGGGGTGGACTATCTCCCAACCATTCACCTTGACCTCTATGGCGCCCTGGGCACCATCTGCGACCACCAGCCAGGTCGCATGTTGGGTCAGATCTATGGCTGGCAGAGGGCGGCCGCGCCCTATCCCCTGCGCCTGGAATGCCCTGTCCTGATGGACAGCCGCGAGGCCCAGATCGAGGCCATGCGGACCCTGAAGAATTACGTCAGGATGCGCGGGCTCGACGTGCAGCTCGTCGCCGACGAGTGGGCGCACAACCTGGAGGATGTCCAGGCCTTCCTGGAGGCCGGGGCAGCCGACATGATCCAGGTCAAGATGCACGACTTGGGCACCATCCCCGACGCGGTCGACGCCCTCCTGGCTTGTCAGGCCGGCGGGGTCGGCGCCTTCCTGGGAGGCAGCCACGCCGAGACCGAGCTCGCGGCCCGGGTCGCCGTCCACGTCGCCCTGGCGGCGCAGGCCGACCTGCTCCTGGCCCGGCCGGGTACCGGCGTCGACGAGGCCGTGAGCCTGGCCGAGAACGAGATGGCGCGCACCCTGGCCACCCTCGAAGCGCAGCGTGGGGGCGAGGTGCCATCACCCTGACCATGATCGCGGCGCGTGCCTGGCCGCACTCGCCGTGCACGGTTGCACTCTAGCGACGGAGAATGAGCCATGAACTTGGAAAACCGTCTCTCCCAGGCACCCGAGTTCCGGGTGCTGTCGGACGCCCAGTGCCAGATGATCTACCAGGCCACCCTGGAGTGCCTGCAGCGCACGGGGGTCAAGGTGCTCAATACCGAGGCGCGGGAGCTGCTGGCCCAGGCGGGCGCGCGCCTGGCGGGCGAGCGGGCCTGGATCCCACCCTCCATCATTCAGGATGCCGTGGCCTCCAACCCGCGCTCCTTCACCCTCTGGGCCCGTCCCTCGCTGCCAGGCCGCACCCAGGACAGCAGGTACAAGCTGCAGATTGCTCCCGGCCGGGTCTACTTTGGGCCGGGCCCCACCTGCACGTACTTTATCGATCCCCACAGCGGCCAACGGCGCAAATCGCGACGGGGCGACCCCGGGCTAACCGCCCTGGTGTCGGACGCCCTGGAAAACATCGACTATGTCATGGGCCTGGCGCTCATCGACGACGTGGAACCCCACCTGGCGCCGGTCTACGAGTTTGCCGAGATGGTGTCAAACACCGCGAAGCCGGTCCTGGCCTGGGGCTACGGGCCCGACAACGTGGACGACATCTATCGCATCGCCCTCGCGCTGGCGGGCAGCCCCGAAGCGCTCCGGGCACGCCCCTTCCTGGCAATCTTTGCCACCTTCCAGTCACCCCTGGTGCAGGCCGGCGAAGACCTGGCCAACGCGTTTCGGGCCGTGGAGTACGGCCTGCCTGTGGTTTTCGTCGGTGGCGGCGCAGCGGGCACGAGCGCCCCGGTGACCGGTGCCGCCGTCCTGGTGATCACCCTGGCCGGCGCCCTGACCAGCCTGGCCGTCTGCCAGCTCAAGAAGCGCGGCACACCGGTCTGCATCGGCGGCGTGCCGGAAGCCATGGATCTGCGCACCGCCCGGCCGGCCTATGGCGGCCCGGAAATGAGCCTCTACAGCGCCGCCATGGCCGACCTGGCACGTTACCTGGATCTGCCGTTCATGGGCACCTCCGGCGCCTCGGAGGCCAAGGTCCTCGACCTCCAGGCTGCCATCGAAAGCACGTTTCAAACCGTGCTCTCGGGGCTGAGCCGGGCAACGCTGGTCCACGACGTCGGCTTTCTCGACTGCGCCGACATCGGCTCCCTGGAGTCGCTGGTCATGAACGACGAGATCATTGCCATGACCAAGCGCATGCTGCGGGGCATCGAGGTCAGCGATGACACCCTCATGCTCGACCTGATCGACCGGGTTGGCCCGGGGGGCGAGTTCGTCTCGGCCAAAGAGACCGCCCGCCGCTGCCGTGCCGAGATCTGGAGCCCCAACCTCATGGATCGCCAGGCTTGGTTTACCTGGGAAGCCGCGGGGGCTCAGACCACGAGCGACCGGATCAAGGCCCGCCTGCGCGAGATCTTGGCCACGCACCGGCCTCCGGCGCTCCCAGACGGTGCTGCCGAGGGGATTCAGGCGGTCCTGCAAGGGACAAAGGAACGGCCATAGATCACTGGGCGCGACAGGGGTCCCAAGCCGGCCCGAGGTCCTCTACTCGGGATGGGCGTGGGGTGCAAGTGAGGCACGGACAGAGAGTTCAGGGCTTTGTGGTGTGCAGAAAGGAGAGTGGCACACATGCAAGACATGCACGACGTTCTGGGCTTGGTTATGGGCGGGGGACGGGGCGCGCGCCTCTGGCCCCTGACAAAGAGGCGAGCGAAACCCGCAGTACCACTCGCGGGCAAATACCGGTTGATCGACATTCCCATCAGCAATTGTCTCCACGCCGGCATCGAGAAGGTTGCCATCCTCACCCAGTTCAAATCGGTGTCCCTCCACCGCCACATCCTGCGCACGTATGGGCGCGACATCTTTACCGACGGCTGGGTCGAGATCCTGGCCGCCGAGCAGTCGTTGGAGCGCACCGACTGGTATCAGGGCACAGCGGATGCCGTCCGGCAGCAGTGGATCGAGATCAAGAACGCCCGCACCAAGTATGTCCTGGTCTTGGCCGGCGATCACCTGTACCGCATGGACTACCGGGCCTTTGTGGACTATCACGTGGAAACCGGGGCCGACATCACCCTCGCCGTGCAGCCCGTGAAGGGAGAGCTTGCCGGCGAGCTGGGGATCCTGAAGCGCAGCCCCGACGGAGAGGTTCTGGCCTTTGCCGAAAAGCCGAAGCCCGAAGCCCTGGTCGGGCTGGAGAGCTTCCCGGGCACGGATAAGCCCTACCTGGCCTCCATGGGCATCTATGTCTTTTCCACAGCTCTGCTCCGCGAGCTGCTGTTGGTGCCGGGCGACGACTTTGGCAAGCACATCATCCCCAGGGCCCTGGGCAGCCGGCGGTTGATGGCCTACGTCTTTGATGGCTACTGGGCCGACATTGGGACCATCCGCCGCTTTTACGAGGTGAACCTGGAGCTGATCTCTCGCAACCGGCCGCTTGACCTTTTTGGCACGCGCTGGCCCATCTACACCCATCCCCGCTTTTTGCCCCCTTCGGAGGTGTATGGTGCACGGCTTAACGAAGTGCTCCTCGCTGATGGGAGCTGCATCTTTGACTCTGACATCTCCAACTCGGTCATCGGCCTGCGCAGCATTGTGGGCCCCCATGCCACCATTCGTTCCTCGATCATTATGGGCGCCGACTATTACGAAGAGGACTCGGAGAAAGATGAGAACAGGCAGCTCGGCCGTCCAGACGTGGGTATCGGGTCGGGTGCGTCCATCGAATGCGCCATCATCGACAAGAACGCCCGCATCGGCCGTGACGTCCAGATCCGCCACGTGCCCGACCGGCCAGATTTTGACAGCGAAGACTGGGCGGCGAGAGATGGGCTGGTGATCGTGCCCAAAGGTGGCGTCATCCCTGATGGCACGGTGCTCTAGGCTTATCGAAGAGGCGCAATGACTGTCGACGAACGCGAAGGTGGCCGCCCGTTGCGGATTCTAGTGGTCTCGGCCGAAGTGGCACCCTATGCCAAAGTGGGCGGCCTGGCCGACGTCGCCGGCTCGCTGCCCAAAGCGCTGCGGGGTTTGGGCCACGATGTGCGGATCATGATGCCTCGCTACGGGAGCCTTGACGCGGCGCGCTTTGCGCTTGAGCCGGCCGTGGCGGACTTTTCGGTTTCGCTCCCGGATCGGGATGAGCCGGCCGGCCTGCTGGTGACGACCCTGAACGGGGGCGTGCCGGTCTATGCCGTGGAGAGCGAGCGCTACTTTGCCCGTGAAGCCATCTACGATCAGCCCGACGACGGCGAGCGCTTTGTGTTCTTTTCGCGAGCGGCGCTGGAGGCGCTCAAGCAGCTGCACTGGAAGCCCGACATCGTGCACTGCAACGATTGGCACACGGCGATCATCCCCTATCTGTTGCAGACCATCTATGCGCACGATCCCTTCTTTGCCGAGATCGCGACGGTGTTCAGCGTCCACAACCTCGCCTACCAGGGTGTTTTTGACCGGAAGCTGCTGGCTATGGCCGGCCTGGAAGGCGACAGGTTGCGCGCCGAGCGCGGTGAGCAACCGGGCCAGGTCAACCTGGTGAGCCGGGGCATCCTCTATGCTGACGTCATCAGCACGGTGAGCCCGACCTACGCCCGGCAGATTCTGACCCCGGAGTATGGCGAAGGCCTGGACGGCGTGCTGAGCGATCGCCGTGAGCGCTTGTTCGGCATTCTCAACGGCCTGAACACCGACGATTTTAACCCGGCCACCGACCCGCACCTGGTCGCCCGCTACGACGGCGACAGTCTCGAGCGCAAGGTAGAAAACAAGCTCGCCTTGCAGCGGGAGGTTGGTCTCGCCGAAGATGCGGCCATCCCGCTGGTAGGCACCGTCTCCCGCCTGGCAGACCAAAAAGGCTTCGACCTGCTGGAGCCCATCGTCGAGCCCCTCCTCAAGGAGGTGGGGGCGCAGTTCGTACTCCTGGGCACCGGCGAGCGGCACTACCACGACTTTTTCCAGCGCATGGGAGAACGGCTCCCCGGCCAGGCGGCTACCGTCCTCACCTTCGACGCGGGCCTGGCCCAACGCATCTATGCCGGTGCCGACATCTTTCTCATGCCCAGCCGCTATGAGCCCTGCGGCCTGGGCCAGATGATCGCCATGCGCTACGGCACGATTCCCGTGGTGCGCTGCACCGGCGGCCTGGCCGACACCGTCGCCGACTACCAGCCCTCGAGCGGGCAAGGCAACGGCTTTGTCTTTGAGCGCTATACGTCCTTTGCCTGCTTCGTGGCCCTGCTGCGGGCCGTGGAAGCCTTTCGACGGCCCGAGGAGTGGCGGCGGCTGCAAAGGCGGGGAATGGCGGCGGACCTGTCCTGGGGGGCTTCGGCCCGGCAGTACGTCGCGCTCTATCGCCGGGCGCAGGCGCTGCGGGCGCGGGCATGATGGTCTGAGGAGAAATGCATTGACGGCGACTTCTGTGCACGTTCTGGCCTGCGCCACAGTTATGGAGGAGATGCTGCCCCTCCTGCCCACCGGCGTGTCCTATGAGGTCCTCGATTTTGGCCTGCACGTTAATGCCGCCAACCTGAAACACGCTCTTCAGGAGGCCATCGACGCGGCTGCGGCCACCGCCGACGTGATCATTCTTGGCTACGGCTTGTGCAGCATGGCCGTGCTCGGCTTGCGCGCCAACGCCTGTACCCTGGTCATCCCCCGTGTTGATGACTGCATCGCCATCTTCCTGGGCTCTCGCCTGGCTTACAAGGAGCAGGCAAGTGCCGAGCCGGGCACCTACTATTTGACCAAGGGCTGGCTCGAGGTTGGCGACACGCCGTTCAGCGAATACGACCGCCTTCTGGCCAAGTACGGCCCGAAAAAAGCAGAGTGGGTCATCCGCGAGATGATCAAGCATTATACCCGTCTGGCTCTCATCGACACCGGCCGGCAGGCCGAGCTGGCGCGCTATCGCGAGCTGGCCCGCGGCCTGGCCGAACGCTGGGACCTGCGCTTCGAGGAGATTCGGGGCTCGGACGCTCTCGTGCGACAAATGCTCTTCGGCCCCTGGGACGGCGATTTTGTTGTCGTCCCGCCCGGTGAGTCGATCCGGTACGACCACTTTTTCCCGGCGGATCCCGCTGCCGCCCCCTGGACAAGCCAGGCGACGAGAGCGTGAAGCACGCGGGCGCCGAGATCCCGGCAATCGATGCTAGCACGCGGGAGGAGGCCGGATTGTCGTTCATTGTTGACTTTGAGCCCATTGGCCGCCGAGGGCCTTGCCCGGAGGACGGCACCGTGCTGGACGCGGCGCGCGCACTGGGTGTCGACCTGGCAAGTCTGTGTGGCGGAGCCGGGACCTGCGGGCGCTGCAAGGTGCAGATCGTGGCCGGTAATGTCACGCCCCCTGCGGCCCGCGAAACGGGCAAGCTATCCGCCGAAGAGCTGGCGCAGTGCTACCGCCTGGCCTGCCTCGTCAAGCCCCTGAGTGATTGCCGTTTGCACGTGCCACCCGAGTCCCTCACCGCCCTGCAGCGCACACAGGTCGAGGGCCTCGAGGTGCCGGCTACGGTCCAGCCGTCGGTGACCAGCTGCGTGGTGGACATCGCCCGCCCCACGCTCGAGGATCTGCGTGGCGACGACGAGCGCCTGTGCGAGGCGGTCGCGGCGGTTTCCGGCATTGCGCCCATGATCCCGGACCTGGAGGTGGCGCGGCTGGCCAGCACGGAGCTGCGCCGCCTGGGCTGGCATGCCCGTGTCACCCTCCGCGGCCGCGAGGTGGTGCACGTCGCCGCTGTCGACGCGCCCTGGCTGGGACTCGCTGTAGACATTGGCACGACCAAAATTGCCGCCTACCTGGTGGATCTGGCCTCAGGCCAGACGCTGGCCACCCGGGGCGTCATGAACCCGCAGATTGCCTACGGTGAGGACGTGATCGCCCGGCTGGTGTACGCTGCCAAGGGAGCAGACGAGATGGCACGCATGCAGGCGCTGCTGGCCGGTGCCGTAAACCAGATCGTCGCCGACGCGTGTGCGGCCATCGGCGCCCGGCAGGCCGATGTGGTCGACGCCGTCGTGGTCGGCAACACCGCGATCCATCACCTGTTCCTGGGTCTGCCGGTACGGCAGCTGACGGCCGCGCCGTACGTGCCTGCAGTGCGCGGCGCGGTGGACGCCAAGGCGCGTGGCCTTGGCCTGCCCTTTGCCCCCGGCTCCTATGTGCACCTGCTGCCGAACATCGCGGGCTATGTGGGCGCAGACCA
>JBFYTF010000199.1:0-3191 GCA_041300865.1 Anaerolineae bacterium
AGCCATCTGCCGGCAGGTGGGCCAGGATGTTCAGCAGGACGCCGTTTGGGTCGCGGACAAAGAAGCGGCGGACACCCCACGGCTCGTCGGTGAGAGGGTAGACGATGGGCAGACGCCGGTCGAGGCAGGCTGCGTAGATCCGTTCGACATCCGTGACCTCAATGGTCATTTCCGGATCGACCGGGGCTGTCGCGTCCCGCCGGATCAGGTTGACCTGCGCAGCCTGAACGTCGGGCGAGCCAAAGTTCATTACCCAGCCGAGGTCCATTCCCACTTGCAGGCCGAGGACGTCCCCGTAGAATGCTCGAGTTGCCTCTACGTCCTTCAGCGGGAGGTCGGGAACGATCCTTTTGACAGCCATATACGGTCCTCCTGAGAGCAAGATGAGGGAGGCACCAAGGGCCGCACCGCACCCTGGCCATCAGCTCCAAAACAACATGGCCGATCATACCACCGTCGTGCACGAGTGTCAAGGCAGCAGCGCACAACGCAGCGAGGCCGCGCGTTCCCTGGCGGACACGCATGCCTTGGAGGAGCAGAATAGCTCGGCACCGATAGCTCGCTCCACCGGAAAAATGACCGGCCATGCGTTTACGTTAACGAAGGGAGGTGATGTCATTCCCAGGAGAGCCAAGAGTTTGTCAGCGTCAGTGTCAGTGAAAGCAACCAAGAAATCTCAGGAGGTGCAGAGATGTACAAGGAGATGCGAGAGGACAACGAACGAGGTAGGCAAGGGGCATGCGGCGAGCGCCGGCGCCAGCCGCCTGCGAACCTGGGAAGGGCCGGACAGGCGGAGCAATACAGCGGCTTTATCATTGTTCGACTCTCCAGCGACCTTCGAGCCGTCAAGGGCGATACTCTCGTGGAAGCGGCCAAGGAGCTGGATTTGCAGGATTTGTCCCTGATCCTGGCAGAGTTCGACCTGGAGAATTCGAGGCGTGTCGTCCGCAGCCTTCCGCCGTCCGACATTGCACGTTTGGAGAGCGAGGCGGCCAAGACGAAGCTGCCGCCGCTCCACAGCCTGACCGCGTACTGGCGTCTGGATGTTCGCGACAAGCCGGATCAGGTCGAAGTGATCCTGCGGCGCCTAAACGAGCTCGTCGAAGTGGACCGTGCGTACCGGGAATTGGCTGTCTCGGACCCGGCGGTTAACGCGGCGGATGACACGTACGCCGGCGATCAGGATTACCTCGATGCGGCACCCACGGGCATCGATGCCCGATGGGCGTGGACCCAGGCAAACGGCGAGGGTTCGGGAGTGGCGGTCATCGATCTCGAGCAGGGCTGGTTCATGAACCACGAGGACTTGACTGCCAAGTCTCCGACGCTCATCTACGGGGACAACCGGGATGGGGTTGGTCCCTACAAAGGCAACCACGGCACCGCCGTGCTCGGAGAGATAGTCGCAGAGGACAACACCCGAGGCGTGGTCGGCATCGCCCCGGCCGTGACCTCTGTACGCATGGTGTCGCACTATGACGCCGGTACGGGCACAGATTTGCACGTCGCCGACGCGATCGTTGCGGCAATTCCCGTGATGGACCCCGGCGACCTGCTGCTTCTCGAGGTGCAGCGCAGCTACAAGCCCACCGAGGTCGACGACGCAGATTTTGACGCCATCCGGCTCGCAGTCGCACATTCCATCATTGTCGTCGAGGCAGCCGGCAACGGGAATAGCGACCTTGACAACTATGTGGACGCGGGTGGCGACAAGATTCTCGATCGCGATGACGACGACTTTCGCGAGTCTGGGGCGATCATGGTTGGCTCTTCTGTATCGTCCGTGCCGCACAACCGCTATGTCGGCTGTGGTGTCGGTTGTGGGTCCAACTATGGCTCCCGGATCGACTGCTATGGGTGGGGTGAGAACATCGTTTCGTGCGGGTACGGAGACCTGGACGCAGGGACCGGGGACGACACCACCTACACTTCGGACTTTGGCGGCACCAGCGGCGCATCCCCGATGATTACCGGGGCGGCACTCATCTTGCAGGGCATGTACGAGGCTACGACCGGCACCCGCCTCTCCCCTGGCCAGATGCGGGCTTTGCTCTCCGACCCGGCCACGGGTACTGCCCAGGGAGCCGGTGTGGCGGGAAATATCGGTGTGATGCCGGACCTGCGAGCGCTCATCGAGGACACGCTGGGCCTCGTGCCCGATGTGTACCTACGGGACAACCCCGCTGATACCGGCGCCGTGCCTGTCAGCGGCAGCATCAGTGGCAGCCCCGACGTCATCGTGCGACCCAGCGCTGTGGCGAATCCCACCGCAGAGTTCGGGGAAGGCAGCGGAAACGAGAATTCGTCAACCCTCGGCTTCGAAGTCGAGGCGGGCCAGGACAACTTTATCTACGTCCGCATGAAGAACCGGGGGACCAGCGATGCCAATGGCGTGACAGCCACGGTGTACTGGAGCGAGGTGTCGACGCTGGTCACACCCGATATGTGGCACCTTGTCGGCACGACCGCCCCGGCAAACGTTCCCCAAGGGGATACACTCGTGGTTGCCGGGCCGTTGACCTGGGCGGTGGCGGACATTCCGGCGACCGGGCACTACTGTTTCGTCGCTGTCCTGGACCACCCGCAGGATCAGGCACCGCCGTTGCCCGGGCCCCTGGACTGGGACGACTTTCGCGCCCTGATCCGGAACCACAACAACGTGACCTGGCGCAACTTTAACGTGATTGACGAAATCCCCGATCCCTCTGAGGATCCAGCCGAGTTTGCGTTCCTGATCGCCGGCGCACCCGACCGGGCGCGGGTCTTTGACCTGGAGATCATCCAGCGCCTGCCGAAGGGGGCCGAGGTGTGGCTGGAGGTGCCGCTTGCGCTCGCCGGAAGGCTGACTGAGGGCCAGCTCTGGCATCCGAAAATCGACCGGAAGCGGCAAGTGGCGCGGCTACGCTTGCCAGCCCGGCCGCGGATCCCGCTGTGTTGGGTGCGGCTGGGTGCTCGCGCCAGGTACCCCTCCCGATTCCTGGTGCGGGGCCCCAAGGGGATGGAGCAAGGGGGCCACAGCATCGCCATCCGGCAGCTCTTTGAGGGCGAGGAGGTCGGTCGGGTGACCTGGCAGTTCTACCGCCGCAAGCAGCGCGACGGAAAGCAGCGGTAGCCGCGCCAGCGAAACCGGACACTTGCCCCCCGCAACCGCCGGGCCTGCGCGTAGGCCCGGTGGTCTCATCCAGGAATCC
>JBFYTF010000253.1:0-3118 GCA_041300865.1 Anaerolineae bacterium
TCCGGTTCCCGGCGGGCCGGGGCCTAGCCACGTCCAGGGCGACTTGCCTTGGACGTGGCTTTGTGATAGAATGAGCCGAACTCCCTGAGGAGGTGAGCCGTGAGCGAAGTTCCGCCAACAGAGTTTGACTCCAAGGGTCCATCGCGCGGCCCGGTCCGCCTGTACATCGTTGTCGCCGCCATCTTGATAACGATCATTGTCGTTTCGGCCATCCTGCTCGTCGTCAGAGGCCTGCCGGCCTTGCGGGGCGAGGCTGAACCCACTACTGCGGTCGCCATTCAGCCCACCGCCACGCTGCTGGTCACCTTCACCCCTCGTCCCACGGAGGCCGCGGCGGCAACGCCCGAACCCACGGCCGCCGGCCCCTTGATGGCTGTGCCCGAGGTGCCGCTGTATGTCTTTGTCAGCGCCGGGGCACGGCCCGGCACAGAGTGGACAGGGTTTTTCGGCACAGTGCAGGATGCCTCGGGTGCTCCGCTCTCCGGCGTCCCCCTCATCGTCTGGCAGCCCAACGGCCAGCCGGCATCGCCGGTCATTGAGACCGACGAGGATGGCTACTACGAGATTCGCCTGGACGATGTTCCGCTGGCGGGCACCTGGACGATCCAGGTCCTGACGGAAGACGGCCAACCGGCTTCGGAACTCGTAACGTTTCAGACCGACGAAAACACCGAGACGGGCATCCAACAGATCCAGGTGCTCTGGCAGCAGGCACAGTAGCGATAGCGGCGCAGTGCCGCCTGCAGACGCAGTTCCTTTGCTAGATCCCACGTTGTCAAGTATAATCATGGTGCCGGGGGCAGCGACGCCCTGCCGCGGCGCTGCGCGACCCTGCGGCAAGCCCAATCTGCCGTAGTAGCAGAGATCACCACCATCAAGAACAGCCAGGAGTTACCATGCAAGTCGAAGCACACTTTCAAAGTGGCGGCTTTGCGGCACTGCGACCGGAATGGAATGAACTGCTGGGCGATAGCTGCTGTAATACCATCTTTCTGACGTGGCAGTGGCAGACGACCTGGTGGAAGCACCTGGGCGAAGGGGAGCTCCTGCTGCTGGGGTTTCGCTCGGACGACGGCCGGCTGGTTGGCCTTGCCCCCCTTTTCTACGACGACAGCGATCCGGATAGGCGGATGATCCGGATGATAGGCTGCCGCGACGTGTCTGATTACCTGGATCTGATCGTCGCCCGCGGGTACGAGGACGCCGTGTACCGCCGCTTCGTGAGCTACCTCTCCAACGAAGCAGCGCCGTGGGATGCCCTCGATCTGTGCAACATTCCCCAGCAGTCGCAGACCTTTGTCCTGCTGCAGGCCATCGCCGAGGCCGAGGGCTACCAGACGCTCGTCGAAATCGAGGACGTCTCGCCCATCATCACCTTGCCTGCAACCTGGGAGGAATATCTGATGATGCTGGACAAGAAGCAGCGCCACGAGGTGCGGCGCAAGCTGCGCCGCGCTGAGGGCGCCGGCACTCGCTTCCTCATCGTCGGGCCAGATGACAACCTCCAAGCGCAAATGGAGACCTTT
The DNA here is from genome assembly GCA_041300865.1 of Anaerolineae bacterium. Lineage (GTDB taxonomy): Bacteria > Chloroflexota > Anaerolineae > JAAYZQ01 > JAAYZQ01 > JAAYZQ01. Next base: position 1,527 of record JBFYTF010000253.1, read on the forward strand.
ATCGACCTGCATCAGAAAAGCACGCCCGAAAAGGATGCCTTCATGGATCCTCAGATGCAGGGCTTCTTCCTGGAACTGACCCAGGTCCTACACGAGGAAGGCTGGCTGCAACTGGCGTTCGTCGAGATGGATGGCCAGAAATCGGCCGCCCTGCTGAACTTTGACTACGACAATGCCATCCTCGTCTACAACTCTGGCTACGATCCGGTCTCGTTTCGCCACCTTAGCCCCGGCATCGTCGTCACCGCGCAGTGCATTGAGAACGCCATCAATCTCGGCCGAGACCGCTTCGACTTTTTGCGGGGAGATGAAGAGTACAAGTACCGGTTTGGCGCCCGGGACACCACGGTGCGCCGCCTGCTCCTAGCCAAATCCGGAGTCGATCTGAATGCCGTCTGCTAAGAGCCGGCAGAGCAAAGCTGCAGAACAAGGAGCGAATCGATGATTACATGGAGAGCACTGGCCCGCTATTCTCTCATCTTGCTGGCCCTCAGCCTGCTTCTCGCCGCCTGCGGGGCAGAACCTGCCACCCCTGAGGCCACCATCACCGCCACTGACACACCGCCGCCCGTCGGCACTGTGCGGCCGACGTTCACCGCGACGGCCATGGCCCAGGCCACGCCGGAAAGCACAGCCACCGGGGAAGGATCGCAGGCCTCAACCACGGCTACGCCCGCTGCGGAGCGCACAACGCGCCCGAGCCCCACACCGCCAGATCTGACGCCCACTCCGGCCGCCACCCGGGCCCTGGGTCCGGCACCGCGCTTGCGCGGCGTTCTGATGTTTCCGACATTTGAAGGGACCTACCAGATCCTGAGCCTGGACCTGGAGACGGGGCAGGTGAATCGGGAGGTCGAAGAGGGCAGCCAGCCGGCTGTCAGCCTGGCGGGGGGCCGGCTCGCCTGGCGTTCCTGGAAGCAGGATGAGCGCGGCCTCCTTTCCCGACCCCTTGATGGCACCGACGTATGGCAGATGGTCCCATTCAACGAGGCTGCCAGGCCAGACTGGGCCCTCGACGGTGAGCGCTTTGTCTTTCACTCCCGCCAGGAGGCCGATCGAGAGAGCCGTATTTACTTGTTCACCGGGACGGGCGACGAGCCCTTTGTGGAGATACAGCGCCACGGCTCACCCGTCATCGGCCGCTCGCCGGCTTTCTTGCCCGACGGCCGCATCGTCTACCAAGGCTGCGTAGAGAACGACTGCGGCCTCTATATCATGGACGCCGATGGAAGCAATCCGCAGCAGATCTCCAACCATGCCGACGACACAGCGCCGGCCGTCTCGCCCGACGGCACCCAGATTGCGTACATGTCGTTGTTGAGCGGTTACTGGCAGGTCAACGTGGTGAATGTCGACGGCACGGGGCAACGCCGGCTGACGGATGACTGGTATTGGAATGGGCTGCCCGTCTGGTCGCCGGATGGCGAGCATATCATCTTTGTCTCCACCCGGGACCAAAACTGGCCCGACAACTTTCAGCTTTCCGAGAACAGGCTCTTCCGCCTGTGGGTCATGGACGCCGACGGCCAGAGCCAGCGGCCCTTGAGCGAGTTCTCCTTCCGCCTGGACGGGGTGCCGGAGGGGATTCCGGA
>JBFYTF010000257.1:0-21386 GCA_041300865.1 Anaerolineae bacterium
GAACGAGGGCCTGGAGCATCAACACGATTTCGGTGACGATGATCAGTTTCTTACGCGAGAACCGGTCACTGAGCACCCCGGCCAGAAGCGACACAGGCACGACCGGGATCAGCCCGACGACCGTCACCAGGCCCAGCATCAATGGCGAGTCGGTCAGCCGGTAAACCAGCCAGCCCTGTGCCACGATCTGCATCCAGGTCCCGATCTGGGACACAATTTGGCCTGACCAGTACAGCCGGAAGTTGCGGTGGCGAAGCGCGCGAAAGGTACGCGGCCAACGCGATTCCGGCTCCGCCGGCCCGGCCGATTCGCCGGTGGAGGCGACCACGAGCCCGTTATCCGGCAGCACTACGCCCGCCTAGCTTCCATACAGCGGCGTTGCCGGAGGCGGCACTCGTCTCCAGAGCTCTTTCAGCAGCCAAAATCGCCCCCGCCGGCTGTGATTCCGGATGTAACGTCGTTCCTCGACATACTGGGGAAAGCGCAGGGCCGCCATGAATAGAGACCAGATGGTGAACGGCACCAGGCCGAGGGCATAGGCAAGCCGCCTGGCCGGCTTGACCGGGAGAGTTCTGAGCTTGATGACCGACCCCAAGCAAAGGAGGGGCAGAGCTAGCAAGAACTCCAGGCTGCCCATGTTCTTGTAAAACGCGATAAAGCGATTTCGCGTGACGAGAAAGGCATTGCGCAAGCTTTTCCGGTTCAGAAGAACGCGTCGCGACGGGGCACGCTCGTGGTACATGGCCGCCGACGGAACGAAAAGGACCGTATAGCCGAGATTGTTGATGCGCAACCCGAGGTCGGTGTCTTCGTTGTAGATAAAGAAGGTGGGATCGAAATAATACTTGAGCTCGTCAAAGATCGTCGTGTCGACGAGCACCGATCCCCCGGCGGCGTGCAGGGTCGGAACCGGGCTCGCTTCGGCCAGCTTGGTCTCGGTAAAGTCGATGTATCCCCAGCGCGTAAGGTCACTCATCACGCCCAAGTCCAGCGGGGCTTGCCGTTCGTGGTAGCCTCCAAACTGGAGGGGCAAGCCCGCCGGATGGCAGGCCTTCACGCCGGGCTGTTGCTGGACAGCTTTCAGCAGCTCGGCGAGCCAGCGCCGGTGAGAGATAGTATCGGCGTTCTGGAAAACGACATAGCGGCCGTACGCGCAGGCGGCGGCTCGGTTGTTTCCCTCGGCAAAGCCATAGTTCTTTTCGAAGCGCAGCACCCGGACGCCCGGAAAGTTCTCGGCTACGAAATCGGCCGAACCGTCCGTCGAGGCGTTATCGGCAAAAATGACCTCGTAGTCGTCAGCCGGCAGCTCTTGGTCGAGCAGAGAGCTCAAGCACTCTTGCAGGTACTTTTTGTCATTGTATGCCACAACGATGACGCTCGCGATGGGCCTGTGGTTGTCGCCCATGTTGCTCCTTTCTCCTGTGGTCTGGTGCAATGTACTCTCTAGCCGAAAGGCATCCGCTGGCGCAAGAACGGGCCGACGCGCTCGGTCATTGGCAAAGGCATAAGCTGCCACCCCTTGACGAAAAACCGGTAAGTGAGATCCTGGCAGCGCCTGCTGCCGATCGCCGGCGCTTTGGCCGGCCCGTTGAGGTAGAATTGGTGGTAGAGAGGCCGCGGTTCCGAGAGCCAGTGTTTCTTGAACTCGAATGTGCCCGAATCCCACTCGCTTCGTCCCAGATCTATCTGCCGGTACCCATTCTGCTGCCCATATTTCAGCGTCTCCCAGTACCAGAGGTGGCTCGAACGCAGAGGGAACGACGCGCGCCGCATTCCTCCCCAGGTGTTGTACAACGTGTCTCGGAATTTGGCGACAAAGGCACCACCCAGCACCTGGTCTTGGGCGCGTACCATGACCGTTGTGAAGTTTACGGGAAACCGGCTGAGCAGCTGCCGAAAGAAGCCCAAACCCAGAGTGGGTGTGCCAAGGTCTCGCATGGCTTCCGAGTATGCGGGATAGAGCTCGTCCAGGTACTGAGGCCCCATCAGCACCTCCAGCTCGCCGCTCTCCGCCTTTCTGACGTGCTGGCGGACCCGCCGGTCCAGCTTGGTCCACATTGCTTGTGGACCTTCGTTCAGGTTGGTAATCAGGGTGCAGTGGCTTTCATCCGTGACCAACCCGGGCACATCCCATCGCCGGAAGCTGTCCCGTAGTACCAGGTACTTGGCCGCGCTGTCCCCGACCAGCTGCATGGCGCACTGTATGAGAGCGTGGGCTGCATCGTCATTCTCGGCACAGACTCCGCTTGGCATGGACGTGAAGTAGGGGCCCGACAGCCTACTGCGGACATACAACAGCGGCAATACGCCGGCCACGTGCGAACCGTTGCGCGCGAACAGATAGTTGGTGCGCAGGCCCAGGGCATCTTCCATCACGTCTTTCCAAGCTGCCAGGTGATACACGGTCGCCTGAGGCGAGGCGTTGACGTATGCATCCCAATCCTGCCGGTCTCTCTCCTCTAGCTTGAGAACCTGCATCAATTCATCCTCCGTTGGGTGAAATCCCATTGTGCAGAAGCTCCGCCAGGGGGCCGAACTCAAAGTCTCGCAACAATGCGCTGAGCCTTTTGCCTGTGCTTTTCAGGTTGTAGTAATGCGTGAACCTCTCGCGCAGCGTTGGGGCCGGGCGCGGATGGTCCGGGTCCAACTCCCAGGGGTGAAGATACAGGACCGCCGGCATACCCTCGCGCTCGATCTGGTGCAAACCCCACCTGAAGAGCCTGTATGGCATCACACGCAAATAGAACCCGCCCGCCACCGGCAGGTTGACCCCTAACACGCGGACGGTCGAGAGGGGAAACTCGACAAAACCATCGTCGAGAGGATGGTACGGAAATCGCGGTGCGTCAGGGTAACCGTACAACATGTTCCGCGTAGGAAAGACACTGGAGTCGTAGCGAAACCCCTCCTGCCGCAGGATGTCCAGGGCCCAGAGCGCCGAGCGGTTGATCGAGAACATCGGTGCCCGATAGCCAAGAACCTCGCGACCGCTCGCTGCGGCCACTGCTCTACGACCCCGCTGGATCTCGGCCCGGAAGTCGTCGGGCGCCTGACGGCTTACCCGGTAGTGGTGATAGCCATGCAGCGCAATCTCGTGGCCGCCCTCCGCTACGCGGCGCACGAGGTCAGGGTGTTGCTCCGCGACGTACCCCAACACGAAGAACGTAGCCTTGACTGCTGCGCGCTCCAGGATGGCCAGCAGGCGCTCGGTGCTGTCTACAACACGATCCTCAAGCTCTGGCCAACGTCTCACCTGCTGGCTGGTACTCGTCAGCCCCTGGTACCAGTCCTCCAGGTCGATGGTCAAGGCGTTGCGCATTCGTTTCCTCTTCTTCTTTCTCTGGCTCAGCGTCGTCGCCCTGCCACTGCACCGACATGGCCTTGAACTCGCTGTCAAGGATCGCTAGCTGTTGGGTGAGGTTCTTGTTCTGCTCTGTTAGGCGCGATATCTGAACCGAAAACTGGACACAAAGCAGCAGCAGGAAGACCAACGCCAGAAAGGCAAAGGCGGAGACAGGGTTGGTAGAGCCGACAAGGTGTGCCAGCCAGAGGCCGAAATCGGGCCACGTGGCTACCAGAGTGTACAGGATGGCCGCCAGGAGCCAGAGCCAGGAGTACTCTTCCCTGAGTCGTCGGCGCCGCACGAGCTCCAGGATCACCAGTGACACGGCTATGGCACTGCCCACGAGGACCATGTTCGCCCTAGGCATAGAAAGCCTCGTCGCGCACCACTCGGTCTCTGCGCAGCATCGTCATGCCGATAGACATCATCATCTTGAGTCCATAAAAGATCGGCCTGATCACGCCGCCGTGCATCGACTGGCCGCTCTCGTCGCGATACATGACCACCGGAACCTCGCGGATGCGAAAGCCCGCCCGGTCGAGCATGATGATCACGTTGGCATCAGGATAGTCAACCGGGTAGACATCGGTGCAGAAGAAAGAGACCACGTCCCGGGTCATGGCCTGAAACCCGGTCGTTGGATCGGTCACCTGGTGCCCGGTGAGAACGGTCGCCATGAAGCCAAAGAAAAACTTGCCGAACTTGCGCAGGAGTGGACCGTTATACTCTGCCAGACCCAACCACCGGGAGCCCATGGCCACGTCCACGTCGGGACTCCTGACCGCCGCCAGCAAGTCGGGGATGTTCCGCGGCTCGTGCTGGCCGTCCCCGTCGATCTGGACGAGGTATTCGTAGCGATAGCGCCGCGCGTACTTGAAACCGGTCTGGACGGTGACTCCGTATCCCATGTTGAAGGGATGGGAGACGACCGTGGCGCCCGCCTCATTCGCTTCGTGGGCGGTTCTGTCGGATGAACCGTCGTCAATGACCAGGATATCCGCCTCAGGAACCGCCGCACGGATTCCCCAGATCACGTTCTTGATCCGACTGCCTTCGTTGTAGGCCGGAATGATGATCAAGATGCTAGACTTGCCGTTGTGCTGTGTCATCTTTTGCACTCTCCCTCTGTGGCCGGCTCGTATCCCGTCTTGCGTGGTGCTAGGAGCCAGGCTACATTCCCCCCTCATAAGCTGAAGGGCCTGTCAGAACGCAAGAGCCCTCCTGTGCTGCCGGACTCGGCATTGCTACGTTACATAACCGAGACCTCTCAATACCTCACGCATGCCGGCCTCTTCTTCGTCGGAATAGGCCGTGTCATCCTCACGCCGCAGGGAATCGTCCGCTTGGCTGTACTGAACTTCTTCCTTCTCCAGGAACTCGGGTGTGAAAAGCTCCGTCAGCACCCGCCCATCCATGTTGAGAGGAATGGGCAGCCCCATGAGGTGCAGGATCGTCGGTGCCAGGTCGTGGATAGACGCACCTTGCAGTTGCTCACCCTCCTTGATGACGCCGGGCCCGTGCCAAATCATGACCCCATTCATGCGATGGTGGCCGGTAGTGCCGTAGACAGGATCAAATACCCGGGGCGAAGAAAAGTCCGACAACCCCATGGCCTTGTAATTCATCTCACGTGTCAGGAACACCAGATCCGGCGCATGCTCGGCGTACGGCCCGTGGAAAAGGTCCTCGCGGCGGAAAATCTGCTCGACGACCGGTTCGCCGCTGTCGGGATCCCTGAGATGCGACAGCCTCTGTGCCAAATCGGCCCACACCGCCTCATACTCTTGGCCGGGCTCTACGATGCCTTCCGGTTCGCGACCTCTCATGTTGACGAACAGCTGTCCGAAGTTGCCCATGGAGTAGACGCGGCTGCGGGTCCAATCGACGTCATCGAGCGACAGAAAGAAGCGGCGCTGAAATTCCTCGCGGCGGGCACGGCCTGCGGCAATTGCTCGACGCCCAAGGCCCAGCCTCAGGATCCAGTTAGCAACGGTCGCGTAGTTCAGGCCCAGGCGGAAGGCGAGGGAACGCAACCAGGTCTTGGGATTCCGTTTCAGGCGCAGCAGCCCCTCGGCGAGAAGCCACGTGTTGACGTTGAGGAACCGGTAGACAGGCCCGAAACCATGATCGGACATGATTAGAACCACCACTTCATCGTCCAGTGCCTCCAGCAGTAGGCCGAGCCTGGCGTCGATTGCTTTGTAGAAATCCAAGATCACGTTGCCAAGCCGCTCGCGCTCCGCGTGGTCATGCTGGGGATGCGCAGTATCGATCAGGTGCCAGAACTCGTGTTGGATCCGATCGGTCCCCAGGAGGTGGAGCATGAAAAAGTCCCACGGCTTTTCGCGCATCAGGTATAGAGCGGCCTCGACATTGTTGTCCAGGATCTCGTACTGCTCCTTCAGGAAAGGCAGCGGGTCGCTGCGGCGGTATTTCTCGTCATGGCGAAGCCGATACTCGCCGAGCCGCGACTCCAGTTCTGGCAGGAGTGACCTCGGATAGGTAAAGTCACGGCTGCCGGAGGGCGTCAGCAGCCCGGTGATCAGGAACCCGTTGACAGGCTCGGGCGGATAGGTGAGGGGCACGCCCATGACTCCCACTAGGCGGGCGGACTCGCTGAGGATGCTCCACAGCGAGCGGCCATCAATATCCTGGGGCGCGTTAAGCCTTTGGCGATACGAGCCCTCATCGCGCCGGAAAAACTCCATGACGCCGTGCAGTGCCGGCGACATGCCGGTCATGAACGAGCTCCAGGCAGGGCCGGTCAGCGGCGGATAGGTGGATCGTAAGTCGCCCGAGACACCGCCGCCAATGAGGCGGCCGAGATTCGGGAGGTGACCGGAAGAGACCCAGGGCCGGATCAGATCGAGCGTCGCTCCGTCCAGACCCAACACCCACACACGAGAGTGCTGCATCATAAACTCACCCGGGAAAGAGGAATGGTTCCACGCTCAGCGCTGGGCGAGGAACGCGCCGTTGCGTATATCGAGTATACCGTTTGTAAACCACGAAAGGTTACGGGCGATATTCGTGTTGCCCTTGATGATCGGGCTATCCTGCCCTCGTCGGGAAGCAGGCGCCAGCGACTCCACGCTGCCGTCGACCACAGGGTGCGAATTGCCTCTGCTGCTGGTGCTTTAGAGAGTGCTCATCGACCTTGGAGCTGCAGGCAGCGGATGTGCCTGCGCATGGGGACGCTCCCGTGCAAGGACATTGTATCCGATTCTTCCATTTTAGTCAAGGGCCAAGCGGCCCCAATCCACAACCTGCTGCGGTGTACTTGCCGGCAGCTTTGCCTGCTACTCCATGGCCTCGCGCAGGTCGTCAGGCATGGGCCTGGGAGCGCCAGCCTGGAGGTCGATCCAGACCTGGTGCGTTCGCGCCCGGGCCACGAGTGCGCCGTCGCTGCGGCGAGCGATAAAGGTATGCCGCACAATGGAGGTTGTCCCCGGGTCCGAGGCCCAGGTAAAAAGCTCCAGCTCGTCGTCGAGAAGGGCGGGTTGGCGGTACTCGATGCGGTGCTGCCGGGCAACAATGCCCAAGCCCTCGGCCGCCAGGCGTGTCACGGGCCAACCTCGGGAGCGCAGCCACTGCAAGCCGCAGTCCTCGACGTAGGCCAGGAAAACCCCGTTGTTCACGTGGCCGGCCGGATCCATGTCACGCCACTCCACGCGGCGGCCCATACGGAAGGCAGCGGCCGGCGGTTGTACCGGTCCGGGGAACCGCGGCCGCGGCTTACCGGTCCCCGGGACTCCCTCTGGCAGAAATGCGGCTTTCATCTCGGCCGGGATGGCAGCCGGCCGGTTGCTGCCGCGCTCCACAAACGCCCAATCGGTTTCTGCCCGGGCAACCACCTCGTCTTCCCCGGCCAGCCGGAACTCGTACGCTCGGCGCGAGCGCACCTGCCGAAAGTCAGCCACCCAGGTCTTGACCTGAACCATGTCCTGGTAGCACAGCGGGCGCCGGTACTCGATCTCGGTATCGCGCACCAGCCAGTAGTAGCCCGCGGAGTCGTAGCGTGCCAGATCGTACCCGGCATCGGCCGAGGCGTCGAAGGCGGCTTCCTGCATGAAGCGCAGGTAGCCCGCGTGATTCAGATGGCTGTAGGCGTCGCACTCGTAATGGCGTACCCGGAAACCGCGGACGTACGTTCGTGGCATGTTCGCCTCAATCCTTCGCCGCGACGTTGGCTGCCACCAGGATGGGATCCCACACGGGAGCGAAGGGCGGAGCGTAGCCCAGATCGAGTTCTTGCACTTCTGACACGGTCATCCGGTTGTGAATGGCCGCGGCCAAGACGTCGAGGCGTTTGATCGCCCGGTGGGGCCCCACGAGCTGCCCGCCAAGGAGTTGTCCGCTGCCTCGGTCCACGATGAGCTTCACGTGGGAGTCGGCGGTGCCGGGAAAATAGTGCGATAGGTCACTGGCCTGAATTTTCGTCTCCTCGACTCCGTGTCCCGCCGCCCGTGCCTCCAGTGTCGTCAGCCCGGTGGAGCCCACGGCCAGTTCGAAACAGCGGACGATCATGGTCCCCAGGATACCTTCGAAACTTGCCGCCTTGCCGGCGGCGTTGCTGCCGGCGACCCGGCCCTGCTTGTTGGCCGTACTACCCAGGGGTACCCAGGCCGGCTTGCCTGTTACCCGGTGCAGCGCCTCTGCACAATCGCCGGCGGCATAGACGCCGGGCCGGTTGGTGCACATCCGGCTGTCAATAGCGATGGCTCCGGTCAAGCCCAGTCCCACACCCGCGCCCACAGCCAGGTCGACGTTGGGCTCGGCGCCCAGACCCAAGATCACCAGGTCGCAGGGCAGCTCGCCGCCAGCCGTCTGCACGGCAGTTACCTGACCGTTGCCGGCAAAGCCCCGGGCCGGGCCGGCCGCGATCTCGACACCCTGCCGTTCCAACTCGCTGTGTACCACCTCACGCATGTCGTCATCGAGAGTGGTGCGCAGCACTTTGCCCGACCGTACTACCATCGTCACTTCCAGGCCGATGCGCCGCAGCGTCTCGGCCATCTCCACCCCAATATAGCCCCCGCCGACGATGACGGCCCGTTTCGGGCTCTTGTCGTTCAAGTACTGGCGGATGGCCAGACCCGACTCCAGGGAGCGCAAGCCAAAGATGCCTTGCAGCTCGCAACCCGGTAGCTGCGGGCAGACCGGCCGCGCGCCCGTGGCGATGACTAGCTGGTCGTATGCCTGCTCGAAAGACCTCTGGCCCTCCAGATCGTGGACTTGAACGGTCCGTCCCTCGACGTCGACTGACGTGACCTCGTGGTGAATCTTGACCTGCACGCCCTGTTTCTCCATCTGCTGCGGTGTACGCATGATGAGCGCCTCGAGCTGGGGCACGTCGCCGGCCAGAAAGTATGGCAGGCCGCAGGCGGCATACGAGATATGGCCACCCTTCTCATAGACCACGACATCCAACTCGGGCCGGGTGCGCTTGGCCTTGGCCGCGGCGCTCATCCCAGCTGCCACTCCGCCGATAACAACCAGCCTGTGTGCCATCTTTCCTCCTCGCGCCAATATGAGCACGTGTAGGCTACCGTGTTCTGGAGGATTTGTCAAGCCCGGCATGGGCAGGATTCACCCCTGCCAGGGCTGCAGTGTGACACGTTTTCCTCGGCGAATATGGAGGGTCTAGTCCATTTGCTGCAGCAACTCTTCGATGACCTGGAACAGCCTTTCTGCAGGAAATCCGCGCAGCAACGCCACATCGGCTCCTGCTGCCTCAGCCCGGGCTTGCTCCCCAAGGTTGCAAACAAGCACGACCGATCTGGAGCCCGGGTGATCGGTCTTGAGCTGCTGCAGCAAGGTCCAAGGTCCACCCTGGGGCAGGTTGCTGTCCAGCAGGACTAGCCGAGGCCGGAGCGACTGGACCACGCTCAACGCTGAGGGTTCGTCATCTGCCTGGTGGACCTGCCCGATGAGGGGCGTGGCCATGAGCAACGCGCGCCAGGCGTCGCGCAGATGACCTGGCCTGGCGACGATGAGTGCCGGGGTGCCGGTTTTCATAGTTTCTTCGCCCCGTCCCTTCTTGCTCGCTGGCTGTGGGGCAATGATAACACGCCCGCGCCTACCACACATCGGCGCAATGCCGGAAGTGCGTCTGGGCAAAAGGACTGGCTCTCGCGCGGTCGCGTTGCGTCAATTGACGTGACGCGTGCGACAAATGGTGTAGTCACTCTGCCGTCTCACTCCGGTTGGCTTCTGGCTCGATGGGTAAGAAGACACGGAAACGCGTGTGGCCTGGCTCTGAGGTGACGCCGATCTCGCCACCGTGGCGCTCGACGACGATCTGGTGCACGATGGTGAGCCCCATGCCCGTACCCTGGCCCGGCTTCTTGCTCGTGTAAAAGCTTCGAAACAGATAGGGCCGCACCTCTGGCGGGATGCCCGGCCCGTTGTCGGCGATCTCGACGGCCACGCGCGCGCCCTCGCTCCAGGTTCGTATCTGGACCTGTCCACCTTGTCCCACGGCCTCGGCGGCGTTGTCGATGAGATTGGTCCATACCTGGTTTAGCTCGCCGCCATAACCCTGGATGTGCGGCAGCCCCGTTTCGTACTCGCGCCGCACCTCGATGTTCTGCAGCTTGTGCCCCAGGATCAGCAGTGTGCTCTCCAGGCCGGCATGCACGTCCACTTCCTGCCGGGAGCCACGGTCCATGTAGGTGTACGACTTGACCGCTGCGATCAGTTCCGATATGCGGGCGGTGCTCTGCTCCACGACGCGGAGCAGCTCGCCTACGCCGACGAGGCTGCTCACCCAGCGGAGCGCCGTCTCCAGGGTCGCCGGCGCCAACCGGCTGGCCAGCCTCTCGACCTGCGTCTGGCCGAGCCCGCCAGCTATGAGCCGCGGCGCTAACTGCCATGGCTCGTCCATGCCCCGCCGTTCCAGCCAGCGGCTGATCTCTTCTTCCTGATCGCTGATGGCCAGCGGGTCCTTATCGATGGCGCCGGCCCGGTCGACGACCTCCTGCTGCACTGCGGCCAACTCCTCAAGCTGCACCGGGTCGAGGTCTTGCTCCTGGAGGGCAAACGTGAGATGGTAAAGCTCGAGCAGCGAGTCGCGCAATTGGCTGGCAGCCCTCCGGCCTGCTGCGGCCGGGTTGTTCAGTTCGTGGGTCAGGCCGGCCGACATCTGCCCCAGTGCCGCCAACTTCTCGCTCTGATGCCACAAGGACTCGGCGCTGCGGAGGCGCCACACCAGGCCGGACACGAGGAGATGATTCGCAGGCGAGCTGTTCTGCACCTGCTGTAGATAGGCCTCGGCGCCGATCTTGATCAAGCGGCTTGGCCGCTCGGCCCGCACACTGACGAGGAAAGGCGTACCGATCAGGAGTGGGGCCTCGTCTTCCGCGCAGACCAGGACCCGCTCCTCCCGGTCAGCGCGCTGTGTCACGCGTAGCTCACCCTCGACCATCACATAGAAATAGTCCGCAAGGTCGTCGTAGTCCGAAATCTGCCCGTCGCGGTTCAGCTCCAGCGGGGTTCCCTGCCCTGACAGCGCCTCGAACTCTTGCTGTGACAACCTCGCGGTGAGGGGCAGTTCCTGGGCGGTTAGTGGCGTAGTGGCCTTCTCGTCCTGCAACTCACACCTCTGCCAGGTAGCGGTGAACGAACTGCACGACGATCGAACCCTCGCCGACGGCCGAGGCAACGCGCTTGATCGAACCCTGTCTCACGTCCCCGGCGACAAAGACGCCGGGGACGCTCGTCTCGAGGGGATAGGGTGGGCGGCGGAGTGGCCAGGCCGTTGGTCCGTCCTTGTCCATCAGCTCGAGCCCGGCCAGCACGAACCCGTGCTGGTCGCGCAGCACCTCACTTCCCAGCCACTCGGTGTGTGGACGAGCGCCGATAAAGATGAAAAGGCTGCTGGCCGGCACGGTTTCCGACTGACCGCTGCGGTTGTCAGTCAGGATGAGGGCCTGCAAGTGATCCTCGCCCATGGCCCCAGTGACCTCCGTCGAGGTCCGGATGCAGATGTTCTTCGTGGCCTGTAGCCGCTCCACCAGATAGTGCGACATGGTGATGGATAGCGACTCGCCGCGGACGAGCATGACGACTTGGCGGGCATAATCGGCAAAATAGACCGCTGCCTGACCCGCGGAGTTTGCCCCGCCCACGATGTACACATCTTCGCCGCGCACCGACTGGCCTTCGGTCATGCCGGCGCCATAGTACACTCCTGCCCCTGTCAAGGCTTCAATGCCCGGTACCGCCAGGCGCCGGTAAGAGACTCCGGTGGCCACGACGACTGCCCGAGCGCCCACTTTGCTGCCATCGCGCAGAACCACGCCGCGATAGGCGCCCCGGGCCACGAGCTTGACCACGTCCTGCGTGGAGAGGATCTCGGACCCGAAGCGCCTGGCCTGGATGACCGCTCGCCGCGCGAGCTCGCCTCCGGAGATGCCCGAGGGAAAGCCGAGGTAGTTCTCAATGCGCGAGCTCATGCCTGCCTGACCGCCGGGCGCCTCGCGTTCGATGACGAGGGTGCTCAAACCCTCGGATGCTCCATAGACGGCAGCTGCCAGGCCGGCAGGCCCGGCACCCACGACGATGAGATCGTACAGCTCGTTCTCAGCATGTGTCTGCAGGCCCACCTTTTCCGCGATCGCCTGGTTGCTTGGCGCCTGCAAGCACTCCCCGTCAGGAAAGATCAGGAGGGGCAGTTCTGGGGACTCCAGTTCCAGTTCAGCGAGGAGGCGGGCGGCCTCTGGCTCCTTCTCCAGGTCCAGCCAGCTGTACGGCACCTGGTTGCGGGCCATGAAGTCCTTGGCCCGGTGTGATTTGGGCGACCAGCGGTGGCCGATTACCCGCACGCCGGCAAAGGAGGGGCGGAAGGTTGCCTGCCAGTCGGCGAGCAAGTCGTCCAAAACCGGATAGAGGTGCGCCTCGGGCGGATGCCAGGGTTTGAGCAGGTAGTGGTGCACACGGGCATCGTTGATCGCGCGGATGGCAGCCTCTGTGTCGCTGTAGGCGGTGATGAGTACACGCAGGGTGCCAGGATAGACCTTCATGGCCTGTTGCAGAAACTCGACACCGCTCGTCCCCGGCATACGCTGATCCACCAGGAACAGGGCCACGTCATCGCCACGCAGATGCAACTGCTCGGTGGTCTGCAGCGCTTCGCCGGCGGACTCGGCCTGAAGGACCCGGTATTCTTTGCCGTAGTGGCGGCGAAGATCCTGGCCAAGAACCTGGAGGACCTCCGGGTCGTCGTCCACGGTCAGCAGAACAGGCTTGGACATCAGAATTCCTCTTTCAAGCCGGGCCCTGTCGGCTCCCTTGTGGTCGCCTGGCCCGTTGTCAGGAGCTCCCGGGCCTGGCGCAGCTCGATGCTGTCCAGGCCCTCTTGGTAGCGGGAGTAGCAGTTCGCCAAAATCGCCTGTCCTTCGACTTGGCGCCCCTGGCGCGCATAGAGGTGGGCCAGGCTGAGAGCCGCTCGCAGCTCGAGGGCCTGGGCGCCCTGCTCACAGGCAAGCTCCAGGGCCTTGAGCAGCAGGGCGTCAGCCTCCGCCTCGAAGCCAGGCTCCAGGAGGAGCAGCTCGGCTTGCAGCCGGTACTGCTCCGGCACATACCAGGCCTCCTCGTTTCGGTAACGGGCCTCGTCGATAGCCCTTAACCCCTCCGCCCTCCGGCCCGCCACAAGGTAGCCCTCGGCGAGGCTGGTGCGACCATACGATACCAGCCCCGAGCCGCTCGCTTCCCACATGAACAGGGACTCGGTTAGCTCAGCCAGCCCCGCCTCTATTTCTCCCTGGTGAACGGCAGCCAGGCCGCGAAGGAGGCGGGCATTGGCCGCCACGGCGCCATAGCCCCCCTCGCGTGCCAGGCTGATGGTCCGCTCGGCCTCGGCCTGGGATCGAGCCCACTCTCGCAGGTAGGAGTACAGGTTGGCAGCGTGCAGCGAGGCCATAGTCCTGGTATAGAGATGGTCTACCTGCTCTGCCAGTTTCAGCGACGTCGCGCTCACCGCCTGAGCCTGCTCGGAAAAACCTTGCAGCCACAGCGTGCGTGACAAGAACGAGTAAGCCGTGGCGCCCGGATCTTGCCCATACTGGTGGGCAAGCTCGGCGTGAAGCGCTGGGTCGTAGAGGGCGATGACGTTCTCCAGGTGTTGCCGTGCGTCCTCGTACTCCGCGCGGTACATGGCCGCGACCCCCAATAGTAAGTGACTGGTAAGGATAAAGCCCCTGTCGTCCGCCTGCTCGGCCAAGCCCAGGACGCGCTTGCCTTCCTCGGCCACGTATCCGATCTCGCCTCGCATCAGGTAAAACACCAGCTGGCCCAGGAGCAGCTGCGCCGACTGGGGCGGATCGCCCAGATCGTGCAGCAATGCCCGGGCGCGCGTAAAGGCGCGGTCGACGCGGGGAGAGGCGTAGCCATGGAGGGCAATGAGCACCATCCCCAGGTTGATCTGCAGCTCTGTTTCCAACTGCATCTGCTGCGGGCCAGGTGGGAGCGCGGCTACCATTTCCAGGCCCCGGACCAGATGTGCGGCCGCCTCGTCGTGACCTGATAGACGCCTCGCCCGGTGGGCGGCCTGCAGCCGGTAAGTCACCGCCCGATCCAGCAGTCCAGCCATCTCAAAATGGTGGGCCAGCTGCGCGGCCACTTCCTCTGTCTGCCCCCGGGTCAGTTCTTCAAGCGCCTGTCCCACATCCCGGTGCAGATAGAGCTGCTCCGCATCACTGAGGCTGTTATAGAGGTAATGGTAGAACAGGTTGTGCGCGAACCGGTAGCGTGATAGACGCACGTAGGCCACTTGGGCCAGGCCGTCCGCAACGACCAGGCGGTGACGCCGATCGAGCTCACCGCTCAGTTGGCGCACCACACCCCGCTCCGGCAGCGATTGCACCCGCGCCAGCACCTCGGCCGTAAACCTTTCTCCCTCGACGCTGGCCACCTGCAGCAGTTCGCGAAGGTCGGCGCTCAGACGATCGATGCGCTCCTCGATGACGCCTTCGACGCGCGCCGGAAGTGTGCTCCAGTCCAGCGTCTGCCCTTCCATCCAGCGTCCCTTGCCGTCCCGGATGAGATGCCCGCGCTCCTGCAAGGCCCTCAGCAACTCGACCGTGTAGAGGGCGTGGCCGGCCGTGTGCCGGAACAGCGCCGCGCGGAACTCTTCACCCAGGGCATTGGGCTCGGAGTCCAGGAGCGAGTCTACAAATTGACGCTGGCCCTCCACCGGGATCGCGTCCAGGTCCAAGGTAATGTCTCCGTAGAAGCGGGTCAGCTCGTTGAGCACCGGCTCAAGGGGGTGGCGCTTGCCGTCGCGCCCCGCGGCCAGGTCGTTGGGCCGGTACGAGCCCAGGATGAGGACCCGGCTGGACTCCAGCCGGCGGCTCAGATGAAATAGAAGGTTGATCGAGGCGCCATCGGCCCACTGCAGATCATCCAAGAAGAGGATGAGAGGGAGCTCTTGGCTCAGCTTGTGCAAGAAAGTCGTGAACTGCTCGAGGATTCGACTTTGCTCAGCCGGTGTTTCTCCTGCGCCGGTTGCAAGCCCCTTTTTCTCTGTCAGGAGCTCCAAGCGGTCCATCCAGCCCACCTTTTCGGCAATGGCCTTTCCAAACTCGCCGATAAGCTTGCCTCCCGGAACGAGTATGCCGACGAACTCGGGTGCTACCTGCACCAGGATCTGAACGGAGCGGACCAGCACCGTTCGCAGGCGGCGGTCGTTTTCGTCCGAGCCACCTCCCTCGGCTTTCTTGGCGGGCACCTGGCCAGTAAGCATCGCCAAGGCTTCGCGGAAGGGCAGATAGGGATCGCCGGTGCCGGTTTGGGCATTGCAGGTGCCAGCAGCCACAGCAACTTGATCGTTTGAGGCAAGCGCCTGTTCGACAAAGTGGCGCACCAAGGCGGTCTTGCCGCTGCCTGCCTGGCCCGCAACGAAGCACACCTGGCCGTTCCCCTCGAGCGACTTGGTCAGGAAGCCTTTCAGTCTTGCCAGCTCCTCTTCTCGATCTACAAACATGGCTTCAGCTCACCAGGAAGCAGGTTGCGCAGGCGGAGTGGCCGCGTCGGCCAGGGCCGACGCCTCGTCGGGGTGAATGCTAATAGCCTCGTCCAGCCGGGTGAGCTGGAAAATGTGGCGATAATGGTCGTCGAGGCCACAGGCCAGCAGCCGCTTCTGCTGCCGCTGCGCCCGGATGAGCAGCGTCACCAGCAGACCGATGCCCGAGCTGCTCATGTACTCCAGCCCACCGAAATTGAGCACAATGTTGCGCACGTTGTGGTTGCACGCCTCATTGTACGCGGCCATCAACTTGTCTTCGGCAAAGGTCGTTAGCTCACCTTGTACGTCCAGGATGCAGGTGTCGCTGCCTGCCGGGCGGACCACGACATTGATTTTTGGTGAGTTGGACATTCTTGGCTCTCCTTTTGGCTCAGGTTTCAGCCCGAGGTTGTTTGCCGTTTCGATGCTCGATCCCATCGGCGTTTCCGTTCATAGCGTGGCCTGACCGGGCAATTCCGGCCAGCGCACTTGTCTCGTCGTCGTAAAGGCCGATATAGTCCGACAGCCGGGTGATCTGAAAGATCTCGCGAAAGTGGTCGCCCAGCCCGTAAGCCAGGATCTGCCGGCGGGCCTGCCGGGCGCGTATGAGCAGCACGACGAGGAGCGCGATCCCTTTGCTGTTGATGTACTTGACGCCGCCCAGGTCGAGCAGCACAGCCACCGGATTGGCTTCTTCGGCCCTGCTGTAGGCTCTGTTGAGCGTTTCCTCGGCAAAGCCGTCCACCTCGCCACGCAGCTCCAGGATGGCTGCTCCGGGCAAATGGCGCACGCCTGCCTCAAGATGCTGCGTCGGCACGTTCCTGTCCTTTCCCCGTCAGCAGGAGAACGAGTTCGACCGTGTGTCCCGTCTCGTTCTGGATCACGTTTACGCAGTCCACCATCTTCTCAATGAGAAAGGTCCCCCAGCCGCGTGGTGACTGCAGCCCGGCGATCTTGGCCTCAATGTCCGGCACCTCGGGTACATCTTGAGGAGGACCACTGCCCCGGTCGGTAATGCGCACCGCGACTGCCTCGGGCGAACAAAGTACTTCTATGTCGACGAGGAGCTCCGGCCGGTAGTCGTGGCCATGCTCCATGGCGTTCATAGTGGCCTCTCCGACAGCCGTGCTCAGCCGGTCAAGTTGTCGCGATGATAGCCCCAGACCTTTGACGGCCCTGCCAACCTGCTCGATGGCGCGGCGCTCGCCGCCGGGCTCGCTCGGCAGCGAAAAGTGCTCCAGGATGTGCCATGTGCTTGAGCCCGCCGATCCGGCCTCGCCTGCAGGGCCACAACTCGTCGGGGTACCGCGGTGCAGAGTGAGCAGGGTGACGTCGTCCTCCTGCTGCCAGCCACGGCCGGTAAAGGCTTCCAGTTCCGATAGCAGCCGCTGGATTAGGGTTGGGCACTGCAGGCCGCCAGTGCTCAAGAGCGACCGCAAGCGCGGGATGCCGAACATTTCGCGGTGTGAGTTGTGCGCTTCTACCAAGCCATCGCTGTAGAAGACGAGGCATTCCCCAGGCTCGATGGTTGTCTCTGCTTCTTCGTACATCATGCCTGTCATTAGCCCCAGGGGCATGCCTGTGGCCCGCAGCTCGGCCGCCTGCCCATTGCTATTTCCGGTGCGGTACGGCAGGTTGTGACCGGCGTTGGCAAAGTGCAGCCGCCCGGTCCTGGGATCCAGAATGGCGTACAAGCAGGTGACGAACATCTTGGGCGGGATTTCTCGGACCAGCAGCTCGTTCACCTGCTGCAGCACCTGGCCCGGTGACTGTCCGCTCTGCGCGACGGAGCGCAAGAGGCTGCGTGTGGTGGCCATCACCAGGGCCGCCGGCACTCCCTTGTCTGTCACATCGCCGATGAGCAGACCCAAACGGCCATCCCTCAGCTGCAAATAGTCGTAAAAGTCGCCACCCACAGCTTGTGCAGGCTGGTAGTGACCTGTTACCTGCCAGCCCGACAGGTTCGGCGCGCCTTTTGGCAACAAGGTCTGCTGGATTACGCGCGCGACGCGCATTTGCTGTTCGACGCGTGCCCGCTCCAGGGCCTCCCGCCGCCGCTCGTGGGCCAGGAACCCAAACCCGACAGCGGGCAGGACAATGCCCAGGATGAGCAGCCCAAGGAGTAGCTGCTGGTAGTTGCGGGTGGCGCTGGTCAGGCTGGCCCAGTTGTCCACGGTGACAAGTCCCCAGGGAGTGCCGGGCACCGGCGCAAAGCCGACCACCCGGTCCTTGTCGCGAAAGGCGTCGATCTGCCCGGCCAGGACGCGGCTCAATACCTCAGGCTCCTCAAACTGCCTGCCGATCGCCTCCGCCTGCGGATGGTATAGAACTTGACCTCTGGAGTCGACCAGGATGGCATGGCCACTGTCGCCAATGCGCAGGCGTACGAGGCTGGCGTAGAAGGCGCTGACGGTTGGCTGCCCAAGACGAAACATGCCCGCCAGGGCTCCCAGGAAGTCGCCGCGATGGCTGGTGATGGGTACGGCGACGATCACCACCTGGCTCCCATCGGGGCCATCGGCGACTGCGTCCGAGACAACGACTGCTTCGCCGCCGAGGAGCCGCCGAAAGAAGAGCCGGTCCGCCCAGTTTTGGCGAAAGATGTCGGGCCGGGCCGGCTCAGCGCCTACTACCTGGCCACGGCGATCCAGGAGGACTACGCCACCGTCAAACGCCGCCAGGCGCTGCCTGGCGTCTTCCATCGCCGAGCGCTGGCCCACCGGATAGTCTTCGTAGATTGCCAGCGTTCGGGCTAAGCCAACGAGGGTCTCCGAAAACTTGAGCATCTCCTCGCGCAGGCGGCTGGCTGCCTGGTACGTGCGCTCTCGGTTTCGGCCCTCAATCTCGTTCTGGGCCACATCCTCGTAGGACAGGAAGGTCAGCACGGCAACCGCCGCGAGGATGGTTACTGTGGGCACGAATGACCAGGTAATGATCCGAGCGCGTAGCTGTCGCCACCGATTGCGCACGAGCTAGCCCTCCCGGCGTGGCTCCTGAAGCGCCTCGATCTGGGCCGATACGTCGCGCATCAGGTCTACAGGAGCCTGTCCCAGGGTAAAGATCTGCTGCCAGGCGGCCTTCACCAGGCGGCTTGCCTCAGCCTGATTAGCAAAGATCTCGGCCGTAACCGAGTAGCCCTTGAGGTGCCCATCGGCAAAGACCCCAATATCCAGATCCCTGGCCCGGGTCGCGAACTGGCTGCGAACGATGTCCACCCACTGATCGACCAGCGAGGCGCGGGCCGGCTGCAGGAAATTGGCCTGGGCCATGGCGAGGCCATATTGCCGGCTTGTCAAGAACTTGAGCAGCTCCCAGGCCGCCTCGGGATAGCGGGTGCGAGAATAGACGGCAAAACCATCGGTCGTGGCCAGGGTCGCGCGTCGCACGGGTCCAGCCGGCATGGGCGCCAGGCCCACCTCGAAATTGGCGCCGGCCAAGATGTCCTTCAGCGCCCAGGAGCCATCCTCGACCATCGCGATCCTGCTGTCGATAAACGCCCGGCGTGTCTCGACGTTGTGCACGTCAAGAAAGCTGGCCATCAACCGGTCGTCCCACATTCTACTCCGGATCCACTCCATGGCTTCCATTGCGGGGGGCATCGCCATCATACTTCGCGTCGGGTCAGCGGGGTCGACGAAGCGCCCTCCCCAGGCATTGACGTGCACCTGGAGCCTGTCCCAGTTGATGTCGAGCATGCTGCCCCAGATCTCGGGCTCTCCGGCTCGACTGCGAGCCCCGCAGACACGCTGCATGGCTGCGAGGTAGTCGTCGTGCGTCCACGACGCGTCGGGGTAATCGACGCGCCGAGCGTCGAACAGACCTTTGTTGTAATAGAGTGCCAGGGCTCCGTGATACTTGGGCAGGGCGAACTGCACACCCTCGGACGTAAATAGCGCCTGGTACTGTGCCGGATCCCACTCTTCTATCGTCGCCCGGTCCAGGTCGGCCTTCACGTACGGGCTCAAGTCCAGGAGATGTCCCTGTTGGGCGAAGGCCGGGAGCCAGTCACAACAGCCGGCGAGCACGTCCGGCGCCGTGCCGGCTTCCATGTCCAGCGGCATCTGGTCCAGCAGGTTGTCGGGATCGGGGGTGTAGAACACGCGAATGTTGGGGTGCGCCGCGTGGAACTCTTCCAGCATCGCCTGCGCCATCTCGGGGAACCAGTCCGTGCGCCAATCCTGGTACACCAGTTGAGCTTTTCCGTTCCTCCCTGCCGGCGGCCCTGCCAGGTTTGGGGAGCAGGCAGCCAGCGTAGCGCTTGCCGCCGCCGCACCTGCCAGCCGCATAAAAGCGCGGCGCGACAGGCTTTGGGAGTGCCTTCGTTCGGTTGTCATACGTTCAGACGCCTTTACAGGACGGTTTGCCTCAGTATAACACCTGGAGTAGAGTTGCACATCGGCCCCGAGGTCGAAATCCTGTGGGTCAAAAGCCGGAGTCGCTCCCGAAGCGCCTACGACAAAAGACGTAGTATCGCGACAACAAGGAGGATCAGTTACACTCTTCCCTCGTCTGCAGCCGTGAATCCGCGCTCGGCGCGGGCAAGGCGCGGGGTTGATAGGTTGCAATAAGCGCCACGCCGCCGACGATGATTGCCGCAGCGAGCAACGTTCGAGTTGTCAGCGTCTCGCCCCCCAGACCCCAGCCGAGAAACACGGCCACCACGGGGTTGACGAAAGCATAGGTCGAGACCTTGGCCGGGGTGCTGTTGCGCAGCAGCCAGATGTAGGCGGAGAAACCGACGAGGGAGCCAAGAAGGACAAGATAGAAGAACGCCGCGATGGAGCGATACGAGACCTCCTGCCAGGCAAGCTGCTTCACCTCACCACCGGCCAGGCCGGCAAGGAACAGGAGCGCGCCCCCGGCGAGCATCTCCATAGCTGTGCTCAGCAAGGCGTCGGCCGGCAGCGCGGCGCGCCGGGAGTAGAGCGAGCCGACCGCCCAAGAGAGGGAGCCGGCCGCCAGGACCACCAGCCCTGTCGTCGGCAGCGGCTGCCCCGCCGTGCCCTGCCCCGAGCTCAGCAGCAGAACAATGCCCAGCATGCCCATCGCTACGCCCAGAGCTACACCGGCCGTAGGACGGATCCGGTCGCCGCGCAGCCAGTTGAGCACAACCATCCACAGGGGTACTGTGGCCACCATGAGCGAAGCGATGCTCGAGGGGACGACCTGCTCTGCCCACACGACTCCACCGTTACCGACCAGGAGCATCAAGGCGCCGACGATGAGCGCTGAGCGCCAGTGCAGCGCAGTGGGCCGCGCGACGCCACGCCGCCGCATGACTGCGTACAGGATCGTCCCGGCAAGGAGAAAGCGCGTGCCGGCCATCAGGAAGGGCGGCATGGTCTCGACCGCAAACCGGATGGCGAGATAGGTCGAGCCCCAGATGATATAGACCGCGGCAAAAGCAGCCGGCACGCGCCAGCGTGCCGGCACATCGGGCAGCTTGATCTTCACAGGTAACAATGCTCCGGCGCCATCATACTACCATTTGGCGATTGGCGCAATCAAAAGTTGCCGGGTGGTACAGAGCGTCCCACCCGCGCAACGCCTGCGCTGAGGCTCAGTGGAGGCTGAGAGTGTAGGATCCACTGCGGTCACGCCGTTCCTCGTTGTCCACGCGCGTGATGATGAGACCCAGCCGGTTGTAGCGCTGCGTGTCGACCTCGGGCAGCGTGTACGACAGCACCCCGCCGGGCTCGACCGTTGCGCGCTCAGGGACCGCTGCGGCCGGCAGGATGCGCTGGTCCCCCTCTATCAACTTCCAGACCTCGAGTCGAAACTCGGCAGCGCCCGCGGCACTGCCGCGCAGCTCCACGGTCAAGGGACGGCCCTGTTCCGCTGGGCCGAGGACTACTTCCAACAGGTCGATGCCGTAGCTGCTTGCGATAGCTCCGAGATGGCGCAGCTCTGACCGGCCAGCGTCCCGGTGGTCCCTCGTGTCACGAATGACCTCGGCCGCGGGCCGGGGATAGAGCCGGACCGGATCGTGGAGGGCACAGCCCGTCTGGAAGCCTGCTTCCGCACAGGCCTCGCTCTCGA
>JBFYTF010000271.1:0-5343 GCA_041300865.1 Anaerolineae bacterium
ACGAGCACAAAGTACCCTTTTACGCACGGCAGACCCGTCACTTGCTCAACCTCAACGGCCTCATAGACCCCACCAGCATCGACGATTACATCGGCATCGGCGGCTATGGGGCACTGGCCAGGGCGCTGGGGCAGATGTCGCCCGAGGCCGTGATCGAAGAGGTGACCACCGCCGGGCTTCGCGGACGGGGCGGAGCTGGGTTCTCCACGGGGCTCAAGTGGAAACTGTGCCGTGCCGCTGCGGGCGATGTCAAGTACGTAATCTGCAACGCCGACGAAGGCGATCCGGGCGCCTACATGGATCGCAGCATCGTGGAGGGCAACCCCCACCGCGTGCTGGAGGGTATGATCATCGGCGCCTACGCGATCGGCGCAACGCGTGGGTACATGTACATCCGGGCCGAATACCCACTGGCCATCAAACACCTGGAGATCGCCCTGGGACAGATGAACGACGCCGGCCTGTTGGGCGAGAACATCCTGGGTTCAGGCTTTGACTTTGATATCGAGATCAGGATCGGAGCTGGAGCCTTTGTCTGCGGCGAGGAGACGGCGCTGATGGCCTCCATCGAGGGCCAGACCGGCGAGCCTCGTCCGCGTCCCCCGTTCCCCGCAGAGAGGGGGCTGTGGGGCCGGCCCAGCAATATCAACAACGTCAAGAGCTGGGCGAACGTACCGTTGATCATCGAGAAGGGGGCCGACTGGTACGCCGGCATCGGCACCCAGGATAGCAAGGGCACCAGCATCTTTTCCATGGTGGGCAAGATCAACAACACAGGCCTGGTCGAGGTGCCCATGGGCATCAGCCTGCGCGAGCTGATCTACGAGATCGGCGGCGGCGTCCCCCGCGGAAAAGCGTTCAAGGCTGCCCAGATCGGTGGGCCATCCGGCGGCTGCATCCCAGCCCGGCACTTGGACGTGCCCATCGACTACCAGTCGCTGGTCAGCCTGGGGGCCATCATGGGCTCTGGGGGGCTGGTGGTCTGCGACGAGGACACCTGCATGGTCGACCTGGCCCGCTACTTCATGAGCTTCACGCAGGAAGAGTCGTGCGGCAAGTGCGTGCCCTGCCGTGTGGGTACGAAGGCCATGCTCGCGACGCTGGAGCGCATCTGTGCCGGCCGGGGTGAGCCGGGGGACGTGGAGTACCTGGAGGAGTTGGCGCGTGAGGTCAAGGCTTCGTCGCTGTGCGGCCTGGGGCAGACGGTGCCAAACCCGGTGTTGACCACCATCCGCTACTTCCGCGACGAGTACGAGGCTCACATTCGCGAGCGTCGCTGCCCATCAGGAGTGTGCACCGCCCTGGTGCGTGCCAAGTGCAGCAACGCCTGCCCGGCTGAGGTGGATGTGCCCAGCTACGTCTCCCTCGTGGCCCAGGGTCAGTATGCCGAGGCCCTGGAGATCCACCGCCGGCGCAACCCCTTTGCCCTGGCCTGTGGCCGCGTCTGCCCGGCTTTTTGCGAGACCAAGTGTCGCCGCAGCGAGCTGGACGAGCCCGTCGCCATCCGCCAGATCAAGCGCTACATGGCGGATCACGAGCTGGAACGCCCTTGGACGCCACCGCTTCTGGAGGAGCGAAAAAGCGAAATGGTGGCCGTCATCGGCGCCGGGCCGGCCGGCCTCACGGCCGCGCTCCGCCTCGCCCAAAAGGGCTACCCCGTGACCGTCTTCGATTCCCTCCCCTTGGCCGGGGGGATGATGGCCGTGGGCATCCCCGAGTACAGGCTGCCCCGCAACATCCTTAACATCGAGATCGAAAACATCAAGCGGGCCGGGGTCGAGATCAGGCTGAACACTACCCTGGGCAAAGACATAACCCTGGACGGACTGTTGGACCACGCCGGGTACAGGGCGGTCATCCTGGCCATCGGCGCCCACAAAAGCCGCAAGCTGGGCGTGCCGGGCGAGGAGATGGGCGGAGTCTATCACGGAACCAAGTTCTTGTGCGACATCGCCCTGGGCCACGCCCCCGACCTGGCCGGCAAGCGGGTGGCCGTCGTCGGCGGCGGCGACGTCGCGATCGACGCGGTGCGCTCAGCCTGGCGGCTGGGCGCCAGCGAGGTGCATCTCATCTACCGCCGCAGCCGCAGCGACATGCCCGCCCACCTGGACGAGATCGAGGGGGCCGAAAAGGAAGGCATCCAGTTCCACTTCCTGACCAACCCCAGCCGCGTGCTGGGCAACGGCAGCGTCACCGGCATCGAGCTGATACGCCAGGAATTGGGTGCGTTCGATACCGGCGGCCGCAGGCAGCCTGCGCCCATCCCCGGCTCCGAGTTCATCCTGGAGGTAGACGTGCTCATCCCGGCCATCGGCCAGGAGCCCGACCTGGCGTGGAACGTGGGCGACGATAGTGTCGAGACTGGGCGCGGCAGCGTGTGCGTCGTAAACGGCGCCCTGGCCACCTCGCGTCCCGGCGTTTTCGCCGCCGGTGACTTTGCCCTTGGTCCATCTACGGTAGTCGAGGCCGTGGCGCAGGGCAACCAGGTAGCCGACACCGTGGCCAACTATCTGCGCACCGGCCGTGCCGAGCCGGTTGTGGTAAGGCCTGGCTACGAAATCGTCGAGCGCCAGTTCGATATGGAGCAGTACGCCGCGGCCACCCGCCCGCCGACGCTGGAGATTCCCGTCGCCGCGCGGCGTCTGAACTTTTGCGAGGTGGAGCTGTTGTTCGACGAAACGACGGTTCAGGAGGAGTGCAAACGCTGCCTGCGCTGCGACCTCGAATGGCTGGAGACGATGGGGCTGGAGTACACGCCAGTCCCGGAACGAGAACTGGTCGTGGAGAGGAGAAGCTCATGATCGCGTTGACCATGGACGGCCAGGAAATCAAGGTTCAGGAGGGTCGTACCCTTCTGCACGCGGCGCGGGAGCACCACATCCCCATCCCAACTCTCTGCTACCACGAGGCGCTGGAGCCGTTTGCTGCCTGCCGCATGTGTCTTGTCGAGCTCGAGAATCGCCGCGGGGGGCAACTGGTGCCCGCGTGTGCCTATCCTTGCGAGGAGGGGCTCATCGTTCGCACCAACTCGGAAAAAGTGCGCAGGTCACGGCGTATGACGATCGAGCTGTTGATGGCTTCATCGTCTCACGTGCCGCTTATCCGGGCCATGGCCGAGGAGCTGGGCGTGACCACACCCCGTTTTACGATGGAAAAGGACGACTGCATCCTCTGTGGCCTGTGCGTGCGCGCCTGCCACGAGATCGTCGGTGTCGGCGCCATCAGCCTCGTCAACCGGGGCATAAAGAAAAAGGTCAGCCCGCCCTTCCACATCGCCTCCAACGCCTGCATCGAGTGCGGCACATGTGTCCTGGTGTGCCCCACGGGGGCCATCACCCTCGCCGACATAACGGGCGGCAAGCGGACAGCGCATGCCTGGCACTCCGAGTTCGAGGAAGTGAACTGCCGGGTCTGTGGCCACTCTTACGTAGCTCCGCAGTTTGTCGACCACGCAGCCTTGCTGGCGGAACCTATCCAGGGCAGACCCGCAGGGGAGGCAAGATGAGCGACGTTAGGCTTGGTGTTTTCGTCTGCGACTGCGGCGATCAGATTTCGTCGATTCTGGACGTGGATGCCCTGGAGAGGGGCGCGCTCGATCTGCCGAATGTGATCATCGCGCGGCGGCTGGGCTACTCTTGCTCCCCCGACGGGCTGGCGACGATCAGCGCCACGTGCGCCGAAGCTGCGCTCGACCGGGTGCTCGTCGCCGGCTGCACGCCCCGCACCATGGAGCCTCGCTTCCGGGCCGCCTGTGAGCAAGCCGGCCTTGACAGCCGGCTGTTCGAGCTGGTGGACATCCGTGAGGGCTGCGCCTGGGCTCACCATGATGAGCCAGAGTTGGCGACTGACAAGGCGCTGGACCTGATCCGGATGGGAGTCGCCCGCCTCGGGCTGCGCCAGCCGCGCCACGCGGCCAGCGCCGCCGTCGTGCCCGGCGCCCTGGTCATGGGCGGCGGCCTAACGGGCATGACCGCTGCCCTGGCCCTGGCGAACTCGGGCCAGGCGGTGACCCTTGTTGAGCGGGAGACTGCCCTGGGCGGCATGCTGCGCGACGCCCACTCCCTTTATCCCACTGGGCGCAGCGCGGCCACGTTCCTGGCCCAGATGGTCGAGGCGGTCACCCACCATCCCCACATCAAGGTCATGCGGGGAAGTCAGGTGACCGACGTCTCGGGGACGGTCGGGCGTTACACGGTCCACCTCAACGGGAATGGCCAGCCGCTCGAGGTCGGCGCCATCATCGTAGCCACGGGCGCCCAGGTCATGCAGCCCTGGGGCCAGTACCATTACGACGGCCGGCGCGTCGTCACCCAACTCGACTTCGAGCGCGAGCTTCGCGACGCAGCGCCCAACGCCCCGGCATCCAGCATCGTTATGATCCTGTGCGCGGGGCAGCGCGACGAGGCCGTGCCCTACTGCTCCGGCGTATGCTGTATGGCCGCCCTAAACCAGGCGCTGCAGGTCAAGGCAGCTGACCCCCAGGCGCAGGTCACAGTCCTGTTCCGCGACATGTATCTGCTGGGTGAGGATCTGTACACGCAAAAGGTGCTGGATGCACGGCAGGCCGGCGTGGCATTCCTCCGCTACGCTCCGTCGTCGCTGCCCAGGGTGACCGGCGAGGGGGTGGAGGTCCGCGACCAGCAGGCCGGAAGAGACTACCGCCTGCCCTACGACCGCGTCGTCCTCGCTACGCCCCTGGTACCCCAGCCCGACGCCAGTGTGCTAGCGCACATGCTCAAGATCGGCCAGGATGAGAACGGCTTCTTTCCCGAGATGCGGCCTCGCCTGCGGCCACAGAACTATGCCGAGCGGGGCATTTATGTCTGTGGCGTTGCCCATTACCCGACTGGCAGGACGGAAGCCCAGTTCCAGGCCACCGATGCCGCCTTCAGAGCCATGCGCTACATTCGGGCAGGCCAGGTTACCAGCCAGGCTCCCTTTGCCGCAGTCGACGAAAAGGTGTGCACGGGCTGCGGCACCTGCGTCGCGGCCTGCCCCTTTGGGGCCATCACGATGCAGAAACGGGACGGAACACTGGATCTGTCCCACATCGACCCCTTGCTGTGCACGGGCTGCGGCAACTGTGTGGTCGTCTGCCCGGTCAAGGCCATCAGCCAGCCCTGCGACCAGGACGCCCAGGTGCTGGCGCAGATCGAGGCAGCACTGGCACCGGCACGTAAAAACGGCCGGCCGCGCATCCTGGCACTCGGCTGTGAGTGGAGCGGCCACGCTGCCGCCGAGCTCGCCGGCGCCAACCGGCTAAGCTATCCGGCCGACACGCGGCTCATCGGCGTCCGGTGCTCCGCCCGCTTCGATCCGATCCACGTCATGTGGGCCCTATTG
>JBFYTF010000277.1:0-4739 GCA_041300865.1 Anaerolineae bacterium
ACCGGGCGCGAGGGCTGGGTCTCATCGGCGCAGCTTTCGGTTTGGGGTTCATCATCGGTCCCGCGGCAGGTGGCGCGCTGAGTGCCGGAGAACGATACGCCTTGCCGGCATTTGTCGCCGCTGCCCTGGCCGGCCTGAACTGGCTGGCCGTCCTGTTCTGGCTTCCCGAGTCGCTGACCGACGAAATCAGGGCCAAGATGGCCAAGCACAGCCAACGCGCAGTCTTGAGCGCACGGGAGATGTGGCAGGCGATGCAGCGGCCGCGCTTCGGCCCCCTGCTTCACATCCGATTGTGGTACGGTCTGGCCTTCGCGACGTTCACTGGGGTCTTTGCGCTCTATACTCAATATCGCCTCGGGCTGGATTCCACGCAGACCGGCTATATCCTGGCCTACGTCGGGTTCCTGAGCGTCCTGGTGCAGGGCGTGGCCATCGGGCGACTGGCGAAGCGTTTTCCCGAGAACCACCTGATTTTGGCTGCCGTCGCGCTGCTGGCAGTCTCCCTACTGGCTTGGGCACTTGCGCCCAACGTGTTGCTGTTGCTGATCGTGTTGGCCCCGGTCGCTCTCGCTGCCGGCGTGCTCAACACTATCATCAACAGCGCCATCACCAAATCGGTCTATGCCGAGGAGGTGGGAGGCGCGTTGGGTTTGGCGACGTCCATCGAAAGCTTGACGCGCGTGATCGGGCCGCCGCTTGGCGGCTTTCTGCTGGGAGTACTCGGGCCCTGGGCGCCCGGCGTCGTTGGCGCGGGTTTGATGGCCTGGCTGGTGTCGTTCGTTTGGCGCCGGCTCATCGTCAACCCCGATCCACCTCTGCCTCAACGCCCAGACGAGAGAACGGCTGAGGAAGGGGCCCAGGCACGCCCGTAACAGGGCCGCCCGAGACCCTATGCGCATGAACAGAGCAATCGGCGCTGGCCCCTGCGACGCGGTCGTGTGCCCGTCCATTCGGGCCGCTCTAGCTGCGCGGGAACCGTAGCGCAGCTTTTAGGGTGGGTGTGGCCAACGGTCCCGGGGAGTTCTGTTGCACTCCGGGGCGAGCTCTGCTATAATTCTTGGGAATCCTCCTCCTGGCCGACGGCGGCCAGTCGTTGGCAAATATGACCGCAGGCGGCCGGGTACCATGCCTGGCTGAGGTTATAGCACTGCAAGCTAGCACGGGCCCCGCTGCCGCGGAACGTCAGATCTCGTTTCACGGAGTGTGAGCGCATGGGGACAGGACCGGGCAGGTGGTTCGCGGCCGTCTCTCTGCTGGTCGGTGGCATCGGCATTATGAACATCATGCTCGTTTCGGTCACCGAACGTACGCGCGAGATCGGCATCCGCAAAGCAGTGGGCGCGAAACGCCGCGACATACTCCTGCAGTTCCTGATTGAGGCCATGGTCCTCAGCCTCCTGGGCGGGCTGATTGGCATCAGCATCGGCGTGTCGGGAACCATCGGCGTTTCGAGGGCGGTGGAAGACCTGGCGTTGCATCTTTCCCTGTCGACAATTCTGCTGGCGACGGGCTTTTCGATGGCCGTGGGGCTCTTTTTCGGCGTTTACCCTGCGGTGCGCGCCTCCCGTCTCCATCCCATCGACGCGCTCAGGTACGAGTAGCGGTCGCGAGCCTGACCTGTACGAGAGCGAGGAGCGACATGCCAGCGGACTACATCTTGCGCCTGCAGGACACCAAGCGGATCGAGACCATCGGCAACAAGGCTGAGAAGTTGCGCTTCCTGGCCGACAAGGGCTTCTCTACGCCTGTGACCTATGTTTGTACCTGGGCAGCCCATGAAGGCTACCTGCGCGACGATGTCCAGGCCGCTATCGCGCTCAAAGCCGAGCTGGCGGCCAAGCTCGATGGCCAGAGAAAGTATGCCGTCCGGTCGTCGGCCAACTTCGAGGATGGCCTGGGCTCGTCCTTTGCCGGACAATTCAGGAGCGTACTCGACACGCAGGGTGTAGACGCAATACTGCAAGCCATCTGGTCCATCTGGGCGACCGCCCAATCGCCTGGAGTACAGGCCTACCTGGCGCAGCACGGCCTCAGTGCGCAGGAGCTCAAGATGGCGGTGATCATCCAGGAGATGGTCTCCCCCCAGGTGTCGGGCGTGGCATTCAGCAAGAATCCTATGACCGGCCTGGACGAAGTCGTGGTCGAAGCGGTCAGGGGCAGCGGCGTGACCCTGCTCCAGGATGGAGTCACCCCCGCCAGGTGGATCAACAAGTGGGGCACGTGGACCAGTACGCCGGCCGAGTCAGGCAATGAGCAGGGCATCGAGCTCGAGCTCATCGCCGGCATCGTCCGCGAGACCAAGGAGATTGCCAAAGCCTACGGTGCCCCGGCGGACCTGGAGTGGGTATACGACGGCCAGGAGGTCAAGTGGGTCCAGCTGCGCGATATAACATCCCTCGACATCCCCCTCTACTCCAACCGCATCTCACGCGAGGTGTTCCCAGGGATTATCAAGCCTCTCATCTGGTCGGTGAACGTCCCCCTGGTGAATGGAGCCTGGATAGAACTGCTCACCGAACTGATTGGACCCAACGACTTCCAACCTGAGAGCCTGGCCGGTTACTTTTACTCGCGCGCCTATTTTAACATGGCAGCGCTGGGCAAGGTCTTTGAGCGACTCGGGCTGCCGGGCGAAACCCTGGAGCTGCTCATGGGGATCGAGGTCGAAGGTCCCGAACGACCCTCCTTCAAGCCCTCCCCCAGCACATACACCCTCCTCCCCCGGATGTTGCGTTTCGGCCTGGCCAAGGCGAGATTCGCGCGCAAGGTAGACGCCTTTTTGCCGGCCATGCGGGAGGAGTTTCGAGCCTGTCGGAGCAGGCCCGTAGCCGAGCTGGACGAAGTGCAACTGCTGAGCGAAATCGACCGTCTGTACCCACTGGCCCAGGAGGCAGCGTATTACAACATTGTGACGCCGCTGCTCATGCAGGTGTACAACCAGATCCTCAAGGGACAGTTGGGCCGCATGGCAGTCGACTTTGAACGCTTCGACCTGACCGGTGACATGGAGCAACTGGAGCCCTTTGACCCCAACCTGCACCTGGCTCGCTTGCACGAGGTGTATGCGACACTGGATAGAGACCTTCAGGCCCGCATCCAGGCAGGCGGCTACGATCAGCTCGCCGCGTTGGCGGGAACCGAGCCTCTGCAACGAGGGATCGCCGAGTTCCTGGACAAGTTCGGCCATCTGAGCAACAGCGGCAACGATTTCTCCCAGCAACCATGGCGAGAGAATCCGGGCCTTGTCCTGGAGATGGTCACGCACTACACGCCCCCTGAGGGCGCCGGCGGGAGCAAGCTCCAGTTGGCAGATCTGCCGCTTTCGGCCGCGCGGCGCCCGCTCTTCAAATCGCTCTACAACCGGGCACGGCGTTTTCGGTTGTACCGTGAGGCAGTCAGCTCGCTCTATACCTTCGGGTATGGCCTGTTCCGGGACCATTTTCTGACCATGGGCGATCACTTCGTGCGGCGCGGCATCCTGGCCCAGAGGGAGGACATCTTTTGGCTGTACCTGGACGAGGTCCGGGAAATCGTCAAGACGGGCCGCCCGGCGCCGGATTGCCAGGCACTGGTCTGGGAGCGAAAAAAGGAGGTTGAGCAGGTACGGGATGTCACACCGCCCGATATCATCTATGGCGACCAGGCGCCCCCTCTGCATCCTGACCTGGATAATAAGGGATTGAAGGGCATCGCCACCTCGCGGGGCAATTATACGGGCCCGGCCCGAATTATGAAGGGTGTTCAGGACTTGAACAGGTTGCGACCGGGCGACGTTCTGGTCATCCCCTACTCGTACGTGAGCTGGACGCCGCTGTTTACCAAGGCCGGCGCGGTGGTCGCCGAGTCAGGCGGAATTTTGTCCCACAGCTCCATTGTCGCCCGGGAGTATGGCATCCCGGCGGTGGTGTCGGTCCCGGGTGCCTGCCGGATCGCAGATGGGACACTGGTCACCGTGGACGGCTACCGCGGGGAGATCCTGATCCACGAGGAAACAGAAGGCTCGTTGGCCGAGGGACTTGATCCCGGGTCGTAGGCTGCGGCGGACGCGCGCTATCATTTTAGGAACAAAGGAGTGACCTCGATGCTGCTCAACTGGCTGGCTGCAGTGCTGCTGCCCTTTGCTTTTGGGTTGCTGTACGTCCAATTTCTGACGGTCCATCCCCTGAGGATGAGCCGCTACCTCCTGGCTGCTACCCTGGCCTTTGTCGGTGCGGCCGTCGCCCTGATCGGGGGCTTTCAGGGATGGGAGCTCGTCTTGGCGACGCTGCTGGCCCTGGCCTCAGCACTGGCCGGCTACGCGTTGATGGCCCGCAAGGTGCTGTCCCGGGAGGACGGCAGGCGGGTTCCCACCCTGACGCGGCGGAAAGACGACCCGGGCCAGGGCCACACGGCCGTGATCTATTTCACGCACGGAGAACCCGAAACCTATGACCCCATCGGCTGGATCAATCAGTTTCGTGAGTTTGACAGGCAGCGCATCGCCTTTGTGCCGCTTCTCGCGCGTCCTTACTTCATCCATCATTTGCGCAAGTCCTATCTTCGCGTCGGCAGAAGCGACCACCGCAGGACACACCAGCAAATGCTCAGAAGCCTCGAACGCTCCTTTCGGGCTGCCGGTGACGATACGACCCGGTTCTATCTCTGCTTCCTGGACGACGACCCTAGGCCAGACGCAGCCGTCATCCAGGCGCTCAACGACGGGGCAAGCTGCATCGTCGTCAGTGAGGTGTTTCTGACCA
>JBFYTF010000291.1:0-7904 GCA_041300865.1 Anaerolineae bacterium
CAGGCGCCGGCTCGACCGGCGGGTAGAAGCCGCCGAAATCGTAGATGACGTTGTAGCCGCACTCCAGGCTGGCGGAGTTGCCGGCCAGGTCAAAGGCGGTGAAGGTGAGCGGCTTGGGGCCCACCGACTCAGTCGCCACGATCCCACTCAGGGTGCTGAGGGCTTCATCCAGCCCGGAGACGGAGGCATCCACGCCGGCCGGGCCAATGGCCTGCTCGCCGCTGTTGAGCAGGAAGGGTCCGGCGGCCGGGCAGGTCAGAGTCGGCGGGGTGGCGTCGATCTGGAAGGCTTTCGAGATGACTCCGCTCTGGTTGCCGGCCTCGTCCATGGCCACCATGTAGAGGGTGTGCGGGCCATCCTCACTGACGGGAGCGCCCGCCAGGAAGGGGCAGATGTCCTCGGGCAGGTCTGCGTAGGTGGTGGGCGGCGTTTGCGGGTCGAGGGCGCAGCGCAGCTCGATCACCCCGGATTCGGTGTCACGCGCTTCCGGCTTCATGGTGACCGGGCCGATGTACCAGCCGTTGGCGCCACCCGGGTCCGTGGGGTCCAGCAGGATGCGTGCCTGCGGCGGGGTGGTGTCGGGGGCGGGGGCGCTGCCGCCGGAGGTGGCGTTGTACTCAAACGCGCCGATGTCGCAGTACTTGTACCCGTCCCCATTGCCGTCCGCAAAGCGGCCGTAGCCGCGCTGGTCGATCCAGCCGCTGCCATAAGCCATCAGGCTGTCTTTGCAGGCGGTCGTGTTCCCCTGGTCGATGGCTGCACTTCCACTGCCCAATGCCAGGGTGAAGGTTGGCCCGCCATTATTCGCCAGCGGCTGCAGGCGGATCTCGGCCGCAGTCTTGAGAAAGTCAGTGTAGCAGGAGTAGTCATCCCCCATGATGTTGTCGATACCGATGGTCATGTACCCAGAGCAGTTATTGTGATATTCAGTAGGCCCTTTGACAAAGAGTGTGTTCTTAAAGAGTGCCACACGCGCCCACTCGCGAATTTTGATTGCCGCGCCGTCGGGGCTGAAGTTGGCGAGGAAAGTGCTGTTGATCACGGTGAGCGACCGGTCAGCGCCGTTGGTGATGGCGCCGCCCTGTACTGTGGCATGGTTGTCATAGAAGGTGCTGTTGGCGACGGTCATGGTGCCATTGTTAAAGATCGCGCCGCCGGCCACACCGCTGTTTTGAGACAGGGTGCTGCGCACGATCGTCACGGTCCCGTTGTTGTAGATCGCGCCGCCGGCCACACCGCTGTTTTGAGACAGGGTGCTGCCCACGATCGTCACGGTCCCGTTGTTGTAGATCGCGCCTCCGTGGAGCGTGCTCGACTGGAAACCCTGCACGGTGACATTCTTGAGCGTCAGCTTCCCGCCTGTATCCACCAGCGCCATGCGAATGTTGGCCGTACCGGTTTCCGTGCTGCGCTGGATGGTGGCGCCGTTCCCCTCGATGGTGATGGGGGTATTAATATACAGGCCCGAGCCTTCATAGATGTCGTTCTTCAACGTGTAGACAGCCCCGGCGGTCAGAAAAATCGTGCTGGGGCAGGGGCTCTTGTTTGCGAACTCGATCGCCTCAGGCAAGGTGCAGTGCGCATTGGTGCAGACATGGTCATTGGTAGGGGCCGTGCTGCTGACCGTGAAACCCGGCCCATTCTGGAGTCCTCCTATCTCTGCGGGTGCCTGGCCCGAGCCGTTATACCCCCAGCAAACGATACCGCCGGACCCTGTAATGGCGCAGGTGTGATCCCGGCCTGCAGCAATTCTGGAATAAGGGATAGTTGACTCGTCTCCCGGAGGATCACTTCGCCCAGAGTCGTTGCTACCCCAGCAATGGGCATAACGCTGCGTATATACTGAAGCCTGGGGGTGCTTGCCGAGCACACAGGTGTGGAAAGCGCCCGCAGCGATATTGTAGAAGAGATGCTGGGAGTACCCGTCAGGGGCAGGACCATCCATCCGCCCATAATCGTTAGTCCCCCAGCATTCGATACCGGCCCGATTTTCCCAGATCCCGCAGGCGTGCCAGGGGCCGACACTGACTTCAATAAAAGGCCAGGGAGTGCCGTCGGCATAGGTCGGCGGCGCCGCCCGGGGATGCCCCCAGCAATAGACGTGGTGTTCGGTAGTGATCGCACAGTTGTTCCATGCGGCCGAGCTGACCTGGATGAATGTGCCAGGCGGATCATCGGTCCGCCCACCATCGGGTTTCCCCCAGCAGTCGATGGTGCCGTCGGTGCGCAGCCCGCAGCCGTGCCATTGGGCCACGCTGATCTGCGTGAAGGTGCCGGTTGGCGCGCCGGATATCCGACCGGTATCCTCCGTACCCCAGCAGCGGATGGTGTCATCTGTAGTAATCCCACAGGAGTGCCACAAGGACACGCTGACCTGTTTGAAGAGCACTCCCTCCGGCGGCGACGACTGGCCATAAGTGTTATCCCCCCAGCAAGTGACATGTCCGTCAGAGATGACCGCACAGCTGTGCCGCTCGCCCGCGCTGATGCTTATATAGGAGTTTTCAGAGTCGGTTTGTGTGTTGTGCAGGTGAAAGATGACCGTTTGGCCGTAGGCACTGGCGCTGACCTCAACACTTCCCTCCTTTATATCAGCCCGCGGGTACATGCTGGCTACTCCGGAGGCGTCCGTATAGGCCGTCACATCAAAGTTCCTGATGGTAGGGGGAATGTACTGAAACTCTCCCCAACACGAAGGCGCCAGGAAATGGACGCTAGCGCCTGCTACTGGCTGTCCATTGTAAGTGAGAGTCACTCTCAGCGGTTCTGCGTAGTCGCTCTGTACAAGTGCCCACTGCTCATCGCCTCCGCTGATCACCAAACTGTACCCTGTTTGCGCTGACGTGGAGGCGGGCACCAGCAGCGCAGCCAGCAGGGCGATAACCAGCACAAGACTCCGTTTCTTGTTCATTTCTAGCCTCCTTCGTCACATCGTAAATGGTTGCGTTTTCGTTCTGAACGATGACATTTCATCACTGCCAGCTTGGCGCCGTCGTCCATCGGCATTCCTTTTCTCATCCTCTGCTCTTGCATACACGACGATCGTGCGTGGATCGTGTGTGGATTATGCCAGAAACGTGCGTGGAAAAGAGTATTTGACGAGTCGCGGAATTCGTGGTATACTCTCTCCGCATCACCCTCTCTCCGCGTCTCTGTCGCCCGGCACCTCCCGCTCGCACTTGTCGCTCAGGTAAGCGAACAACTGCTCCAAGCTGGCGAAGGCATGGCGCTCGCCCGAATGCGGGTTCTCGATGGAGGCGCGCCACTGCCATTTCCCCTGGCACCGGGCGCGCCACAGGTGCAGCAGATAGGTCTGGTACGCATCGGGCTCATCGCTCATCCGCTTCTCTCCACCTACCTGTAAGCTTGGACCTTCCAGGTAGCTTCACTGTATCACCCAAACGCGCGTGGATCGCGCGCAGATCGCGCGCAGATCGCGCGGGAAACGCGCGTGGGCGCGGATATTTGACGAGTTTGCGCCGCCTGTGATAAAATGGACAAGAGACAGGAGGCAAGGGGTGCCTCATCTGGAGTTGGC
Source organism: Anaerolineae bacterium (assembly GCA_041300865.1). Classification (GTDB taxonomy): domain Bacteria; phylum Chloroflexota; class Anaerolineae; order JAAYZQ01; family JAAYZQ01; genus JAAYZQ01. The sequence continues at coordinate 3,539 of JBFYTF010000291.1, forward strand.
ACTGTTGGGACCCTTCCAGGCGACGTTGGACGGCCGGCCGACCGAAGGCGTGAATTCCGAGCGCCTGCGCGCGCTGCTGGCCTACCTGGCCGTCGAGAGCGGGCGGGAGCACGCCCGCGAGGCACTGGCCTCCCTGGTGTGGCCGGAGCGGCCCGACCGCGAGGCGCTCAGCGCGCTGCGCAACGCCCTGTCCAACCTCCGCGGCGCCCTTGGTGACCGAAGATCACCCGGGGGCCGAAGGTCACCCGGCGATCTCCAGGCGTCCGCTCCCGTTCTGCTCGTAAGCCGCACCAGCGTGCGGTTCAACATTGACAGCGACCACCGGCTCGACGTGGCCGAGTTCGACCGGCTGACAAGTCAAGACCTGACAGGTCTTCGAAACCTGTCAGGTCTCACAGAAGCCGCCAACCTCTACCGCGGCCCCTTTCTGCACGGCCTGTCGGTGGGGGATAGCCCCGCTTTTGACGACTGGGTGCTGTTCAGGGGCGCGGAATACCGGCGCCGTGTGCTGTCTGTACTGGCGGAACTGACCTCCCTCCAGGCCTCGCGTGGGGAATATGACGCCGCGGCACGGTGGGCGCGGCGGCAGCTCGAGCTGGAGCCATACCGGGAGCAGGCCCACCGGCAGTTGATGGCCGCCCTGGCCCTGGGTGGGGAACGCACCGCCGCCCTGGCGCACTATGAGACCTGCCGTCGCCTGTTGGCCGAGGAGCTGGGCTGCGGGCCGGAAGATGAGACGCAGGCCCTCTATGCCCAGATTCGCGATGGAACCCTCTCCTGGCCTCAGCCCATGGGGGGACGCGGAGACACGGAGACGCGGAGACGCGGCGAGATGGTGACGCCCACTCTCGCCGTCCCCGCGTCTCGCTTCGTGGCGCGCGAGGAGGAGCTGGCCCGGCTCGGTACTCTGCTCGATCGCGCCCTCGCCGGCGGGGGTGGGGTAGCCTTCATCGCGGGCGAGGCGGGCAGCGGCAAGACGGCGCTGCTGGACGAATTCGCCCGGCGGGCTGCCCAGGCACAGGGCGATCTGATCGTGCTGCGCGGGAACTGCAATGCCCACGGCGGCGCCGGAGACCCCTACCTGCCCTTCCGCGAGATGCTCCAGACGCTGGCCGGGAACGTGGAGGGCAAGCGGGCCGGCGGCATGCTCTCGCCGGAACAGGCGCGGCGCGCCTGGGAGGCGCTGCCGGCGGTGGTCGCGGCGCTGGTGGAACACGGCCCCGACCTGATCGACACCCTTGTGCCGGGCGAGGCGCTGCTGCGGCGCGTCGAGGGGTTCGGCGTCCCTCCGGGCGGCGGGCGCTGGGAGGTGCGCCTGCGGGAGATCGTGCGCCGCGCCGGAGAGAAGGCGACGCCCGCCCCCCAGGCCGACCTGTTCGCCCAGGTGACGCAGGTGCTGCACGCCGTCTCTGTGCGAACGCCTCTTCTCCTGGCGATCGACGATCTGCAGTGGGCCGATGCGAGCACCGCAGCCCTGCTCTTTCACCTGGGGCGTCGACTGGCCGGCAGCCGCATCTTGCTCGCCTGCGCCTACCGGCCGGAGGCTTTGCAAGCAGCGCCAGACCTCCGAGGTCTTCAAGACCTCGGAGGTCTGGGGTCTGTTCTTCACGAGCTTACCCGGGACTGGGGGGACATCCTCGTCGACCTGGATCAGGCGGATGGGCGGGCCTTCGTCGAGGCCTACGTCGACAGCGAGCCAAACCGCCTGGGGGCAGACTTTCGCCAGGCGCTATACGAGCACACGGAGGGCAACCCGCTCTTTACCGTCGAGCTGCTGGGCAGATTTGAGCGCCGGGGGGCGTTGGTGCGGGACGAGGTCGGGCACTGGATCGAGGCGCCCGGCCTGGATTGGCATCATCTGCCCGCCAGGGTGGAAGCGGTGATCGCCGGGCACCTGGCCGCCTTGCCGGAGGAGGACCGGGTGCTGCTGCAAGCAGCCAGCGTGCAGGGTGAATTGTTCGCCGCCGAGGTGGCGGCGCGGGCCCTGGGGTGGGACGAGGAGACTGCCCTGCAGCGGCTGAGCGGGTCCCTGCGAACCCGTCACCGGCTGGTCCAGGCAAACCGTCTGGAGCGGATGGCGTCGAGCGGGCAGAGGTTGTCGTACTACCGCTTCCGCCATTCGCTGGTGCAGCGGAGCGCCTATGGCGGCCTGGACGTGCTGGCGCGGGCGCGGCTGCACGAGGCGACCGGGCGGGCTCTGGAAGCCATCTATGCCCCGCAGATGGGGGCCGGGGAGGAGCGGGCTCCCTCGAAGGCCTCGGGACAGGTCCCAGCGCCGGCGGTGTCATTGGCATGGCATTTTGAGGCGGCCGGCATGCCCCTGCCGGCCGCCCGGGCGCTGCACGACGCCGGCCGCCAGGCCATGGCGCTGTCGGCCTTTCGTGAAGCCCTCGACCACTTTGACCACGGATTGGCCCTCCTTGCCGGCGAGCCGCCGTCGAAGGAGCGCGCCGAGGTCCAACGTCTGCTGGGGTTGGCCCGGCTGGGCCCGCAGCGCAACCTGGCCGGGATGGGCGCCTCAGAGGTGGAGAGCGCCTTCGCGCGGGTCGCCGAAGTGGGGGCGGGGGAGGCGCACGGACGGCCCACGCTGCGAATGCTCCAGGCGGAAGCGGAGATCCTCGCTGCGAAGGGCTTGCTGGAGGATGCCCTCGCGGCGGCGACGCGGCTGCTCGACCAGGCGACAAATCAGGGCGACGAGGCTTCTGCTGCCAGCGCCCGCTATCTCATGGGCATGACGTACAACTTGATGGGAAGGCTCCAGGAAGCGGAGAGCCACTTCCAGTGGCTGCTGGCCTGGCTCACTCCAGAGCGGCGGGCGGAGCTGCAGGCGATCATGGACCTCGATCCCCTCAGCCACATACTCGCCTGGGTTGCCCTGGATCAATGGTTCTTGGGCTACCCGGAGCAGGCCCTGGAGTACAGCAATCAGGCACTGGCCGCGGCGGTGGAGCAGGGGGACCCATACGGGCAGGCGCGTGCCTCTGCCCTGGGCTCCATCACGCTGTTTCTCCTGCGCAGCGATGCTGCGGCGCTGCAGGAGCGGACCGAGCTGTGCCACAGGCTGTGCCTGGAGCACGGTTATTCCTGGTGGCATGCCTATTCAAAAGTCTTTCTTGGGTGGCTGGCGGTCACGAGCGGCGAGGATCACGCCGGCGGCGAGGACGCCGGCATCGAGCGGATGCAGAGTGCCATGGCCGCCTGGCAGGGCACAGGTATGCTGATCGGCACCGACAACCTCTCCCTGGTCCTGGCCGACGGGTGCCTGGTCGCGGCCGGCCGGCGCCCGGCGGGAAATGCTGCGGAGCGCGCCGGCCTATTGGCTACCGGACTGGCGGCAATCGACACGGTGCTCGGGCCGCCGAGGCTGCCCTGCGGGGAGAGCTACCAGGCCGAGCTCCACCGCGTGCGGGGCGAGCTGCTGCTGGAGCGGGATGGGCTCGCCGCGGCCGAGGAGGCGCTGGCGTGCTTCGGACAGGCCATGCAGTTCGCCCGGGAACAGGGCGCGCTCGCCTGGGAGTTGCGCGCGGCCATGGGCCTGGTGCGCCTGCGAGAGCGCCAAGGGGAGGGCTGGGCGGCCGAGCTGGCGGAGGCGCAGCAGTGCTTGCGCGAGGTGTACGGGCGGTTTACCGAGGGGTTCGACCTTCCCGATCTGAAGGACGCCGCGGAATTGCTCGGCGAGATAGGGTGAGCCGCGCTTGGCCACTCTCGAGGTCCGCCTGTAGCCGGTTGGCTTCTGCTGCTGGTTGACGGAAGGGTTCGACATGTGGATCTGGTCGAGGCGAAGGCGCTGCTAGCACAGCTAGAGCTTGAGTGAGCGATCCCACCCAGGCAAGCGGGGTGCGGAACCCGCCTCTAGCCAAGTGGGTCTGCTGACTTGAGCCGCTGGCACCCCGGGCAGATATAGCTCCCCGTGCTCCCCGTCCGGATCTTGGCCAGCGGCGTCCCGCACACCTGGCACGGTGCTCCTTCCTCCCAGTGGAACAGGTAGGGGTCATCCCAGCCGCCCTTTTGCCCGTACAGGTTCAGCTCGAAGGGCGCGCCCCCGGCGTCGATGCTACCCTGGAGAATCTCGCGCAGCGCCTGCCACAATGCCGCGATCTCTTCGTCGCTCATGCTCGGGATCGGTCGCAGCGGGTGGATCTTGGCCTTCCACAGCGGCGTCTGGACGTAGACGTTTCCAATGCCGGCGATGCGGTCCTGGTCGAGCAGGAAGGTCTTGATCGCTCCCCGCCTTCCCTCAAGCAGCCCCCTGAACTCCTCCAGCGAGATGTCGAGGGCGTTCGGGCCGAGCTTGACGACCATTGGATGATCGATCGTGCCAGACCCTAAGCCTGCATTTCGCACTTTAACAAACAGATAGAGAGCA